>CAWFRB010000039.1:0-35235 GCA_963818105.1 uncultured Actinomycetota bacterium | reverse complement strand
TCTAACCAAGAGGTAGAGCTGCATGTCCGCCACGAAAACTAGAAAAAAACCGATGATGCCAACGTCAAGTCTTCAAGCGTCTCGTTCACCGTGCGTGTGACCGAGCAGCAGCATAAGGCGCTTGAAGCCCTGGCTGGCCTTGAAAAGATGACCTTGGCAGAACTTATGCGTCAACTCATCCAAGACGGCATCACTCAAGGTCTTGACCCGCAGAGAGTAGCGGAGAAGCTCCGCCAACAGCAGGAGGATTTCGCGAATTACAGCAGGCACTTATAGCCGGGAACTGATCGCCACGTCGGCGCCATCCTAGGGAGTATGGGCAACCACACTCCCTCAGTCATTTAATTACTCGCTCGGCATCTCACCACTGGTGAATAGATCATTGACACCACATATCCTGTGGTGCATTCTGTTTGCAACGGATCCACCCAGGATCCTTCCCAACTGGAGGCAGACATGTCAGCAAGCAAGCTCACCTCGTACTCAGCCCCAGCTTCCGATACCGCTCCTCGGCAGTCGAGGATCCGGGCTCTTAGGAGGCGACTGGCGACCTTCGTCACCACTTTGGCAATCATGGCAGCAGTCAGCGTTGGTGTAGCTGCCCCCTCCCAGGCAGCAACAACCTACTGCTCCAACGGGCAGTGCACGACCTACCTGAACTGGACCGAGACGGTCAATCTCAGCAATGGCCGGCCTCCGAGGATCGTCACCCCCGTCCCCCAACTCACTGTGGCTATCAACGCCGGCCTTTGGGGTCACGTCTTGGTTGCCAAGGGTTGGGTTTGGCGAGGAAACTGCGTGGCTTTCACCGCGAATGTGCGCCCCTGGGCCACCCAAGGCATGACCGGGTGGCGCTGCCGCTAAACAGCAGGAGTCCTCACGAAGGCCGGCAGCATCCGTCACGGATGCTGCCGGGCCTTCACCATGTTCAGGGTCGGTTAAGGGTCCGCTTACGGGACGGATTCGTTCAGATCAAGAGGAGCCAGCACCCGGATTGGCCCCATCAACGTGAAGTCCCGTACGGGCTTCACACCCCGTACGGATTGATCTCTAACGCTCCATTCCATCGTCCCGTTCGGGTGTCCGTTCCTGGATGATGCGCCGGGGCACGGGTTGGATCCCCGGGACGGTCCGCGGGTCGTGGGTGGGTTCGGGAAACTCGCCTCCCGCATCTTCTGAATCCGTGCCCTCTGTTCTTCCAGTTCACGCCGTTCAGCCTCTTTCACGGCGCGGTGTGAACCCAGCGTCCGGGCCTTGCCCTGGACTCTTCCCGCTCGGCGCTCACCGCCAGTTTCGGCCTTCGCGCCGCCGCGGGGCCTCCACTAGGCCGTGTTCGTGCTCCAGCTTCGTGCAGGCGCTCTGCGCGGCCCGGCGGTCGTTCCTGGCATGCCACACCTCCCCCATGTCGCTGACGCGGGAGACCACCAGGTGCACGTGGTCGTGCCCGTGGCGCACCATCACCCACGGATGCTCCGCGAAGCCCATGTCCTCGGCGAACGACTGACCCATGTCGGCCCACGTCGCATCCGACAGCGTCCGGTCCTGGGCGGTGTTGCGCAGGGAGACGTGCCAGACGGGGTTCTTGATCTCCGGGCGGGTGTGCATCGCCTTGCGCAGTTCACCCGCCCACTTGCTCGGGTCGGTGTGTCCCTCCATGCCGATGTTGGAGGCGATCACGATGCCGCCCGAATGCTTGGATCCGCCGAACTCGTAGACGTGCTCGTTCGCCTTGCCCGGCCCGTGCAGGTAGGCGCCAATGTCCCCGGGATTGTTCCCCCGGGTGATTTTCGCGATCACGGCAACTCACCCCGCACGCGGGCCAGTTCCTCGCGGGTGGCCTGCACCGCTTCCAACAACTCGGGACTGCTTGGTGCGTGGCCGGAGTTCACCGCGCGCACCAACTGGTTCAGGTTCGACCCCACCCGCCCCAGATCCGCGCGCAGCTTCGCAACCTCGGCACCATTGCCCCGCGGATGATCGGCCTCGAGCTGCGCGGTCACCTGCTCGCGCGCCCACGCCGACAGCCCGCGACCCTGAGCGGCTGCGGTCCAGGCCGCGTGCTCTTCCTCGGTCAACGACATCGACACCCGACGCGTGCGCGGGTTCTCCACCGTCGGCCGGCCACCCTTGCGCGGCTCGAACACCGGACGCGCCGCTGCAGCTTCCGCTGCTTCCCGCTCGCTGCTGCCCGCAAGCCTTTCCGCAGGCGGCAACGAACGGATTGGATGTAGCGGGTGCGGCGGGTTTTCCTCCGGGAAAACAAGGCCATGCGAACCATCCTTCCGAGACCGCCCCGCGGTCGAGAACAAGCCCTCCGCAGGAGCAAGGGGCGATGAGCCAGGAACAAACAACTGTCAGTGAGGAACGAACGATGCGACAGTTTTTTGTTACGGATAATCATACCTTGCATCTGTCCCAGAGCGTCCGACGAAGGAGAATGCCAGCGCGCTCGGGACAGGGGGCCGGACACGGGACCGACGACCCCAAGTGAACACGCGGAGGGAGCGGGGCCGGCCCATCAACCGCAGCGAAGCGGAGGTTGATCCAGGGGGCACCTGCGAAGCGTGCCCCCGTGCTGTGTCGGAGTATCCGGTACAGCGCAAATTCCTAGACGGGAGTCTCCCACACACTTCATCGAGGGTCTGCCATGTTCAGTCGTAAGCCCGTCAAATTCTGATGCGCGCCGCAACCAGAGAGAGGTATCAGCTCCTTGAAAGGAAATGACATGCAGGAGAAAGAGAACATGAGTGCACTGGCCTGGATTGCAACCGGTCCAGTATTGCCAGTTTTGGCATGACAGTGTGGCAGATGATTCTTCCGACAGTGGCTGCCTGTGCAGGGGTTGGGTAGAGGTTCTCTAGGAACGTGCCGCTTGCGGGGGTCTGCCCTGTAGGCGGCACGGCCGTCATCGTGTTAACCCGCTGCTGTCGGAACCAAGCTGGGAGCAACCGGGCGAGCCGAGGACCGAACGCTGGTAGACGCGGGGAGGTAGAAACATCTGACTTGGTTCAGATTCCTACTTGTAACACGCCGAGGGAAATGCGCCGGGTTTTCTTTCGCAGATGCAAGGCTTGCACTCATGACCACAAAGACGACCAAACAGGACGCCGACTGGGAACAGCTCTGGCTTCCTCGAAGGCCGCTAGCGTCAAATGACCTCCAAGCAGGCATCTACCGCGAGAGTCGACCCAAAGCACTCACGCGCCGCTACGTCGAAGCGAACCCACGAGCGATGTCGAATCTGCTGGTCGTCGACATCGACCACGATGACGCACTCCTGCGCGCTATCTGGGATCGCCATGACTGGCTGCCCAATGCCGTTGTCGAGAATCCAGAAAACGGGCACGCACACGCCGTCTGGGCACTTGCAGAGGCAGTCACACGCACCGAGTACGCCCATCGCAAGCCG
Organism: uncultured Actinomycetota bacterium; assembly: GCA_963818105.1. Lineage (GTDB taxonomy): Bacteria > Actinomycetota > Actinomycetes > Actinomycetales > Micrococcaceae > Paeniglutamicibacter. The sequence goes on along the minus strand of CAWFRB010000039.1, from coordinate 31,826 downwards.
CTCGCGTACGCCAGCGCCGTAACAGAGGGCCTACGCCGCTCCGTGGACGGCGACCAGGCCTACAGCGGACTGATCACCAAGAACCCCACCCACGAGGGCTGGAACGCGTCCTGGTACACCGACAAGCTCTACAGCCTGCGCGAACTGGACGAACGCCTCAGCACATTCGGTTTCATGCCCCCGCCCGGCTGGGCACGCACCAGGCGCAAGAACCCGGTAGGGCTCGGCCGCAACTGCTCGATCTTCGAAACCGCCCGCACCTGGGCCTACCGCGAAGTGCGCCACCACTTCGGCAACCCATCCGGACTCTGGCAAGCAATCAGCGCACACGTGCACCACCTCAACGCCGAATTCTCCGACCCGTTGCCGCGCAGCGAAGCACACCACATCGCCGTATCCATCCACCGCTGGATCACCACCCGATCCCGCATGTGGCTCGACGGAGCAGCCGTCTACGAAGCCAACTATCATCGCCATGCAATCCGCACGCGGACGAAAGAGCGGGAAAATAAAACACGAGTCTCGTGCGAAGTCGCAGATGACCCATTCGTTGATTTTGGAGGCAATCAATGAGTCTTGAACGCATCCCTAGGCAAGGACGATCTGCTCGTGAGCTGGCTGAAAGGACTGGTCTCACGCCTCGAACGATCCGTGCATGGACTTCTGAACCACGTGATGTCTACCTTGGCCGAGCAGAAGAACGACATATGAGAATCCGCGAGCTACGTGACCAAGGCCTGTCCATGCGGGCAATCGGTGACCAACTGGGGATCTCTGCACGTGCAGTGCACTACGCCCTGCACAAGGAATCGGCCGAGTGAACCAGCGGCCAACATTCACACTGGCCGAAGCCGCCAACCTGGTCGGGGTCTCCCGCTCGTCAGTCCGTCGCCGGCTCGACCAGGGCGCATTCTCCAACGCCTACAAAACACCTCGGGGGATCTGGAAGATCCCACTCCCTGATCTGCTGGAAGCCGGGCTCAACCCTGTGTCAGGAGCTTCCGTAGAGGTGTCTCAAACCCTGTCCGGTGACATATCTCAGGGACAATCTGACATAGGTCATGACATATCTCAGCGCGAACAGCACGAGCTAAAAAACCGCGTCATTGAGCTGGAAACAGCCCTGTCCATTGAGCGCGCTCACCGGACAGCTGCCGAACAGGTCGGGGACATTCAGCGTCAACGCGCTGAAACAGCCGAAAGGGCCCTGCGCATCCTCGAATCAGTGATACCTCGACCGGCAATCGAGCAATCCACGACGAGGAATCGCACGCAAGATATGCCAGGGGGAAGCGAAGACAGGAACCTTGCGGCAGCAGAAGAGCCCACAACAAGAAAATCATTCTGGAAGCGATGGACCCTCGGCTAGAACCGTTGCTAAAGGGTTCCCTTTGTATACGCTCAAGTAAAATCTGCACTCAGCGGAAATAGATTTGAGCGGCACTGAAAACTACTTCTTAGCCAGTTTCGTCAGCTGCTGTTTGCTTTCTTTGTTGGCGGAGGGATTTTGCTTTGGGTGCTGGTTTCTTCGCTAGTGCCTTCACCCGCTCTGACCTCAAGTCTCCTTATCCACCACCACGGCTTCTCCCTGGAGCGTGTAGACCTTGCGGAGCTTCTCTGTCGTAAACGACACCAGAGTTCCTGGGGGGCCAACTGGCCTGCGTGTCGTTTCCAGCAGGCACGCCTCTATGAGTTCCTTGGTTCCACGGGACCGCATGGAAGCGCTGATGCCATATCGGGTGGGGAAGTTCTCGGTAGGTGAACCAGACTTCGCTTCCCTGAGGGATCGTGCGCAATGACTTTAAACGGACTCTTACTCGGTTTGTGCCCGCCTTCCTCTTGGAGGATCAGTAGCATTGCCAAACCGGGAGCGCTTAGCTGCTGAAACTTTCCTGAAGTCCAAAGTTTGCTCGAAACCTTGAAGTACAGGTCTCGATTCAACCCACCCTTGGAGTAGGCCGTTGATGGAAACTCGTACTCGGAACCGTCGCCTGACTCATCCAGAAGCGTGATCGTCGATACCTCGCCATGCGCCTTGTCGAGCTTGATCAGCTTGAGGTCATTGAGTGTCTGCAAAGCGTTGGCAATTCGGCGAGCTCCTTTGCCTGAGGCATCGGGCAGGCCCAAAAGCCCGGCCCACTGCCGCGCAGAGAGCTTCACGCTAAAGGGCTTCTTTGCGCACTTCCAGATCAGGGCGACATAGAGCATCACGGGGACAGCGGCCCCGCGGCCGCCTCCGCCCGTTACCAACTTCTTCAACGGCGCATCTTTGTCAGGGTCGTCGTTTCGGACGAAGGAGTTGCGAATCGGCACTGCTTTGCGCGCGCCTACGCTCCTGTCTACGACCTTGGCTAGTTCTTTGGAGCGCTCGAGAGCCTGCGCCAGGAGATGGGCCTGCTCTTCCGCTTTTGCGGCCTTTATCAGGGCTTCGGCGTCCGCTTCATCAACTTCTTCGTCAACTACGTCAACGACTTTTTCGGTTGCTGAAGAGGAGGCTGCTGTATTGGTATGCACTGGAATTTGATGTCCTACATTCTTCTACGGTCAGCAACGGACTTACTTGTCACCTACTGTAGTAGACAATCACTATCTGGCGTACCATCAATTTTTCAGCAACAACTAACCGATGGTTATTCTACCTTGAAATCACGCGGGTGAATCGATTTAATATGTGCTAGCTTTATAGCTATGGCCCTTCAAGGGGGGCCGAGGATGGCCGAAGGACATCCGGTGTTAAACAACAGAAGCCCGCTGGCAGGCGGACTTCTCGATGAAACGTTAAGCCAACTGAATGGCTTACAAGGACCTATGACTCCTTGTGTTTAAGACAATTTCAGTCTAGGTTCTGCTTGATTAACAGTCAAGGTGAGAACCGCCACGAGCTCCGGCTTTCACCAAGACGCTGGTCTTGGTAGGTCCATTCGCTGCCCTTTAGAGGAAAGCCATATGGATAAGCAGAAAAAGCGTGACCCATGGGTTGTAGGCACGTTCTTCGTTGGGCTGGGACGCTTCTTGCTCTCAGCGTGGGAACGTATCCAAGACTTCATGGAGTAGTAAGTAGGTAAAACGGCCGGTAGTCCCTTGCAGCTCGTGATGCATTGGACTACCGGTCTACTTTTAATTCCTACTCCTACTATTTTTTAGTCCACAGCTCGTCTTTGGACACGGGGAGAGCCCCAGTTACTAAAGTTCGTTCCCGTTGTCCCGGTCGGGTTTCCGTTCCTGGATGATGTTCCGGGGCGCGGGTTGGATCCCGTGGGATGGTCCACGAGTCGTGGGCGGGTTCGGGAAACTCGCCTCTCGCATCTTCTGAATTTTCCGTCCTCTCTGTTCTTCCAATTCGCGCTGCTCGAGCTCTTTCACGGCGCGGTGTGAACCCAGCGTCCGGGCCTTGCCCTTGAACTCCTCGCGCTCGGCGCTCACCGCCAGTTTCGGCTGGACCCTCCGCCGCGGAGCCTGCTCCAGGCCACGCTCGTGTTCCAGGCGCTCCGGGGCTGCCCGGCGGTCATTTCGGGCATGCCGCACCTCCCCCCAGGTCACTGACCCGGGAAACCGCGACATGCACATGGTCATGACCGTGGCGCACCATCACCCACGGATGATCCGCGAAGCCCATGTCCTCGGCGAACGACTGCCAGATGTCGGCCCACGTCGCATCCGACAGCGTCCGATCCTACGCGGCGTTGCGCAACGATACGGGCTCTCGGACTTTGAGCGTGGCGTCATCAAATAAGTAGGGCCCGCAGCCCTACGGAATTATGGGTGTTGACTAAGACATTCATAATTCCAAGGACCACGAGCCGTGTTAAGTGATACGGGCGCAGTTGATGCTGCGTCGAACCTGTTCAATCTTGATGACTATGCGGTGCTGGGCGTGGACGGCGCCGGAGATTCCCGCTCGGTGCTGGTCGAACCACGCAGCCCCGAGGCGCCGTGCCCTGCCTGCGGGGTGTTCTCCCGCCGATCCAGGCCCGGCCCGTGCACCGGGTCAAGGACGTGGCCTGCGGCGGCAAGGACCTGGAGGTACTGGTGAAGAAACGCCGGCTGGTCTGCCAGGAGGAAGCCTGCCCGAAACGGACCTTCGTGCAGGTCACCGACCAGATCCCCTTGCGGTCCCGGCTGACCACCAGGCTGGTCGGGGAAATCGTCGAGGACGCCATCCACGAGCTGCGCGCCGTCACCGGCATCGCCAAGGCCCACGGCGTCTCCTGGCCCACCGTCATGCGCAAGCTCCTGGTCACCGAACAGATCATCCTGGACGTGGACCAACGCCTGGTCCGCCGCCTCGGCGTCGACGAGCACCGCTTCCGCAGGGTCCGCTTCGTGCTGGGAACCACCGGAAAGATGATGCGGGTCGAGCCGTGGTCGATCGTGTTCACGGACCTGGACACCGGCACGATCCTTGACATCGTCGACGGACGCCGCGGCAAGGCCGTCACCGACTGGATGTCCCAACGCCCCGAACACTGGAGGCGGAACATCGAGTACGTGGCCATGGACATGTCCGCCGAGTTCCGCAAGGCCATCCGCGAGTCCCTGCCCGCCGCCCGGATCTCCGTGGACCATTTCCACATCATCCAGCGCGCCAACCAGATGGTCACCGCGGTGCGCCGGCGCCGTTCCCACGACACCAACGGCCGCCGCGGCAAGATGACCGACCCGGCCTACAAATACCGGAAACTGCTCACCTGCAACCTCGAGAAACTCTCACTCAAACAGACCGAAAGGCTCAAGGAAATCCTGGCATCGGATATCGAGCTCGGGGTCGTCTACGCGATCAAGGAACACGTCCGCGAGCTGCTGAAAACACGCGACACCGAATCATTCGCCAAGGCGTGGGAGAAGCTCCAGGCCTCGGTGAAGGCCACCGACATGCACGAGGCCAAGTCGCTGTTCCGGACGTTCACCGCGTGGAAGCGGAGTTGGAAACCTTCTGCCTCACCCGGCTGACCAATGCCCGCAGCGAGGCCGCGAACCTGACGGCCAAGAACATCAAAAGGATCGGCCGCGGATACGTCAACCACCACAACTACCGCTGGCGGATATTGTTGTACACGGCACGCCGCCGGCCGTGCTGAACACCCGGTCACCACGCCCAAAGTCGAAGAGCCGCTAAAACAGCACTCTCACGTGTGCCGATATTCGATCATGGGGCAGGTGTCCATGACGACGTCCAACCCTGCCGACTTGGCCCTGGCTGCGGCACCCTCGTCAATGACACCCAACTGAAGCCATACGGCCGAGGCTCCAATGGCAATGGCCTGATCGACAACGGCCCCGACTTTCTGGGAATTCACGAAGCAATCAACCACGTCGACATGTCCCGGGACTTCCCCCAGGGTCTTGTACCCGGGTTCCCCCAGGACGCTGTCGCCACGCAGGGAAACCGGGACGATCTCCATGCCCAGTCGTTCCTTCAGGAAGATCGCGACCCGCGGGGCCACACGCAGGGGATTGTTGCTCAATCCGACCACCGCCCAGCGTGCGGGCGAACTCAACAGCCGTTGAATGACTTCCGGGTCGTTCTCATGGCGCTTGTTGCCATATGTGTTCATGTAGCCAACGCTACAACCGAATCCGGCTTTTGAAGCCCAACCCCACCAGCGGTCCAACGGGCGGTTTTTCGCGGCCTACACGTGTTGGCCGCGGAACCCCGCCCGTTGATTGTGTTCGAACTACTATCCGATGCTTTCGAGCCTGCGCTCGGTGTTGGCCGCCGAGTACTCGGTGAAAGCGCCGCGGAACCGAGCCGCGGGGTGGCTTTCCTCGAGGCGCGCCGAGCGCCCGAACACCTTTTCGCGCAACGTCCCCGGTGCGTATTCGGTTTGGGCCAGCCCGCGTTTGCGCAGTTCGGGCAGGATTCCATCGATGAAATCGGTGTAGGAACCGGGCAGGATCTGGTTCATGATGTTCAGCCCGTCCATGCCGGCATCCTGCCATCTTTCGATCTCATCCACGATCTGCTCCGGGGTGCCGGAATCTGCTGCGCCTTGGCCCGGTAGCGGGCCAGGTCGCCGATGGTTGGCTTTCCACCCGGCACCGAGGCGATGGCGGCTTCGAGGACGCCGCGGGCACCTTCGGTCTCGACATCGCCCAAGGGGGTGTCAAGATCCAACCCGCCCAGGTCGATGCCGATGCCACCGCCAATGTGAGCGACGATTGCGTGCAGGTCCAAATACTCGTCGTACTCGGCTTCCTTCCGCTTGGCTTCTTCCTCGGTGCTGCCCACGACAAAGGACAGCCCGGCAAATACCTTCACGTCGCCCTTGGCACGTCCCGCGGCAGCCTCGAGCTCACGGATCTTGCCCACCTGCTTGGAAACGTACTCAGGATGCGGCGCAAAGAGGAATGTCGCTTCCGCGTGCTCGGCGGCAAACTGGCGTCCACGCGCGGATGAACCGGCCTGGAACAGGAACGGCGTGCGTTGCGGGCTCGGCAAGGCAAGGTGCGGGCCCTCGATCGAGTACCGCTTGCCCTGGTGGTTGATCTTGTAGACCTTTGACGGGTCCGCGTAGATGCCCGACTCCTTGTCAGCCAGCAGTGCGTCGTCCTCCCAGGATCCTTCCCACAGCTTGTAGGTGGCCTCAACGTATTCGTCCGCCCAGTCGTAGCGGTCATCGTGGGCAGTCAACCCGGCTGCACCGAAATTCTTGTGCGAGTTTTCCAGGACGCTGGTCACGATGTTCCAGGCCACGCGGCCATTTGAAATGTGGTCCAGGGTGGAGAGCTGGCGCGCGAACTGGAACGGCGAGGCCTGGACCACGGAGCTGGTCATGGCCAGGCCGATGTCCTTGGTGGTCGCGGCCAAGGCCGACAACAAGACCATCGGGTCGTGGGACGGGACCTGCATTCCCTTTCGCACCTGGGAGGCCCAGCCACCCTCATGGTCGCCGTAGAGACCCACGACGTCTGCGAAGAACAGGTTGTCGAACTTTGCGTCTTCGAGCTGCTTGGCCAGGTCGACCCACAGCTGCAGTTCGTTGAAGCGGTGTTGCTGGGCTTCCGGATGCCTCCATTGCCCGCCCAGGATGTGGCTGGAGGTGTTCATCAGGAAGGCGCTGAGCAACAGGCGCGGACGCGCATCAAAGGTACCCATTTACTTGTTCTCCGTCTGTGAATCCTTGGCTTCACCAATCGAGTGAAGGCCCGTGGGGATGGTGCCGTTGATGTAGTAGTCGCCAACCGAGCGGGCCTTGAACGCCACGGGGTTGTGGGTGGCCACGGTGCGCGCGTTGCGCCAGTGTCGGTCAAGCGACTTGCCGCGGGACACCGAGGAGGCCCCGGTGACGTCGAAGAGCTCGCTGGTGGCATCCAGCACGAGCTTTGGCACCGCCACGTGGGCTTGCTGCACCGCCAGCTCCGCACGGACAAAGGCAGCCGTCGGATCCAGGGCCAGGGACTTGTCAACCGCCGCATCAAGGTCGCGGGCGGCGGCGAAGACAATCGAGTCCGCAGCGTAGACGGCGGCCGCAATGCGGCCGACCTTTTCCTGGATCAGCGGGTCGTTGCGGAACAGGTCCCCGGAACCGGTGTTGAACGTGCGGGTGCGGTTGCGCACCAGGTCCGCGGCGTCGGCGAGTGCAGCACGGCCGATGCCGGCCAGCACGCTCAGGAGGGCAAGCTGGAAGAATGCGGGCTCGAGCGTGGAGGAAACCTTGCGCTGGATGATGTCCTCATAGGGCACCGCGACGTTGTCGAAGATCGCGGTTCCGGTTCCTGTGAGCGGCTGTCCGAAGCCGTCCCAGTCGTCAATGATCCGCACACCCGCATCATCGGCGCGAACAATCGCATACTGGCGCCCGTCGACTCCCTCGGTGCTGGCCATGACGACCACCCAGTCGGCAAAGATGGAACCGGTCGTGTAGTACTTCTCGCCGTTGAGCAGCCAGCTGCCGGATTCCTCGCGCAGCTTGGTGTTGGTGGTTCCCAGCGCGTTGCCGCCCTTTTCGGTGGCGGCGTTTCCGAAGATCTCCCCGGCAAGCACACGGGGGAACCAGCGCAGCTGGAATTCCTCCGGCTGCAGGGCAATGGTTTCCACGAAGGAGAAGTGCGAACGCAGACAGGTGGCCAACGTTTGAGTCGGCGGCGGAAAGCTCGACGATCAGGCGGAACAGGTGTTCGTGGCTGATCGGGTCTGCCACCGTGTTCGGCGGGCACCCGCAGCGTGGTGAAACCTGCCTCCTTGAGCCACTTGACCGGCTCGAAGGGAAGAACGTGGTTGTTTTCGCGCTCGACGGTTCCCTCGGCGATCCGTTCAAAGACCGGGGCAAAACGTTCGGCCAATTCCGCATAGCGTGACTCGGCGGTACGTTCCTGCAAGTTGCGTGGTGCTCATTGTTGTTCCTTTGCTGCTTCAGATTTCAAGTCTGGTGCTGCTGGGTTTAGGTGTTGGCCAATTCCCTGAGGAGGCGTCCCGGGTTCGAGTCCAGGAGAAGTTCCGTGTATTCGCTTTTGGGGTTGCCGAAGACATCGGCGGTGGCCCCCACCTCGACCAGTTCGCCTCGGCGCATGACACCCACGTCGTGGGAGATGCGTTCAACCACGTGCAGGTCGTGGGAGATGAAGAGGTAGGACAACCCGTGGTTGGCTTGCAGGTCGCCCGAGCAGTGTCAGGATCTGCGCCTGTGTCAGCACATCCAGTGCCGAGAGCGCCTCGTCCAGGACCAGAAGTCTTCGCGCCGAGCGCCAGGGCCCGTGCGATCGCCACGCGTTGGCGCTGTCCGCCGGAAAGTTCCTTGGTGCCAAGCCCTGCCATGCGTGCCGGCAGGTTGACCGAATCCAGCAGCTCGCGACACGCGGGTCCTTCCGCTCGGACTTTAGACCCGAACTTGTAGTTGCTCAGGGGCTCGGAAATGATCTGGGCCACCGTGTGCCGCGGGTCGAGGGCGGAGTCCGGGTTTTGATAGACCATTTGCAGGCCGCGCCACAGCTCGCGCTTGCCCGCTCCCCGCACGCCGGTGACGTCCTCGCCATGGATTTTCACGGTTCCCGCAGTGGGATCCAGCAGGCGCATGACCATGCGGGCGGTGGTGGATTTCCCGGATCCAGATTCCCCCACCAGCGCGAAGTGGTTCCCGGGCGCACGGCAAATGAAACGTCCTTCACGGCTGCGTGTTCGTTGCCTCCGTGGCCATAGACCTTTTGCAGGCCCGCGACTTCAATGGCCGGAACCAGCGGCGATTCGCCTCTGGGCTTCGGCAGCTGCTCCCGGGATCCGGGCAGGTGCCGCTTCCGCCAGCAGCATGGCGCGTGTATGCATGTTCGCGGCGTCGTGAGGATCTCACGCACCGGTCGGTCTTCGCGGATCCGTCCCCGTTGCATGACCACGATGCGATCGGCGATGTCGGTGGCCACGGCCAGGTCGTGGGTCACGAAAATCACGGCGGTCCGTGTTCCCGGGCCAGTTTGGTGAAGACCTCAAGAACCGTTTGCTGGACTGTCACGTCCAGGGCGGATGGTTGGTTCGTCGGCGATCAGCAATTCCGGATTCAAGGCAAAGGCGATGGCAATCAGGACGCGTTGTTTCAGGCCGCCGGAAAGCTCGTGCGGGTACTGGGCCAGACGCTGTTCGGGCCTGTCGATGCCCACCATGGCGAGCAGCCGGATGGATTCGGTGCGCAGCTCGGCCTTGGAGCGCTTGCGGCCCTGCGGGTGCAGCCGGAACACCTCGGAGACCTGCGATCCGATGGTCTTCACCGGGTCCAGGGATGCCCCGGGGTCCTGCGGAATCATGCCGATCCGGCGGCCACGGATGTTCTCCAGCTGCTTCTGTGAAAGGTCCAGCAAGTTCTCGCCGGAACAGGCTGACGACGCCGCCGGTGATCCGTTGCCGCGCCCGGGAAGCAGCCCGATGATCGCCTTGGACAGCGTGATTTTCCGGATCCGGATTCACCGACCAGCGCGACGATCTCGCCGGCCTTGAGTTCCAGGTTCAGGTGGCTCCCGGCAAGCACCGGGTCTTCGCCGGTGCCGTACTGGACACTCAGATCACGGATTTCCAGCAAAGTGGCTGCTGGGTCTGTGTGAGCTCATGGTGCTGCCTTTCTAGAAGCGGAAGATCTTGTGAAGCTGCCGGCCGAGACCGGCCAGCAGTGACGACCACCGCGACGATGACGGCCCGGGCAGGGTGGTCAGCCACCATGCCGAGGCCAGGTACTGGCGGCCCTCGGCGATGAGCAAACCCCATTCGGGGGTGGGCGGCGGGGCTCCGAAGCCGAGGAATCCAAGCCCGGAAATCGCCAGGATCGCCACACCGAGGTCGACCGCCAGCAGTGCCAGGACCGGGCCGCAGGAGTTCGGCAGGATGTGCTTGCAACACGACCGACCAGTACGTGCCGCCGTTCATGAAGGCCGCCTCCACGATAGTCGAGGCTGCGCACGCGCAACACCTCGGAGCGGACCACGCGGGCAAATGACGCAATCGAGGCGATGCCCACGCCCACGCCCAGCGACACTGGGCCCGGTTCGAAGGCGGTGACGATGATCAGCGAGATCAGGAATCCCGGCACCGCCAGGAGCACGTCGACAGGCGCATGGTCACGGCATCGGCGACCCGGCCGCGGTCGCGGCGAACAGGCCCAAGCCCGTACCCACCACGACAGCCGATCAGGACCGCGAGCCCCGCGGTCAGCAGGGTCTGGCTGGTTCCGTGGACGACACGGGCAAAAACGTCCCGGCCCAGGTGGTCGGTGCCGAACCAGTGCGCGGCGCTGGGTTCCTGGAACTTTTGCGCGGAACGCCGGTGATGGGGTCGAAGCCGCTGAACAGGGAAGGGAACAGGCCCAGCCGAGCACCACGGCCAGCGGCGCCACGGTCAGCCAGAAGCCGGCGAGCGCAGCGCGGTGCGCTTCCTGCCGCGGGTTGCGGCCGGTTCAGCCGCGCTGGCTATCGGTCTCCGGGAGTTCCGCCCGCGGAGGTCTGCTTCGGTCAACGGTTCGTCGATCTCGAGGCTCACTGTCTTGCTCCTTTCGTGTCTCAGGCCGCGAGGGCGCGGGGCGCCCCGTGCGTTCCGGTCTTGAGGATGCGGGGATCCAGCAACGGATAGATCAGGTCGACGACCAGGTTCACGACGACGAATGCGGTGCTGTCAGCAGCACCAGCCCTGCACCAGCGGCGACGTCCTGGGCTGTCACCGACTTGCAAGACCACCTGGCCCAGGCCGGAGCGGGCGAAGACCGTCTCGGTGATCACCGAACCTGCCAAGCAGGGTGCCGACGGTGATTCCGCTGATGGTCATGGCCGGTGCCGGCCGCGTTCTTCAGGGCGTGGCGGAAGAAGATCCACGACGGGGAGGCGCCCTTGGCCCGCAACACATCGATGAAGGGTTGCGCGTACACGTTCTCCGTGCTCTTGAGCAGTACCTGGGCGATCGGTGCGGAAACGTGGATGGCCAGGACGAGCACCGGCACCGCCAGGGAAGCGAACGATCCGTCCGGGAAAAGCGACATCACGCCGAGCTGGATCGGACAGCACCTGCAGCAGCACCAGTCCGAGCCAGAAGACCGGCACCGCGGCGAACAACGGGCGGCAGGTTGATGATCAAGCGCTTCAGCCCCGTCGTGCGCGAGCCAGCGTGGCCGCGGCGACCAGGATGACCGCCAAAACCACTGCCATCACGAAGGCGCTGGAGGCCAGGACCAGGGTCGATCCGACCACCGCCCCGATGCGTTCGGCCACCGGCTGGCCCGAAGGCCAGCGAATAGCCGAAGTCGCCGCGGAACAGGCCGGCCGAGCTGGCCGAAGTACTGCACCAGCAGTGGCTGGTCATAGCCGTATTGGGCCTTCATGGCGGCAATGGTTTCCGGGTGGCCGCAGCGTCCGCGGAAAGGAAGATCGTCACCGGGTCGTTGGGAAGCAGCTGCACCGCCAGGAAGACCAGCGTGTAGGCCAGCCAGATGACCAGCAGTGCCTGTCCGAGGCGTCGGGCGATGTATGCGGCCCATGATGGTCTACTTGCCGGTCTTCCAGGCACCCTGGAAGATGGGTGCGGTGCCTGAGGTGAATTCGACGTGCGCGTCGGAGTTGCCGCCGTAGACCTGCACTTCGTCCCAGAGCACCAGGGACAATGCCTTTGTCGGTGACCAGCTGGCGCTGTTCCTCGGCGACGAGTTTCTTGTGCGCTTCCTCGGTGGTGGCCGCGCGTTCCTTGGCGAACAGCGCATTGAGCTCCTGTGTCCGCATTCAGTGTCTGGGTGTTGGTTGCCGGGCCGAAGACCGGCCCCAGTCCGCCGTAGGCAAACTGGCGGGTGCCGAAGAATTCGATGTTGGGATCGATCATGGCGGTGGCCAGGAAGGTGTTGTCCGCGGCGCGGTTGATGAGCTTGACGCCGATCTCGCGCCACTGCTGCTCGATCAGTTCAAAAGCCGGCTTGATGACCACCGAGTTGTTTGAGCTGGTGACGGTGACCTCGAGCTTCTGGCCGTCCTTTTCGCGGATGCCGTCGGCGCCGACCTTCCAGCCGGCTTCATCCAGCAGGGTCTTGGACTTCTCCGGGTTGTAGGCGAGGTCGGCGGAGAGGTCCACGAAGCCCGGTGCCGCGTGGTTCAGGATGGAACCGGCGATGACATAGCTGTCGGAAAGGACGGTGTCCTTGATGCTCTGGCGGTCGATGCCGACCTGCAGCGCCTGGCGGACCTTCGCGTCGGCGAGCTTGCCGCTGGCGATGCGGACCGCCGCCATGTTGGTGGTCAGGTCCACGCCCTGGGCCGGCAAGACCTGGTCCGCCGCCGGCGAGCGATTGTCTTCATCGACCGGCTGCAGGCCGCGAACCAGGTCAACCTGGCCGGTCTGCACGGCACCGGCACGGTGGGCCACCTCGGGCAGGTACTTGACGACGAGCTTGTCCAGGTAGGCGGCGCCCTGGTTGTCGCACGTTTCCGGTGCCCAGGCGTAGTCGGCGCGCTTGGCGAAGACGACTTCCTCGTCCGCCTTTTCGGATTCGAAGACGAAGGGGCCGGATCCGACGATCTTGGCGATGGCCGACTGGCCGGCGTTGTCCAGTTTGAGGGTGCCCGGCGAGACCAGTCCGGCGGTCACGGAGGAGGTGGCGCGCAGGAAGTTGGCGTCCGGGCGTGTACAGCGTGACCTTCACCTGGTTCTTGCCGATGACCTCGGCGGACTTGTAGGCGGAGAAATCGACGTTCGGTGCGATCTGGGCGCTCTTGATGCCCAGGCCCAGGGCATCGAGGTTTTCCTTGACCGCCTCGGCGTCAAGCGGGGTTCCGTCGCGAGAATCACGCCGTCACGGATGGTGAAGGTGAATTCGGTTTGGTCTTCGTTTGCCTTGAAATCCGAGGCGATCCAGCCGACGAGCTTGCCGGTCTTTGCATCAAAGTAGGTCAGCCGGTCCAGCACGCTGTTGAGCACATTGGACTTTTCGTAGAAGCGTGCGGCCTGTGTCTGCCAGTTGTTGATCGGGGTGACTTCGGCGTATACGAAGGTTCCGCCCTGGACCGGTTCGTTGCTGACCGGCCCCGACGCCGTTCCCGCAGCCTGGTTTCCCGAGCCGCAGGCGCTCAGCGCAAGGGTGGCCGCCGACAGCACGGTAAGGATCTTGAGGCTGAGGCCGGCGCGGCCGTCGCTTCGCAGGTGGGTTGGTGTTGCCCATGAGTGTTTCCTCTCGGTTCACCCGAGGAATGCCGCGGCATGGCTGATCAATCGACTACCGGCATGGGGCATGGCTGTAGTCGGTGGACCGGCGCAGAGTTTGGCTATCTCCATCGGTCCTGGCGGTAGCACCGGCCCCTACGCATAGGGGTGGTTGCTGCGGCGTCAACGAGCCAGGTCTCTCAGCCGCTCTGGATGGTGTCGTACCTTCCAGGCGATTTCACCGCGGCGGAACAACTCAAGTCTGTCGCAGAATCTTCGATATGACCAACAAATATGACCGCCTCTGAAACAAATCGCTCGAAAAGCTCCGTCTTTAGCCCGTTTTTTCGTCCAAGAAATGTCACAAGACCGATTGTGACGCGCGAATTTCGCTCGGCTTTGCTTCATAGCAGCGTCATGTTGATAATCCACCGAAAACCTCGCTCCGCCAGGATCTCGAGCACGAAGTGCCGCGCTGACATGATGCAACGTTTCGATTGATCATCCTCGCGCCGCGATGGCGGGCCGTGGCATGATCGCCACATGAAGATCGCACGCTCAGACGCACTCGGCACCGCCGGTTGCGCATCATCGGCATGGTTGTCGGCGGTGGTCTCGCAGCCGTGCTGACGGGGCTTCTTGGCGCCTGGCTGTATGCGCCGGCAGTGGGTTGGGGCGTCGCCGCGCTGATCTACAACCTCTGGGTGTGGTCGACCATCGCCCCCATGGATCATGTCCGCACGGCCGCCCATGCCCAGGCGGAGGACCCCGGCCGCAGCACCTCGGACCTGCTGATCCTCTTGGCGGCACTGGGGTCGCTGGCCGCCGTCGTCCTGGTGATGGTGGGCAGCAAGAACGCCGATGGAAGCGCACGGTTCCTGCTGGCACTGCTGGCCTTGACCTGCACGGGGATGTCGTGGCTGCTCGTGCACACGTTGTTTACGCTGCGCTATGCGGTGATTTACTACGACGGGGCGCCCGGTGGCATCGACTTCAACCAGGAGGAACCGCCGCAGTACACCGATTTTGCCTACATGGCGTTCAGCATGGGCATGACCTATCAGGTGTCGGACACAAACATCACCACACGTGAGATGCGTTCGGCGGCGCTGCGCCACAGCCTGCTGGCGTTTGTGTTTGGCACGGGAATCCTGGCCACCACCATCAACCTGGTCGTCAGCCTGGCCCCGTAACGGGTGCCCGGTTCGAGCCCGGGTCTTGAAAGATCCCGCTTGACTTGGCGGGACGGGGATCCCGGCATGGCCGGGATCCCCGTCGGAAACGCAGTTGGTTGCGCTGGACTTCGGGCCCCGGCCAACCAGTGGGGCAGTGCCCGCTAGCCGACCTTTGCGCCGGAGAGCCGGTAGTTTGCAGCCTTGTGCGAATCCTGGACGCGGTCGCCCTTGCCGAAGAGCTTGTTGCGCAGCGTGCCCTCGACGTACTCGCTCTGGTATGCGCCGCGGGCCTGGAGCTCGGGAACCACGAACTCGACGACGTCCTCGAACGTGCCCGGGGTGATGGCATAGGCGAGGTTGAAGCCGTCGACGTCGGTTTCCTCGACCCACTCGATGAGCTTTTCCGCGACCTCGGCCCCGGAACCGACGGTGATCGGGCCGAAGCCGCCGACGCCCACCCATTCGGCAAGCTGGCGAATGGTCCAGGGGTTGCCGTCGTCGCCGCTGGCCTTCTGGAACGTTGCGACGGAGGACTGGATGGCGTTTGATTTCACGTTGTCGCCGATGACGTCGTCGGGACCGTACGTGGACAGGTCGACGCCCATCCAGCCGGAAATCAGCGCCAGGGCGCCGTCGATGTCGGCGTAGGACTTGTAGTCCTCGAACTTCGCTTCGGCGCTGGCGCTGTCGGGGCCGGTGACGATGGTCTGCATGGCGTAGATGCGCACGTCGTAGCGGCCACGGCCCGCGGCCTCGGCGGCATCGCGGATCTTGGTGACGGTTTCCTTGAGGATTTCCTTGGTCGGCGAGGTCACGAAGACCGCCTCAGCGTTTTCCGAGGCGAACTTCAGGCCGCGCGGAGAGGCGCCGGCCTGGAACACCACGGGTGTGCGCTGCGGGCTCGGCTCGGTGATCGCGATGCCGGGAACCTTGAAGTACTTGCCCTCGTGCTTGATCTCGTGGACCTTGGTCGGGTCGGTGAAGATGCCGCGCTCGACATCGCGCACCACCGCGTCCTCTTCCCACGAACCCTCGAGAAGCTTGTAGACGACCTCCATGTATTCGTCGGCGTGGTTGTAACGCTCGTCGTGTTCCAGCTGGTCTTCCTGGCCCATGTTGCGCGCCGCGGAGGGCAGGTAGCCCGGTGACGACGTTCCATCCGACGCGTCCCTTGGTCAGGTGGTCGAGCGTGGCCAGGCGACGGGCAAACGGGTAGGGGTGCTCGTAGGCGGTGCCGGCCGTGACGCCGAATCCCAGGTGTTCGGTCACGGCGGCCATGGCGGAGACGAGCATCATCGGATCGTTGACGGGAACCTGGGTTCCGGCACGCAACGGCACCTCGTTGGAGCCGCCGAAGACGTCGTAGGTGCCCAGCACGTCGGCGATGAAGATGCCGTCGAACTTTCCCTTTTCCAGGGTCTTGGCAAGATCGGTCCAGTAGGACAGGTCCTTGTAGCGTGCGGACTGGTCCTTCGGGTGCTTCCACAGTCCGGGAGACTGGTGGCCGACGCAGTTCATGTCGAAGGCATTGAAACGGATCTGGCGTTGTGCGGGAGTCGTGCTCATGATGTTCCTTTGCAGGGGGTAGGGGAAATCGCGGGTCGCCAAAGCGAACCGTGTCAGGGAAAGTTGTCTGTACCGAAAGTCGGCTAGTAGCCGGCTGTTCCGGTGGTTGAGCCAAGGTCGCCGACGGCGTTGAGGCGCTTGGGAGCGGTTCCGTTGACCTCGTAGTCGCCAACGATGCGGGCCTTGTAGATTGCGGGATTGTGGGTGGCGACGGTACGCGCGTTGCGCCAGTGCCTGTCCAGGTTGCAGCCCTTGGCGGTTGCCGAGGCCCCGAGCCCGTCAAAGAGCTTGGTTGCGGCCGAAAGCACCAGCGGCTGGACGATCGTTTGCGCCCGGTCTGCGGCGAGTTCACATACCGCAAATCGCTCGGCCGGGCTGAGCGAATCATCGGCAAGTGCGACCTCGACCTCCGCGACCGCGGCCAACACGATGGAATCCGTGGCGAAGGCGGTGGCCGAGATTTCACCGACCAGCTGCAAGACCTGCGGCTCGTTTCGGATCGGGACACCCGTTCCGGTGCTGAAGGTGCGGGTCCGGGCCTGCACCGCCGATCGCACGTCGTTCAGCGACGCGCGCGTGATTCCTGCCTGCACGGCAAGCAGCACCAGCTGGAAGATCGCGGATTCCGGATCGTTGATTTGCTGTTCCTCCGGCAACAAGGTGTCGACCGGAACATCCTGGAATGTCGTGGACCCCGTCCCGGTGAGCTGCTGGCCGAACCCGTCCCAGTCGTCGTAGATCTTTACGCCGGAGCGCTGCGTGGAAACCAGGGCAATCTGGCGGCCGGCAAGATTCGGGTGGGAGGCTGCCACGGCAACCCAGTCGGCATAGATGGTGCCGGTGCAATAGTATTTTTCACCGGTCACGAACCAGTCGTTCCCCGCGCTGCTCCAGGGTGGTGTTGAGCGAGCCCAAGGTGTTTCCGCCGCGTTCGGTGTAGGCGTTGCCGACGATCTGGCCCGCGGCGATTCTTTCGGTCCAGCGGCTGCGCACGGCGGCGTCCCGCAGCGTGAGCGCCGATTCGACGAAAGCGATGTGTGCACGCCATAGGTGCGCCACCTGCGAATCCGCCTCGGCAAGTTCGATGAGCAGGCGGAAAAGGTCACTCAGGCTTGCCCCGTACCCGCCCTCGCTGACCGGGATCCGCAGTGCGCCGAAACGCTCGCGGTTGAGCCAGCCGACCTGCTCGTAAGGGAGCGTCCGCGTGGCATCGCGCTCGCTGGCGCCCTCCGCAATCCGGGCAAACACCGGGCGGAAGACCGCGGCCAGTTCGTCGTAATGCCCGTTGTTCGGAACACCCGGCGTCAGCTTGAGCAGGTGTCGAGCCGGCGCATTGCTTGCCAGCGCTTCCAGCGAGACGGACCCAAAAATATTGGGGTCGGTTTCAACATCGAAGGTGTGAAGGGGGGACTCAGCGGCCATGATTGGATCTCCATCGACTCTGGCGTGAGCACCTACCGCCCAATTAAGGGGAGGGGTTGCTGCGGCGTCATTGAGCCAGATCTCTCGGCCGCTCTGGATGGTTGTTGTTCATATTTCTACAAGGTTGCGTAGCACCGCGCAAATGATCGGCGTCACATTTGTACTTTGATCGACCCCTGGGCTCATTGTTGCTTCATGTAAAAACCTCCGGGAAGATCAATACGTTGCCTCAGAGGAAAACTTCCGGAAAATGACTGCTTCATGATCGGGTCTGGGTGAGGTGATTGGTTGCGGTGCCACCATTGGCCGCGGACAGGGTTTCCAGTCGGCCGGTCAGGACCATGATCTGGCGTGAGAGCGCCATGACCCGGATCCTCTTGAAGGTGGCATTCATGCGGATCGCCGGCATCTTCTTCACCCTGGGATGACTGATCTCGCACTTGTGCGGTGTGGCCGGTTTGTCATGGACTTGGTGGCCTTCGCGCCGGCGGGTCTTCTCGACCAGTTTCTGCTGGGGCAGCAGGTAGGCGGCGAAGATCCGATCCAGTTCCCAGACCTCGTTGAGCAGTTCCAATTCGGCCGGTATGTCATAGCGGAGGTAGCCGACCTGCTCACGGACCCGGGACCAGGTCTTCTGCTCCACGTGGGCGTCGTCGCTCTTGTTCCCGGGCGCGAACGGGTGAACGTGACCCGGCGTTCGTCGCAGGAGTTTTTCAGTTCGCGGATGATGAATTCGCTGCCGTTGTACATCCAATCCGCGGATCGGGTAGGGCAGCGACCGGGCCAGCAGGTCGATCCCGGTCACGATATTGCGGTGCGCGCGGTTCTTCACGTACGTGTTGACGGTCCACCCGGTGAACACATCGGTGAGAGTGGTTGAATACAGGAACTCGCCCTTGAGGCTGTGTCCGCAGTGGGCGACGGTGTCGATTTCGGAGAACTCCGGTTCCTGCTCCATGGGCTTGCCCGACCAGCGCACCGGGATCTCCGAACGCAGCAGCGCCCCGGGCCGGGTGGAGGACAGTGCCGAGGGGTACCGGGGCTCGCGCAGCGGCTTCAGATACCGGTCAATGCTCGCCGCTGACATGAACAGCAGATCGCGACGGACCTCGTCGGTGAACAACTCGGACTGCGTCCCGAGTTCCCCGAAGCGCTCCAGCCGCTCGAGTTCCTCGGCCATGATGGGTGCCAGGTATTTGCCGCAGGGTTCCCCGCGGAACGTCCAGATCCGGCCCAGCAGCGTGATGGCGGAGGGCCCGTATTTTCGGGGCCGCCGCTTGGAAATGGACACCGGAGCGGCACGTCCCGGCTTCCGCACTTCGGCGGCCAGGCGTCGGCGGGCGTTGGCCCGGGACGATCCGGTCGACGCGCACAGGTAGTCAAGCATCACCCCCTTCTGGCTTTGGTTCCCTTCGCGTACTCGACGGTAAAGCCACCAACGACCTGTTGCCGGGTTTCCATCAACAGCCCCTGTTTAATCACCGCAGCCCACCGTGCTGCCCGCACCGATGGCCAGAGTTTTCGCGAGCATGAACAGTGATTCAACGCGCCCCCTTGAATCACCCCGGGTTCAAAGCTAGCCTGAGCGAAACGGGCAGGTGAGCAAGCTTATTTTACCCTGTTCACCTCCTGATCCGTCACGCTTCATCCACGCCGAAAGGACACCCGATGGGTAGTGTTGGTTGCTCTACGTTGGTGCAGTTCTCTTCATTAACGGACTCATGCTGCTGGGAAAGATCCCCGGCAAATCGGCCGCAATCATGAACTTCTTCGTGGGGGCCATGCAGGTCGTTTTCCCCACAATCATCCTGTCGCAGGCCAACGGCGACCCGGCCGTCATCCTCGGAGCCTCGGGCCTGTATCTCTTCGGCTTCACCTATCTATACGTCGGGCTCAACCAGATCTTTGGCCTTCCCGGCGAGGGGCTGGGCTGGTTTTCTCTGTTTGTCGCCTTCGTTGCCGTTGTCTTTGGAGTCTTGCAATTCATCCAGGTCGAGGATCCTTTGTTCGGAGTGATCTGGTTCCTTTGGGCCATCTTGTGGACCCTTTTCTTCTTGCTTCTGGCCCTGGGAAAGGATTCGCTGAACGACTTTACCGGCTGGTTCACGATTATTCGTCGCGCATATCACCGGCACCATTCCGGCCTTGCTTTTGCTGACCGGGAATTACACCACCGGGCCGGGCGAAGCCGTGGGCCTTGCCGTGATCGGCGTTCTGGCGATCCTGGCCTCCTACGCACTATCCCGCCGCAAGATGCCTGACGGCAGCCAACAGTTCGGTCGCGCCTGCAACCTCCGCAGGCCACTAGCTTCCGGTACCCATCGAGAGGACCTTCCATGCCGCTGTACGACTTCCGCTGCCCCGAAGGAACAGTCTTTGAATCCGCATTCCCCATGGCAACGGTGCCGGATTCCACGGCCTGTCCCGAGTGCCGGCAACAGGCTCGGCGCCAGATGAGTTCGCCCCGCCTTTCAATCGCCAACACCGCCGAATTCAAGCTCATTGATTCGACGAAACGCAGCGCGCACGAACCGGAAGTGGTCACGGGCCGCACCGGGGCGACAAAACAGGCAACCCGCTACACCCACAACCCCTTGCACCAAAAGCTTCCGCGCCCCTGACCGGACGCCGGATCCCCCGCCCAAGTACGACATCGTTTAAGGAGAAGCACCATGCCAGAAGTGATATTTCCGCTCGATTCGACCAAGAAGTTCGAGGATCAGGAGAAGCTCGGCCACAACCGTTGGCACCCGGAAATTCCGCCGGTGGCCACGGTCAAGGCCGGCGATGTTTTCCGCGTCGATTGCCGCGAGTGGTTTGACGGGGCCATCAAGAACGACGACTCCGCCCAGGACATCCTCGATGCACCGCTGCTGACCGTCCACAAGCTCTCCGGTCCGTTCGCCGTGGAGGGGGCCAAGCCGGGCGACCTCCTGATCGTCGACATCCTTGACGTGGGACCCATTCCGCAGGAGGACAGCGGACCGCTGGCCGGCCAAGGCTGGGGCTACACCGGCATCTTCTCCAAGAACAACGGCGGCGGCTTCCTGACCGACCAGTTCCCCGACGCCTACAAGGCAATTTGGGACTTCACGGGCCAGGTCGCCACATCCCGGCACGTACCGGAAGTTTCCTTCGAAGGCCTCATCCACCCGGGCCTGATGGGCACCGCCCCGTCGGCCGCGCTGTTGGCCAAGTGGAACAAGCGGGAGGGCGACCTCATCGCCACCGATCCCCACCGCGTCCCGCCGCTGGCGCTTCCGCCGGAGGCCGAGCACGCCGTGCTCGGCGGGGTTCCGGCCGGCGAGTGGGGCCGGGTAGGCTCCGAGGCGGCCCGCACCGCACCGCCGCGTGAAAACGGCGGAAACCAGGACATCAAGAACCTTTCCAAGGGTTCGCGGATCTTCTATCCGGTGTTCGTCGACGGCGCGAACCTGTCCCTGGGCGACCTGCACTTCTCCCAGGGCGACGGCGAAATCACGTTCTGCGGCGCGATCGAAATGGGCGGCTTCATCGACCTGCGGGTGGACATCATCCGCGGCGGCATGGACACCTACGGGGTTTCGGAGAACGCCATCTTCATGCCGGGCCGCGTCGATCCGCAGTTCAGCGAATGGATCGCGTTCTCCGGCACCTCGGTCACCCTCGACGGCGAGCAGCGCTACCTGGACTCGCACCTGTCCTACCAGCGCGCGTGCCTCCACGCGATCGACTACCTCGACGAAGTTCGGGTACTCCCGCGAGCAGGCCTACCTGCTCCTGGGCGCGGCCCCGATCGAGGGCCGGCTCTCGGGCGTCGTTGACATCCCGAACTCCTGCTCGACGGTCTACCTGCCCACGGCAATGTTCAACTTCGACGTCCGGCCGTCGGCGAGCGGGCCGCACCAGATCAACCCGGGAATGGGAGCGCCCAGGGCCGAAAACAGGTAAACAGGCTCCGTCCGTTCCTCGGATGCTAGAAGGGCGCCCGCGCTGTCCCGCGGGCGCCCTTCGGCATTGCGCGAGAATCGGACAAATTGATGCAGATTATTCGACCAGGCCTCCCACTTGGCAGGTTACTTCGAACATTCCGTCACGTTACGCCCGGTTTGGCCATGTGTCATCCGATCGTCTTTCATTGAATCAGTAACCATCCCGAGCGGCTGAGAGATCTGGCTCCATGACGCCGCAGCAACCACCTCCTTGAGGCCCGGTGCTACCGCCAGGACCGATGGAGAGATCATGACGTCAATCCCTGCCTTCCCAACCGTGCCCGAAAACAACGGGACACACGACAAACGAATCCGCGCCAAGGGATCCTGGCAAGGAAACATGCGCACCACCGTCGACATCCGCGAGTTCTCGTTCGACATCGACGAGCCGGTCCGCATCGGCGGCACCGACACCGCACCCACTCCCATGGAATTCGTTGCCGGCGCAGTCAACGGCTGCGTGAGCGTGGTCGTCGAGCAGGTCGCCAAGGAACTGGGCATCGAGTTCACCGCCCTGGAAACCTACTCGATCGCCACCCAGGACACCCGCGGATTCGCGGGCACCGCCGACGTATCCCCGTTCTTCCACTCCTACCGGCTGGAAATCCACGTCGAAACGGCGCTGGACGACACGGACAGCGCAGCAGGAGTGGACCACCCAGGTCCACCGCCGCTGCCCCGCCATCAACCTGGTGCAGGCCGCCGGCGTAGACCTCGATATCAACTGGGTCTTTTCCACCCAGGTTTCCCCCGACGATGCCGAAAACGCCTGCAACATCGCGCTGGGGTACACCCCGCGCACATCCACCATTGACCCACCTGAAAGGTGCATCCGCATGAGCGCCGCTGGATACCTGGACCATAGGACTCGGCCTTGTCCTACACGATTCTGTTGATCGTCGGGGGACGCCTGTCCCAACGCCGCAGCTCGCTGGGCAAGACCGGCGGCTTCTTTGTCGGCGGCCGCACGTTCAGCCCGTGGACCGTTGCCTTCTGCATCACCGGGCTGTTCTCCGGTTCCTCCTACATCGCCATCATGGAGCTGAGCTACCGCACCGGCATTTCGGCGCTTTGGTACGGCGTGGCCGAAACCGTGCAGATCCTGCTCATCGCCCTGCTGCTGGTCAAGCCGCTGCGCGAGAAGCTGGTGGTGACGGTCACCGGCATCATCGGCGACAGGTTCGGCCGGCTCGCCAAGGGCATCGCCGGCGTCATCACGGCATTCACGTTCCCGATGTGGTCGGTGGCCACGACGATCGCCTTCGCCTCGGCGCTCACCGCCTTCACCGGGCTGAGCCTGCACCTGGCGGTCATCGTCACGGCGCTGCTGCTGCTGGTCTTCCTGTGGAGCGGCGGCATGCGATCGGTTGCCTTCAACCAGACCATGAACTGCATCGTCTTCGTCGGCATGCTGGCGGTGGGCGCCTACGCGGTGCTGGCCAAGCCGGGGCTCTCCGGGCTGCAGGACTTCGCCGAAACGAACCCGCAGATGTTCGACCCGGGAAATGCCGGGATCTCGCTGATCGTCGCCTGGTTCGGCACCTTCATCGTCAACGTCCCGCTGGCACAGGCCGCATTCCAGATGACCATGTCCTGCCGCACCCCCGCGGACGGGCAGAAGGGCCTCTACACGGCGGCCGCCTTCGGCATTCCGTTCATCATCATCGGCGCCCTGATCGGCACCTCCGCCGCGGTTGTCGTCCCGTCGCAGAAGCTGGCCCTGGTCGCGATCCCGCACTACATCGAGCAGGTCCTGCCGGCCCCGCTGGTCGGCGTCTTCTTCCTGGGCGTCTGGGCCTGCGCCATGGGCTGGGCCGGTCCGTGCCAGTTCTCCGGCTCCACGTCCCTGGGCCGCGACGTCGGCAGCGCCATCAACCCCAAGGCGACCGAGGCGCAGCTGGTCCGCTACACCCAGTGGTCGCTGGTGGCGCTGACCGCGATTGATGATCATCTTCAGCATCCTGCGCACCGAGCAGTCCGCCTGGTGGAACATCCTCGCCTGGACGCTGCGCAACGGCGCAACCCTTGCCCCGGTCCTGGCCGTCTTCTTCTGGCCGCTGGCAACCCGCTCCGCGGTGTACTCCTCGATGGTCGCCGGATTCGGCGCGGGCATCGTGTGGAACCAGCTGGCAGGCTGGTCCGCACACGGCGTTCTTCCTCGGCACCCACCCGGTATGGGTCGGCATGCTCGTGAACGTGACGACCCTGGTCCTGGTCACCCTGGCGACCGCGCGTTGGCGCATGAGCACCGACCCGGTGCGGCTCCGCCGGGCGGTCAAGTTCGGCCTCGGCGCACTGGCGGCGCTTGCGACCCTGACGCTCAGCGCCGGCTGGCTGGCGGGCTACGGGCTGATTGGCATGGCCCTGTTCATCGTCGTCCTGTGCTCCGCCCTGACGGTGTTCTTCGGCACCGAGTCCCGCGAACCGGCCCCGGACACCACCGGACCGGACGCCGCCGAATCGGACGACCGCCGCGGACCGTTCGCCGGCCAGCGCGCACCCCAGCACGCGGCCTAGGCAGCGGCCGGTTCCCGCAAGAAACCACCCACCCATTACGAGCGGCCGAGAGACCTGGCTCCGTGACGCCGCAGCAACCACCCCCGCGGGGGCCGGTGCTACAGCCAGAATCAATGGAGAAGAAAATGACTGCAACGCTTTCCCCCGCAACCACCGACCTGCTCAATCCCGACTGCCCGACGAAAACAGGTGGACCGAAGACGAGCGCCTGGCCTTCTGGGACGCCGCGGCCCGGCGCCTGGACTGGGCCGAGGAATGGCACACCATCCACAGCAGCACCGGTGTTGACCGGGACGCCCGGCGCGGCCCCAAGCTCCGGTGGTTCGACGGCGGCAAGCTCAACGCGGCCTACAACTGCGTGGACCGCCACGTCGAGGCCGGGCGCGGGGACAAGGTTGCCCTGCATTTCGAGGGCGAGCCGGGCGACACCGCGACCATCACCTACAAGGACCTGCAGGACCGGGTCTCGCAGGCGGCCAACGCGCTGGTCGCGCTGGGCATCGGCAAGGGCGACCGCGTGGTCATCTACCTGCCGGTCCTGGTGGAGACCGTCGTCATCACCCTGGCGTGCGCCCGCATCGGCGCGGTGCACTCCCTGGTCTTCGGCGGGTTCTCCTCCGAGGCGTTGCGGTTCCGGGTGGAGGACACCGGCGCGAAGCTGCTGGTCACCACCGACGGGCAGTTCCGCCGCGGCAAGGCGGTTCCCGTGAAGGGCAATGCCGACGCCGCGGTGGCCGGGGTGGACAGCATCGAGCACGTGCTGGTGCTGCGCCGCACCGGGTCCGGGATCGCCTGGACGGAGGGCCGGGACGTGTGGTGGCACGAGACCGTCGACACCGCGAGCACCGAGCACTCCCCCGAGGCCTTCGACGCGGAAACCCCGCTGTTCATCATGTACACCTCCGGCACCACCGGACAGCCCAAGGGCCTGGTCCACACCACCGGCGGCTACCTGACCCAGGCCTCCTGGAGCCACGAGTTCCTCTTCTCCCACCCGGACCCGGAGCAGCGCGACGCCGACGTCCACTGGTGCACCGCGGACCTGGCCTGGGTCACCGCGCACACCTACGAGATCTACGGGCCGCTGTCCAACGGCGTCACCCAGGTGATCTACGAGGGCGTCCCCAACGCCCCGCACCCCGGGCGCCACTTCGAGATCATCGAGCGCTACGGGGTCACCAGCTACTACACGGCGCCCACGCTGGTGCGCTCGCTGATGGGCTGGTTCCCGGACGGGATCCCGGCCGACTACGACCTCTCCTCCATCCGGCTGGCCGGAACCGTCGGCGAGGCCGTGAACCCGGAGGCCTGGCGCTGGCTGCGCGGCCAGGTCGGCCGCGACACCCCCGCCGGCATCCCGATGGTCGACACCTGGTGGCAGTCGGAGACCGGCTCGACGATCCTTTCCCCGCGGCAGGACGACACCGCGTTCAAGCCCGGTTGCGGCACCCGCGCGCTGCCCGGGGTTTCCGTCGACATCGTCGACGAGCAAGGCGCCGAGGTGGAGCCGAACGTGCAGGGCAACATCGTGCTGACCAAGACCGGCCCGTCGATGGCCCGCACCGTGTGGGGAAACCCGGAGCGCTACTACACCTCCTACTGGGAAAAGTACGCCGAGCAGGGCTGGTTCCTGGCCGGGGACGGCGCGCGCTTCGACGACGACGGGGACATCTGGATCCTCGGGCGCACCGACGACGTGATCAACATTTCCGGGCACCGGCTCTCCACCATCGAGATCGAGTCCGCGCTTGTCACCCACCCGGCCGTGGTGGAGGCGGGGGTGTGCCCCACGTCCGACGCCAAGACCGGGCACGCGGCCACCGCCTTCGTGGTGCCCTTCGACAAGAGCCTCGTGGGGACCTCGCTGCCCTACGAGGCGCTGGCCAGGCAGCAGGCCCTGCTGGCCGAGCTCCGCCACCACGTCGCCGTGCAGATCGGCCCGATCGCCAAGCCGCGCGACATCGTCTTTGTGCCCGACGTGCCCAAGACCCGCTCGGGCAAGATCATGCGGCGGCTGCTGACCCAGCTCTTCGAGCGAAGCGCCCTGGGGACACCACCAGCCTGCAAAACGAGCCGTGCATCGCGCAGATCAAGGAGATCTGCGAGGGCTAGCTAGCGCGTGATGGTCACATAGGCCATGGCGCCCTCGTGGCCACGGAGACGTTGCCGACGCCCGCCTCCACCGCCAGCTCGTAGAGGTCGACGGCCGTGCGGATCTCGGCGATGTCGCCGTGGGCCTTGAGCAGCTTCAGGTAGGCGTTGGACCGGGCCGAACCCCGGATGAGCGAGGCCAGGTGCAGCGACCCGTGGTCCTGGAGCTGGTCGCCCAGTCCGGAAAACACCGCCCCCACGTCCGGGACCAGGTGCAGCAGGCCCAGGCCCAGGATGGTTTCGTAGCGCCGCCCGTCGGGCGGAGAAAGCATGTCCCGGCACTCAAGGGTGATGCGCGCGGGCACTTCCCCGCCGGCGGCCCGGCGAATTGATTCGCGGGCCACCTCAAGCATCGGCGCGCTCAGGTCCACCAGCGTCGTGGGGCGCCGGCTGGCAACATGCAGAAGCGCCGTGGCCCTGGCCGTCCCCACGGCCACCTCGAGCAGCGGTCCGTCGCCCGAGCCGATGGCCCGCGCCGCGAAGGCCGCGTACTGGTCGGGGCTGGTGCCCCAGAAGACCCTGTTGTAGGCCGGGGAACCCAGCATTGCGTCGTAGGCCCGGCCCGGCGGGCATAGAACCCGCGGTCGCCAAAGAAGTTTTCGCTCATCCCACCATCGTGCGGCCGGGCGCGGCGGTCGCGCTAGTGCGCGGGGGCGGCGGCATAGTGCCGTTGCAGCGAGGCGATGTCGACCTCGAGGATCTGCCCGTTGCGCATGATCGGCGTCTTGCGCCCCGGCACCAGCGCGTCGAGGGTCAGCCTGATCAGGGTTCCGTGGGCCACCACGACGATGCGCTTGCCCTCGTGGCGCTCCAGCAGCTCGCAGAGCGGCCGGATGCCGCGCGCGGCCACGGCTTCCTCGGGCTCGGCCGAGCGCAGCAGCACGTCGATTTCCTCGCGCGGCAGGTCGTAGACCACGCGGCCCTCGGCGTTTCCGTAGTGGCGCTCCTGCAGGCCGCCCATTTTTTCGGTCAGGGCCAGGCCCAGGTTCTGCCCGATGAGTTCGGCGGTTTCAACGGCGCGGCCCAGCGTCGAGGAGACCAGGACGTCCCAGTGCGAGCCCGCCAATTCCTGGCCCGGCGGCGTGGGCCTGCTCGCGGCCCACATCGTTCAACGGAATATCCGTTTGGCCCTGGAGACGGCCCTCGGCATTCCAGGCTGTTTCACCGTGACGGACCAAAACCAACGTTGCACTCATGCCCACAAGCCTAGCCCGGCAAAATCCCGGCCACGGAGGCGGCGCAGATTCTTCGATTTTCGTCTCAACATGCGCAACCTAAGCTCACAATCTTTGGCTGTCGGTCGATTTCTTGCCACAATGGATCAACACCCCATCCCGAGCGGCCGAGAGATCTGGTTCCATGACGCCGCAGCAACCTTCCACACTCCGGTGGTCAAGGTGCTACCGCCAGAAACGATGGAGAGCGCGTAAGCAATCTTCGGTGCCGAACCCCTGGGGACCCTTGCGGACCCCGCCCCGGGGCGACCCGGCACCGCATTGACCCGGGAGAAGCACAGCCCCAGCCCCACAGGCGAGGGCCATCCACACCCCGGATGGCCGTTGCCACATACGCAAGGAGTCAGCCACCCTCATGGCCGAACACCAATTTGGATTCCGCACGCGCGCACTGCATGCCGGCGGCACCCCGGACGCCGAGCACGGTTCCCGCGCCGTCCCGATCTACCAGACCACGTCGTTTGTCTTCAAGGACTCCGACGATGCCGCAAACCTCTTTGCCCTGCAGAAGTACGGCAACATCTACTCGCGCATCGGCAACCCGACGGTTGCCGCCTTCGAGGAACGCATCGCCTCGCTTGAGGGCGGCATCGGCGCCGTGGCCACCGGCTCCGGCATGGCCGCCGAGTTCATCACCTTCGCGGCCCTGGCCGGCGCGGGCGACCACATCGTCGCCTCCTCCAAGCTCTACGGCGGAACCATCACCCAGCTCGACGTGACCCTGCGCCGCTTCGGCGTCGAGACCACGTTCGTCGATTCCACGGACCCGGCCGAATTCGCCGCGGCGATCCGCGAGAACACCAAGGCCGTCTACACCGAGGTCGTCGCCAACCCCTCGGGCGACATCGCCGACCTCAAGGGCCTGGCCGAGGTCGCGCACGCGGCCGGCCTGCCGCTGGTCGTGGACTCCACGCTGACTCCCCCGTACCTGCTGCGCCCGATCGAGCACGGCGCCGACATCGTGATCCACTCGGCCACCAAGTTCCTCGGCGGCCACGGCACCACCCTCGGCGGCGTCGTCGTGGAAGCCGGCACCTTCAACTGGGGCAACGGCAAGTTCCCGTCCATGACCGAACCCGTCGCCTCCTACGGCAACGTCTCCTGGTGGGACAACTTCGGCGAGTACGGCTTCCTGACCAAGCTGCGCAGCGAGCAGCTGCGCGACATCGGCCCGGCGCTTCCGGCCCAGTCCGCGTTCCAGCTCCTGCAGGGCGTCGAGACGCTGCCGCAGCGCATGGATTCGCACCTTTCCAACGCCAAGGCCGTGGCCGAATGGCTGGATGCCGACCCGCGCGTTTCCTACGTGAACTACGCGGGCCTGCCCTCCCACCCGCACCACGAGCGCGCCAAGGAACTGCTGCCGCTGGGCGTCGGCTCGGTCTTCAGCTTCGGCGTCAACGGCGGCCGCGCCGCGGGCACCGCCTTCATCGAGGCGCTGCAGCTTGCCAGCCACCTGGCCAACATCGGCGACGTGCGCACCCTGGTGCTGCACCCGGCCTCCACCACCCACCAGCAGCTCACCGCCGACCAGCTGGTCGCGGCGGGCGTCCCGGAGGACCTGATCCGCTTCTCCGTGGGGCTCGAGGACCTCGAGGACATCCTCTGGGACCTGGACCAGGCCCTGACCGCCTCCCAGCAGGTGCTCGACGCACCGGCCGAGGAAGCCTACGACGGGGCCGCGTGCTCCATCGACGCGGCACGCGCCGCAGCCACGACGGGAGCCAAGTAATGACCGCCACCGAGACCCGCACCTGGGTCGGCCCGAACGCCGCCGAACGCCTGGAGATCCTGCGGAACACCAAGTCGATCGCGATCGTCGGCGCCTCCAACAAGCCCTCGCGCGCCTCCTACTTCGTGGCGACCTACCTGCTCTCGAGCTCCAAGTACAAGGTCTACTTCGTGAACCCGGTGCTCGACGAGATCCTGGGCCAGCCCGTCTACAAGTCGCTGGCCGACCTGCCGGAGACCCCGGACATGGTCGAGGTCTTCCGCAAGCACGACGACCTGCCCGGCGTGCTTGACGAGTCGATCGCCGTCGGCGCGAAGACCCTGTGGCTGCAGCTCGGTTCCTGGCACGAGGAGGTCGCGGCCAAGGCCGAGGCCAACGGCCTGGACGTGGTCATGGACCGCTGCGTGAAGATCGAGCACGCACGCTTCCACGGCGGCCTGCGCCTGGCCGGCTTCAACACCGGAGTCATTTCCTCGAAGCGCCAGCTGCTGGCGTAGCCGGAAGCGCTTTTCTTCGGGGTGTTCCCCGGCCTGTCGGCCGGGGAACACCCCCGAATTTTAATCCCCGGCCAGCCCCGGCAGGTCCTCGCGGGCGAGTCATGAGCGTAATGTTCCAGAGCTTGCGGTCGGTTCCGTCATGGGCCCCGGCGACGGACTTGAGCTTCATCTCGCGCATGACCGCACGCACCCGTTCATCGAGCTCCTCCACCTCTTCGGCGTTGAGCATCATGTTGTTCATGTTCAGGCCGCCTTTTTGGATCGGCTCTTCGCCCATCGCATATTCCCTGCCCCAGGCAATGACCGCCTGCAGCTGGCGCATCTGGTCCTGCTCCTGCTGCGTCAGGTAGACGTTGAGGGCGAGCCTGCCTTCGGCCGGGATGGGGTGCTCGGGCGACCCGACGTCCAATCCCCCGGGCACAATCCGCCACACGCGATCGCGCCGGTCCTTGGCAAGTTCCGGGGCTTCCTCGATGACTCCGGCCTCGGCGAGCACCCGCAGGTGGAAACTGAGCGAGTTCGCCGGCACCTCCAACCTTTCGGCGAGGTCCACCGCCCTGGCCGCGTCCATGGCGGCAAGCGTTGCAAAGATCCGGCGGCGCAGCGGGTTTGCCATGGCCTTGAGCATGGGCGAGGTCATGGTCCGCGGTTCGAAGACCGGTGCCTTTGGCGCTTCTTCACTCATGGGACCAGTATATGCACCTCGCAAATTTAGTTGCGCAATTTATATTGCGCAACTAAATTTGCGGGTTTACCCTTGGGTCCATGAACACCAAAACCAGCGCCCCGGCCACAACCCCGGCTCCCGCACTGTGGCGCAACCGGAACTACCTGCTCTGGCTCGGTTCGGACACCGGCTCGGCCCTCGGAATCGCCCTGCATTCCTTTGCCGTCCCCCTCATCGCCCTGATCGCCACCAATTCCCCGGCACAGGCCGGCATCATCGGCGCGGTCGGGATGCTCGGCCGAATGCTCGCCACGTTGCCGGGCGGCGTCCTGGCGGACCGGCACAACCGCCGCCGGCTCATGATGATCGGCGGCATGGCCGGCACCGCCATCGGGCTCGGCCTGGTTGCCGCCGCGGCCACCGGATACCTGACCTTTTGGAGCCTGCTGGCCCTTCACCTGCTGATGTCCGTGCGCAACGGGCTGTTCGGCTCGACCTCCGATGCGGTGCTCAAGGACCTGCTGCCGGAAACCCAGCTCGGATCGGCCCTTGCCGCAAACCAGGGCCGCGACGCGGTGGTCTCCCTGGCCGGCAGCCCGCTCGGCGGAATCCTGCTGGCGGTCTCGCAAACCGTGGCCATGGCGGCCGTCGCAGCGATTCACGCCGCGGCAACGCTGTTCGCCAAATTCATGGTCCTGCCCCCGCGCACCGGGGAGAGGACGCAGCCGCAACGAACCGGCAGGAACCTTCCGGGCGCACCGGATGGGTGCACGGCTTCGCCAGGGAGAGCGGCGAGGGCCTGAAGTGGTTGTGCGGCGCAAGGACCTGCGAGCAATCCTGCTGGTTTCCATCATCGTCAACCTCGGAACCAACGCCTCCATCACGTCGGTCGTTTTCGCGCTGCAACAACGCGGCGAATCGGCGGCAACCATCGGCATGGTGTCGGCATCGATCGGCGTCGGCATGCTCCTGGGGAGCCTGGGGACGCCCGCACTCATCAAACGGGTTCCCAGCGGCGCACTCACCTGCGCGGGGCTGCTGCTGGCCATCGCGGCCCTCTGGGTCTTGCCGTTCGTTGACCGATCGCGGCCCTCTGCGCGTTCCTGGCCGTTTCGCTTTTCGGGGCGCCGGCAATCAATGCGGGCATCGGCGGCTACTTCATGGCGGCCGTTCCCACCGAGCTGCTGGGCAGGGCCACCAGCGCCTCGGCGTTGATGAGCATGGCCGCGCTGCCGCTCGCGCCGCTGATCGCGGGATTCGGCTTCCCGCTCTGGGGCTGGACCGGGCTGCTGTCATTCTGCGCGGCCA
>CAWFRB010000038.1:0-73239 GCA_963818105.1 uncultured Actinomycetota bacterium | reverse complement strand
CAGCGCCGCCGAACCTCACGGCCCGACACTTCATATCCCTAGCTGGACACAACGTGCAGGGAGAGCGATGTCGGATGGTCACTCGACATGTGCACGGTATTTTCGGCCACGATCTTGATCCTGTCGGTGGCAATCGTCCCGCCGGTATTTGAGTTCACGTCAAAGCGCGGAAAGTTGCTCGATGAAACATCAAGGCGGATCCGATGGCCTGCGGCAAAGAGATTTGCGGTCGCAGGTGCCGAGACCGTGACGCGGTATACCCGGTGGGGCTCCATTGATTCAGGTTCGGTGAAGGAATTGCGATAACGCACCCGCAGGATTCCTTCGGTGAGATTCATGGCAAAACCCTGAGGGAAGTCATGGCTCGGCGGGTACTCGTCGATCAGCTTGATGGTCAGGTCGGTGTCCTTGGCCGAGGAAGAGAGGAAGATCTCCGCGGTCACTTCACCTGCGATGCTCACTTGCTCCTGCAGGGGCTGGGTGCGGAACACCAGAACGTCGGGCCGGGCACTGAGTGGTAGGTGCGGCTGGCTGGCTCCGAAGATTTCGTCGCTGGGCACCTGGTCGTAGGCCCCGCCGCGCATGACCGGTTCGCCGCTGGTGACCTGGCCGCCGATGGTGGGAACCGGGTTGTTCGGGTCAAAGGCATAGGTGATAGAGGTGTCCTGTGCGACCGGTTCGGGAAGCAGAGCTCCTTCTGGCGAGCAGTACAGGGTGACTTTCTGCGCGTTTTCCGGAGGCCACGAGGCCGCGTGTTCCCAGCGGCCGCCATGATCCAGCCGGCCCTGGGTCGTGGCCTTGCCGCTGCCGCCACCCATCAGGAAATAGGTGACAGCGGCCCGTTGCACGGCACCCGTGTCCCGTCCCAGGACCTCGTCCATCCAATCAGCCCTAAAGTCCAGATAAGACGGAGCAAGATTGCCGTCAAAATATGCCGCCGTGCCAAAGTCGACGTCCCCTGCGTAGCTCTGGCAGCGTTTCCCATGGGTCCAGGGGCCCAACAGCAGGTAAGACGGACTGGACTTGCGATCTCCGAGCTGCTGAAAATTCTCGATGGCCGAGGCAATGTAGGGGTCGTACCAGCTGGAGATGTGGAAGCTTGGCACATCGGGAAACTTGTCGTAGGAACCGCGGGCATAGATTGCAGGCTGTGCCCAGTAGTCGTCGAAGTTCTCATGGGCCCACTGCTCCAGCAGGTAGCCTTCATAATCGGGGGCCAGGCTCAAAGGTGAGCTGCCCCGCCGCCACGGCGTCTGGTGGAACCAGTCCGCCACGTTCAGCGCGGCCAGCCCGGAAGCGATAACGGGATCGCCTGCCGCTGCCGGACTTCGCACCGCATGGCGAAAAGCCCAGGTTGCCTGCTTGAGTTCGAAGGCGCCGCCCATGCGCATGCCCACCTCATAGGCCGAGGAGAATCCGCCCGAGTCCATGAACATGGCAGCCAGGCCGGAGGGGGCCAAAGCCGCCGCAGCCGTTTGCACATGGGCCGAGTAGGAAACCCCATTCATCAGCACACGCCCATCGCACCAGGGCTGGGCTTTGATCCAGGCGATCGTGTCTGCCCCGTCCTGTCCCTCGTTGAGGTATTTGACGAATTCGCCCTCCGAGTTACCTCGGCCGCGGCAGTCCTGACGGATCACGATATAGCCTCGCCGGACGAAAAAATCGGCGATCTCGGACGGCAGCGGTATTGGTTGGTCATGTATTGACTGGTCTGAATCCCGGCGTGAACGCTTCCCATAGGGTGTGCGCTCCAACAGTACGGGCCGGGGCTGTTCGCGAGCGTCGCCCAGGTATACGTCGGTGGCAAGCCTGCATCCATCACTCATCGCAACCATGAATTCCTGCGGATGGCCCGCGTCCTCAGACAGCAAGGATCTCTCATCGATGTAACTAGTCAACTGCGACCTCATTCCTCAGTTTTTCAATTCCCGGTGTTACTCTCAGTTGCGCCGGCGGAGCCTTCCACCATGAGAAGTTAGCCAGTGAACCGGCGCCCCGTGCGACAATTGGCGGAATTGAGCCAATTGTTCGCAACACATTCGGCATGGCAGAGGAGGACTCATGGCCATTGCACTTCAATTTGCCGGATTCGACACCAACAACCTGCGGGTATCGGTTTCCCCGCTGGCCGAGCTGATGGCGGTACTCCACGTATGGG
This sequence comes from uncultured Actinomycetota bacterium, assembly GCA_963818105.1. Classification (GTDB taxonomy): domain Bacteria; phylum Actinomycetota; class Actinomycetes; order Actinomycetales; family Micrococcaceae; genus Paeniglutamicibacter. Next base: position 71,078 of record CAWFRB010000038.1, on the reverse strand, counting down.
CCGAGCCGGACCATCATTTCGAATCGTCCGCGGAAGTTCAGGCCATCGCGCGGAATCTGGATGACCGGATGATCGCGGAGTTCAACGCCCTCTCGCCCCTGTGGGCGCGGTTCCGCGCACGCTTCTTCTTCCCGGTGGGCACCGAATCAAACCAGACCTTTGACCGTGAACTCGCTGGCGTGGCAGCCCTGCCGCTCGAGGTGTTCGTCTCCATGGCGGCCGAAGCCATCCGCGGCTTCAGCAAGGACCTCCCGGCAGCCTCGGAACTGCTGCATGATGAAAAAACCCGTCGGGAGTTCCTGGACACGTGCCGGTCGCGATCCTTGGGCCGCTTCGAGCTGGCCGAACAACTGCTCGAGGATCCGGAGGAGTTCAGGCGAAGGATCATCGGATTTTGCTCGGATTGCTGGAGTTCGTTCTTCCGGAAGGAATGGGAGGATCTCGCCCTCACCATCGGCCGCGCCGCAGCCCAGCTCGCAGGCAAGCTGAACCGCGCCGACCCCATCGCGACGATCGCCTCGCTCAGCGTCACGGCCAAGGCGTTCCTTGGAACCTCTGAGGTCCGTTTCGACAAACTCCAGCAACGCCGGGTGAAGATGGACCAGCGCGAGCTGCTGCTGGTCCCCTCTCGTTGGATCGGCAACCACCTCACGGTCAAGGACAATGCCGGGTACCCGGTCATCGTCCATTTTCCGGCGCAGACCCGGCAGGAGGAACTCCTGCAGATCCAGCAGATGCGTGACAGGCTCAGCGCGCTCAGTGCCGACTCCCGGTTGGAGCTGTTCCGGCACATCTCGGCCGAGCCCATGACGACCTCCGAACTTGCGGTCAGGCTCGGCCAGCCCGCGGCACAGATCTCCCGATCCCTTCGGGTGCTGCGCGAAGCGGGTCTGGTGGTCTCGGACCGCCACGGAAAGCTGGTCTACCACCGCATCGACACCGCCACGGTGCTCAGGATGGGCCCGGACCTGCTGGCCACCCTGACCAGATGACCTCTGCCCGCCAACCGAATGCTTCCGAAAGGCGGCAAACCGGCCGGGCCATTGCCGCGCCCTGATCAAGTTGGCCTTAGGCGCCCCGGAGGATGGTTGCCAAATCCTCACCGCAACTTCAGGAACGATTGTCGGAAATTGGCTAATCATCGCCCGGCAATGCAGTGCATGTAATACAAATCACCGGTGGGGTTATCGATTCCCACGCCACTGAGTACCCCATGGCTCAGGGCTACCGCACTACTGGAGGATCCATGACCATCACCAAAATCGGAGGACGCAGTGAGTCGCTAGGGCTCCGTCTGCTTGCCGGAGTGGAACGGGCAGGAAACGCACTGCCGCATCCGTTCTGGCTGTTCTGGATCCTCTTCGGCGTGCTCGCCGTGGCCAGCTGGATATTGTCCAGCGCCGGGGTGCACGTCACGGATCCTGCGTCGGGAGAGACTGTCGGGGTCAACAACGCGTTGAGTGTCGAGGCCATCCGCACCCTGCTGACCGGCGCGGAGGAATCCTTCGTCACCTTTGGGCCGCTGGGCACGGTGCTGATCGTGATGCTGGGCGTCGCGGTGGCAGACAGGTCCGGACTCTTCGAAGTCATCGCCCGGCGTGCGCTCAGCAATGTGTCGCCGCGCTCCGTGGTGTTCGCCGTGGCACTGGGCGGCGCGCTATCGAAGTTCCTCTCCGACTCCGCCTACGTGGTGTTGATTCCGCTGGGCGCCGTGGCGTTCAAGGCCGTGGGACGCTCGCCGATGCTGGGCATGATCGTGGCCTTCGTCTCGATCAATGCCGCCGGGGATGCCAATCCGCTGATCGCCCCCGGCGATGTGGTCTTCGCACAGGTAGCCACCGAAGCCGCCCACATCATCGATCAGAATGTCACCGTTCGAGCCACGGACAACATGTACTTCACCACGGTCTCCGCCATCGTGTTGGCGGTTACGGTCACCCTGGTCACCGAGCTGATCCTGAAGAAGCGTGAGCACACCCTGGTGGTCGACACCCAGCAGGCCGACACGGCGGCAATGTCCGCCATGGGTCCCAGCGCCCTGCTCTCCGACCAGCAGGAACGCCGTGGACTGCGAACCACCGGACTCTCGGCGGTGGCATTCCTCGCGCTGCTGGCCGCGGCCGTCATTCCCGCGGGATCACCGTTGCGCGGCGAGGGCGGGGAGTTCCTGGAATCCCCGTTCCTGGACGGTATCGCGTTCTTCCTGTCGTTGTTCTTTCTGGTTCTGGGCACGGCCTTCGCCGCCGGTTCACGGCAACTTGACTCCGCCTCCGACATCCCCCGCTTCATGGCCGATGGCGTTCGTTCGATTGCGCCGCTGATCGTCCTGTTCTTTGCCGTGTCCCAGTTCCTGGCGTTGTTCAAGTTCACGAAGATCAGCACCGTGGTGGCGGTGGTCGGTTCCGATGCCATCCAGGGCCTGGGGATCAACAGCGTGGGCCTGTTCCTGATCGTTGTGGTGTGCATCGCGGTCCTCAACCTGTTGATCACTTCCGGCCAGGCCCTGTGGGCGCTGGTGGCACCGGTCATCGTCCCGATGATGATGCTGCTCGGGACGAATCCTGCCACCACGATGGCGCTGTACCGCATCGCCGATTCGTGCACCAATTCCATCACCCCGATGAGCACCAGCTTCGTGCTCTGCGTGGGCTATCTCCAGACGCTGAACAAGAAGGCGGGCATTGGTACTCTGATCTCCTTCACGTTGCCGTGTGCGTTGATCATGTTCGTCGTGTGGCTTGGTTTGTTCCTCGCATGGTGGGCGCTGGGTATTCCGCTCGGCCCCGGTGCCCCCGTGCGGTAGCGCGGGAGGAAACCGACTACCTGCAATCTGGTGCTGGGCTCACGACCTCGTTGAGCCTGGCACCACGTTGTTTAACCAGAGTCTGCTTATTGGGTCGGCGGATTCAATGGATCAAGGCAACACCCGAGAAAACGTTCACCGCGGTTTACCGAGGAATCCGTGAACCCTTATCAGTTGAACATGCCCCTTACCTCGGAGTGCCCGAGCAGGGTCGGCAGTCCCATGTCCATGTGCCTCGGTGGCGTAGCGGCGTTGTCGTTTCCCTATGGCCTTCCAAGGCCCGAAATGCTCCGGTAGGTCCCGCCGCGGGATATCCCGGCCCGGTGGAGGCAGACGCTGCTCGTTGAATGGGCGGCCTTCCTGCCGGTTGAATCGAGAGTCATCGACACAATCCAGCCCTACCTGGACCGGGAGCAACGGCAAGACGGGAATTCCCTGCAGTCCTGCCAAAGGGGACCATTCGGCAGTAGGAAATGCGCCTTGGTGCCGGGTGCCCGCCGTGGGCGGGCGAGGCAACTCATGGCAACTTGTTGCCGGTGGCATGGGCGCTGTCCAGTATGTAAGCATGCCTTCATCCATCGCCAATCATCCGGATCGGTTGCTGCCAGCCGACCCAGCCGTACGCCAGATCGCCCGCGAGCTGCATGCGGACGTCGAATCGCTGCCGATCATCTCGCCGCACGGCCATGTCGACGCGGCGATGATCGCCGACGACACCCCGTTCCCCGACCCGACGGCCATGCTGCTCAGCCCGGACCACTACGTGACCCGGCTGCTGCACGCCAACGGCGTTCCCCTGGAGCAGCTGCGGGTGGGCGGCACCAGCGAGGTCACCGCGCTTGACGCCTGGAAGACCTTCTGCAGGAACTGGGACCTCTTCGACGGCACGGCCTCCGGATACTGGCTGCGCCAGGAGTTCGTCGACGTCTTCGGCCTCGACGACCTGGACATCAGCGAGGCAACCGCCGAGGTGACATTCAAGACGCTGCAGGCAAAGATCGACGAGCCGGGCTTCCGCCCGCGCGCCCTGATGGACTCCTTCAACATCGAGGTGCTTGCCACCACCGACGACCCGCTGGACACCCTGGACGCGCACCGCGCACTGGCCGCGGACCCGACCTTCGCCTCCCGGGTGCTGCCGACCTTCCGCCCCGATGCCTACATCAAGTTCTGGGGCACAGGACTTCGCACAGAAGGCCGACGCGCTGATCCAGGCCGCCGGGCGACGGGGCCACCGGCTACGACGGCTACCTGCGCGCCATGGCCAACCGCCGCCGCTACTTCGTCGAGCACGGGGCCGTGTCCTCCGACCACGGCTCGCACTCCGCGGCAACCCTCAAGCTTTCGCGCGGCGAGGCGGCGAACCTCTTCGAGAAGGGCGTCGCCGGCACCGCAACCATGGCCGAGGCCTACGCCTTCGAGGCGCACATGATGTACCAGCAGGCGGCCATGGCCGTCGAGGACGGCCTGGTCATGACAATGCACCCCGGCGTGCACCGCAACACGCACACCTCCACGCTCACGAAGTTCGGGCCAGACACGGGGCACGACATCCCCTTCTCCGTCGACTTCTCCACCGGCCTGCAGCCGCTGCTCGAGGACTTCGGCACCGCCAAGGGCTTCCACTTCATCCCCTTCACCATCGACGAAACCGTGTTCTCCCGCGAGATCGCCCCGCTGGCAGGCTTCTTCCCGTCCGTGTACATCGGCGCCCCCTGGTGGTTCCTCGATGCACCCGACGCCATGATGCGTTTCCGCTCAGCGGTCACCGAAACCGCCGGTTTCTCCCGCTCCTCCGGCTTCATCGACGACACCCGCGCGTTCTGCTCGATCCCCGCACGGCACGACGCCTCGCGCCGCATCGAGGCATCCTTCCTGGCCCGCCTGGTGGCCGAACACCGCATCACCGAGGAACGCGCCCACGAAATCATCGTGGATGTCGTCGACGGTGCCCCACGAAGGGCGTTCAAGCTGTGAGCATCGAAACCGTGGCCATCCGGGAACTGAACCGCACCACCCACCCCGCACCCGCCGCCGAGGCCAAGATCGTGCACATCGGGCTGGGCGCCTTCCACCGCGCCCACCAGGCCTGGTACACGGCCAAGGCCGGCGACGGCTGGGGGATCGCCGCCTTCACCGGCCGCAGCGCCACCGCCGCCACCGAACTCGCAGCCCAGGACGGGCTGTTCACCCTCATCGAGCGCGGCGCCGACGGCGACAGCTTCGAGGTCATCGACTCCATCGTGGCCGCCCACGACGGCGCCGACACCGGGGCCCTGATTGCCGCCCTGTCCAGCCCGTCTACGGCGATCGTCACGCTGACCATCACCGAGGCCGGCTACAAGATGGCCCCGGGCAGCGCCGAACCGACGCTGAACCTCGCCGACGAGCAGGTGTCCGCCGACCTGGCGACCCTGCGGGCGAGCTACGACGCAGGGGTCTTCGCGAAGAGCCTCGCCGAAATTCGGGCCCTGGACCTTTCGACCACCGCGGCACGCCTCGTGGTCGGCCTGGCGGCGCGGCGCTCCGGCGGACGGATGGCCGCTGGCCATCGTCTCCTGCGACAACCTTCCCGGGAACGGCGCGGTGGCCCGCGCCGGCATCCTTGGCTTTGCCGAGGCCGTGGACGTGATGCTTGCGCGCTGGATCGAAACAAATGTTTCCTTTGTCGACACCTCCATCGACAGGATCACCCCGCGGACCACGCAAGCCGACCGCGACACCGTCGCCGCCGAAACCGGATTCAGCGACGTCTCCCCGGTGGTCACCGAGCCCTTCTCCTCCTGGGTCCTTTCCGGTGACTTCCCGGCCGGGCGCCCGGCCTGGGAAAAGGCCGGTGCCCAATTCGTCGACGACCTGGAGGCCTTCGAACGCCGCAAGCTCTGGCTGCTCAACGGGGCCCACACGCTGATGTCGTTCGCCGGACAGCTGCGCGGACACGCCACCGTTGCAGAAGCCCTGGCCGACCCGGCCGTCTCCGGTTGGGTCGAGGAATTCTGGGATGCCGCCTCGGCACACCTGGGCGAGCCCGAGCTCAAGGTCCCCGAATACCGCAACGCCCTGCGTGAACGCTTCGAAAACCCGCGCATCGCCCACTTCCTGGCGCAGATCGCCACGGACGGTTCCATCAAGCTTGCGGCACGCGCCCTGCCGGTGTTCCGTGCCGAAGCGGCTGCCGGACGCGACGGGCATGCGGCCTTGCGGCTGGTGGCCGCGTGGTGCGACCAGTTGGCAGCGCAGCACGCCGCCGGCACCCCGGTCGCCGACGCGAACTCCGGCGCCCTGGACAAGATCCTGGCCGATCCAGCGATCCGGCCCGGCTCCCCGCAGCAGACCTCGGCGCTGTTGGACGTGCTGGAAACCGGGCTCGGGGACGATACATCCCTGGTCGCAACGCTCCATGCCCTGCGCGGGCACTTCGCCAACTGAACACCCCCCCAGTCGTTTCCGGCGCACAGCTGCGTCGTTCTTTTGAAAGGATTGCCATGAAAATCATCAAGGCAGAAGTATTTGTCACCAGCCCGTCACGCAACTTCGTCACCCTGAAGGTCACCACCGAATCCGGGCTCGTCGGCATCGGCGACGCCACGGTGAACGGCCGCGAACTCGCGGTGGCCTCATACCTCAAGGACCACGTCGCCCAGCTGCTGATCGGCAAGGACGCACACCGCATCGAGGACACCTGGCAATTCCTCTACCGCTCCTCATACTGGCGCCGCGGCCCGATCACCATGGCGGCCATCGCCGCGGTGGACATGGCCCTCTGGGACATCAAGGGCAAGGCCGCGAACATGCCGGTCTACCAGCTGCTGGGCGGCGCCTCGCGCAACGGCCTGCGCGCCTACGGCCACGCCTCGGGCACCGACACCGAGCAGCTCTTCGACTCGATCCGCGAACACCTGGAACTCGGCTACAAGTCCATCCGCGTGCAGACCGCCGTCCCGGGCATCAAGGCCGTCTACGGCGTCGCCGCCCAGACCCAGGCCTCGGGCGAACGCTACGACTACGAGCCTGCCGGCCGCGGCGCCTTCCCGCAGGAAGAGGACTGGGACACCCGCGCCTACCTGCGCCACCTGCCCACCGTCTTCGAGGCGGTGCGCAACGAATTCGGCCCCGAGATCCCGCTGCTGCACGACGGCCACCACCGCATGACCCCGATCCAGGCCGCCAAGCTGGGCAAGTCGCTGGAACCCTACGACCTGTACTGGCTCGAGGACTGCACCCCCGGCGAAAACCAGGAAGCCCTGCGCCTGGTCCGCCAGCACACCACCACCCCGATCGCCATCGGCGAGGTCTTCAACACGGTCTACGACTTCCAGTCGCTGATCAAGGAGCAGCTCATCGACTACGTGCGCGCCGCGTCCACCCACTTCGGCGGCATCTCGCCGCTGAAGAAGGTCATGGACTACGCCGCCCAGTACCAGGTGAAGTCCGGCTTCCACGGACCCACCGACATTTCCCCGGTGGGCTTCGCCGCCCAGCTGCACGTGGGCCTGTCCATCCACAACTTCGGCATCCAGGAGTACATGCAGCACTCGGACGCCACCAACACGGTCTTCGAGCAGTCGATGTCGTTCAAGGACGGCTACCTGCACCCGGGCGACAAGCCCGGCCTGGGTGTCGAGTTCAACGAGGAAGCCGCGCTGGCCTACCCGTACCAGCAGGCCTACCTGCCCTACAACCGCCTGATTGACGGAACGGTCCACGACTGGTGAGCGCGCCGACCATTGAGCCGGCAGGGCACTCCACCGCGAAGATCGAGGCACGGATCCCGGGCAAGATCGTCGTCATGGGTGTCTCCGGATGCGGCAAGTCCACGGTCGGCGAACTGCTGGCCGAGGCGGAGGGAGCGGTGTTCCTTGACGGGGATTCCCTGCACCCGCAGGCCAACATCGACAAGATGGCGGCGGGCCACCCCCTGGACGACCGGGACCGTGAACCGTGGCTGCGTGAAATCGGCCAACGGCTCGGTTCCCACGGCCAGGGATCGCTGATCATTGCCTGCTCGGCGCTCAAGCGCAGCTACCGGGACCTGATCCGCGCCGAAGCGCCGGGAACGGTTTTCGTCCACCTGCAGGGGACTCCCGAGCTGCTGGCCGAACGCATGGGTGCCCGCCCGGGCCACTTCATGCCGGTGGGCCTGCTCGAATCGCAGCTGGCCACGCTTGAACCGCTGGGTTCCGACGAGGCGGCCGTGGTGCTGGACATCGCCGCGAACCCGGAGAACCTCACCGTGCAGGCCTCTGCATGGCTGGCGGGCCTGCCCGCAACCTGATGCCATTCTACCGACCTCGCACCCGAAACCATGGGTGCGGGGTCGCTGGCATCACCACACACTTTCCCCGTGAACTTCCATGAAAGGCAGTCAGGACATGACCGCAACAACCACCGAGCTTTCCCCGGACTCGACCACCCCGGCAGCCACCTGGGTGCTGTCCGGTTTCGGCGATGAAATCGACCCCGATCCCTCGGTGCAGGCCACCGTGCTGCTTGCCCTGGGCGCCCACCACATCGAGGTCCGCTCGGCCTGGGGCATCAACGTCGCCGATTTCGACGACGAGACGACGGCCAAGCTGGCCGCGATCCTCAAGGACAAGGGCATGAAGGTCTCGGCCGTGGCCTCGCCGATCGGCAAGGTCGACGTTTCCCTTCCCGTCGAGCACGAGGTCGGGCGCCTGCGCCACATCATCAAGGTCGCCAAGGCCCTGGACGCCCCCTACATCCGCGTCTTCTCCTTCTACCGCGGCGAGGACCAGAGCCAGGACGACATCCGCGACGCCGTCATCGAGCGCATGGCGGCACTCGCCGCCGAGGCACAGGCAGCCGGTGTGATCCTGGTGCACGAAAACGAAAAAGACATCTACGGGGACACCCCCGAACGCGTGCTGGACATCGTGCAGGGCGTGGATTCCCCGGCGCTGCGCGTGGCCTGGGACAACGCCAACTTCGTCCAGGTGGGCAACAAGCCGTTCACCGACGGCTACGCCATGCTGCGCCCGTATCTCGAGTACTTCCAGGTCAAGGACGCCATCGCGGCCACCGGCACCGTGGTTCCCTCCGGCCAGGGGGACGGCGAGCTCGACGAGACCATCGCCGCCCTGGCCGCCGACGGCTACACCGGATTCGCGTCCCTCGAGCCGCACCTTGCCGAGGCCCACCACCTCGGCGGATTCTCCGGGCCCGTGGCCTTCGGGGAAGCGGCCCGCGCCTTTGCGGTCCTGGCGGCCAAAAACGGCGTCAGCTTCGTTCCCGCCGGCAAGTAACACCACGTACCCGTGAACCCGATCGCCACCTCGCTTCCACCTACCCGGAGGGTCCACCCATGAAAAGAGCAGCAGTCATCGGATGCGGAGACGTGTCCAGCGTCCACTTCGGCGCGCTGAAGGGACTCGACGTCGAGCTGGTGGGCGTCAGCGACACCGACGCCGGACGGCTGCGGGCCGCAGCCGACGCGCACGGGGTTCCGGGATATGCCGATTACAGGGAACTGCTGGCGGTCCAGCGGCCCGACGTGGTCCACATCTGCACCCCGCACGACCAGCACGCCGCCATGGCCATCGAGGCGCTCGAGCGGGGCATCAACGTCATCGTCGAAAAGCCGCTGGCACACACCCTCGAGGAGGGGCGCCGGCTGGTCGAGGCGGCCCGGCGCAGCGACGCCAAGCTCGGGGTCTGCTTCCAGAACCGCTACAACGCGACGTCGCGGGCCCTGCGCTCGCTGCTCGATGGCGGCACGCTGGGCGCTGTTCGCGGCGCCTCGGCAACGGTGATGTGGCACCGGACGGCGGAGTACTACCGCGACCGCCCGTGGCGCGGCACCTGGGCCGGGGGCGGTGGCGGGCTGATGATGAACCAGGCCATCCACACCGTCGACCTGCTCCAATGGCTGGTTGGCGAGGTGGAATCGGTCAGCGGCAGTGCCTCGACCCGTGCCCTGGGTGGGGTGATCGAGGTCGAGGACACCGCCGAGTTCGCGGCCACGCATGCCGGCGGCGCAGCCAGCGTTTTCTATGCGACCCTGGCCCATGCCGAAAACGCGCCGATCACCCTTGACGTGGTCACCGAGAAGGCCAGCCTGTCGCTGCGCGGGGACCTGACGGTCACCCACGCCGACGGCCGGGTCGAGGTCATCCGCGAGGCTGCCGGGGACTCCGACGGCCGCGACTACTGGGGCGCCTCCCACGGCCTGCTCATAGCGGATTTCTACGCCAAGCTCGACGACCCGGAGCCCTTCTGGATCGACGCGCTCGAGGCCGAAAAGTCCCTGCGCATCGTCAAGGACATCTACTCCCAGAGCACGTTTGATCCCGCACTCACCTCGTGAGGCCGGGCGTCGGCAGCACCCCCGCACGGCATGGCCGGGCGGGGGCGCTTTGCTGCGCCACCGGTCGGTTGACAGTCCGTCCAGTGAAACTTTTGCCAACCGATTGCCACCCCATGGGGCGCTCCATACGCTGAATCAGGATGTGGCGCACGCCACTAAATCACCCTTCTTCTTTCTCAACGGAATTTGGACTCAGAGGAGCCCCACAATGAAGTTTGGTCCCAAATCGGCAGCCACCGCGGCCGTCATCAGCTCGGCGCTCATGCTTACGGCCTGCAGCGGCGGTGCCGGAGCCTCCGGCAATGCACCGCAGGCAGCTTCCACCGCACTGACCCTCGGAACGACCCAGGACGTACGTTCGTGGGATCCTGCCCAGGCGCACGTAGGCCACCTTCTCCAGCCCTACCAGGCGGCCTACGACACGCTCATCCTGCGCGAACCGGACGGCAAGCTCAGCCCCATGCTGGCCACGGAGTGGAAGTACAACGCGGAGAACACCAAGCTCACCGTCGATCTTCGTGAGGGCGTGACGTTCAGCGACGGCGCGGTCTTCGACGCCGACGCCGCGAAGGCCAACCTCGACCACTTCCGCGAGGCCAACGGCCCGCAGATGGCACAGCTCAAGTCCGTCACGGACGTCAAGGTCGTTGATGCGGACACCATCGACATCGAGCTCAAGGCGGCGGATCCGGCACTCGAGTACTTCCTGAGCCAGGCCGCCGGCCTCATGGGCAGCCCGAAGGCGCTCGGCACCGAGGGCATCAAGACCGAGCCCGTCGGTTCCGGCCCGTACGTCATGGACAAAGCGGCGACCGTGAAGGATTCCCAGGCCGTGTTCACCGCCCGTGAGGGCTACTGGAACAAGGACCTGCAGAAGTACCAGAAGCTGACGCTGAAGGTCCTGACCGACCCGACCGCACGCACCAACGCCCTGGTCTCCGGCCAGGTCGACGCCACGCTCCTGGACCCCAAGACCGGCAAGCAGGCCGAGGGCGCCAAGATGATCCTCGCCGCCCAACGAGGTCGACTGGCAGGGCCTGATCCTCTTCGACCGCGACGGCAAGGCAAACCCGGCACTGAAGGACGTCAGGGTCCGCCAGGCCATCAACTACGCCTTCGACCGCAAGACCATCCTTGACCAGGTCCTGCTCGGCCAGGGCACCCCGACCTCCCAGCCGTTCGGCAAGGCCAGCGGCGCCTGGACCGAGGAGCTGGAGAACTACTACTCCTACGACCCGGCCAAGGCCAAGGCCCTGCTCAAGGAGGCGGGCTACGAGAACGGCCTGACGATCGAGGTCCCCGGCATCCCCGATTTCCAGACCCAGATCTCCGTCGTCAAGCAGCAGCTCGCCGACGTGGGCATCACCCTGAACATCGGTGCCGCGCTGACCAACACCTTCACCAGCGACATTGCCGCCCAGAAGTACAGCACCATGTACTTCTCGCTCTTCCAGGGCCAGCCGACCGTCGCGATCGACCAGATCGTCTCCACCCAGGCGCTCTACAACCCGTTCAAGAACACGTCCTCGGACCTGCAGGCCGACATCGACGCGGTGCGCAACGGCGGGGACAAGGCCCCGGAACTGGCGCAGAAGGTCAACAAGTACGTCGTGGAGAACGCCTGGTTCGCCCCGCTGTTCCGCGTCAACCAGATGTACTACCACAACGCCAAGGTAGACGTGGTCCCGCAGACCCAGCAGGCCGTCCCGTCGATCTACAACTACTCGCCGGCCAAGTAGGACCATCGTGATCACGTTTATTGCCAAACGACTGGGCAGCGGAGCGGTGGTGCTGTTCGCCGTGTCTGTCCTGACATTCGTCCTGCTGTATGTCTCCAGCGGGTCCATCGCCAGAAACATCCTTGGCGATGCGGCCAGCGCCGAGCAGGTGGCGCTCAAGGAGCAGGAGCTCGGTCTCGACCAGCCCCTGGTGCTGCGCTACTTCAGCTGGCTGGGGAACGCCCTGCGCGGGGACCTCGGCGCCTCCTGGTTCACCTCGGAGCCCGTGGCCAACTCGTTGGCCACCCGCATCCCGGTCACCATGACCATGGTGTTCACCGCGATGATCCTCATCGCGATCATCGCCGCCCTGGTCGGAGTGCTGGCCGCGGTGAAGCGGGGCTGGGTCGACCGACTCGTCCAGGTCGGCGCCGTGATCGGCGATTCGATCCCGGGCTTTGTCATTGGCATTATTCTGGTCACCTTCCTGGCAATCCAGGCGGGGCTCTTTCCGGCCACCAGCACCATCTCTCCCGGATCGGGCCCCGCAGCCTGGGTCTATTCGATGACCCTTCCGGTCATCGCCCTGCTGATCAACGGGGTCACCGGCGGCGCGCAGCAGATCCGCAGCGCCGTCATCAAGCAGCTCGAGAAGGACTACGTCCGCACGCTGCGCAGCCGCGGCATCGGCGAGCGGGAAATCCTCTTCAAGCACGTGCTGCGCAGCGCGGCCCCGGCCGGCCTGACCGTGCTGAGCCTGCAGCTGATCGGCATGCTCGGCGGCGTGGTCATCATCGAGCAGATCTTCGCGCTGCCCGGCATGGGCCCGCTCGCGGTCATGGCAACCGGCCAATCGGACCTGCCCGTGGTGATGGGCGTGGTCATGTACACGGTCGTCGTGGTGATCATCGTGAATCTGCTGGTCGACATCCTCAACGGCTGGCTCAACCCGAAGGTGCGTGTCTCATGAGTGAATCCGTCAAGACCGCGGAGGACCTGGCCCCGGTCGCCCCGGTGCACCGCACCCGTGGCAGCGGCACCCACGGGCCAGAGCGGCACGGTGGTCCGCTCGACGGTGCTGCGCCGGCTGTTCAAGAACCCGATGGGCATCATTGCCATCGCCATCCTGCTGGTCGTCGTGCTGCTCACGGCGCTGGCCCCGATGCTGGCCCCGTTCGACCAGAACTACGCCAACATCGCCAAGACGCTGGCCGCACCGGACGGCGTGAACATCATGGGCACCGACAGCGCCGGGCGCGACGTCTGGAGCAGGCTCCTCTTCGGCGGCCAACTCACGCTGCTCTCGGCGCTGCTGTGCGCGGCCGTGGCCATCGCCATCGGCCTGCCCGCGGGCCTGGTCGCCGGATACTACGCGGGGCTCTTCGAGAGCGTCTCCAACTGGATCGTCGGCATCCTGATGAGCCTTCCCGGGCTGATCGTGCTGTTGACCATCCGTGCGGCCTTCGGCCCCTCGGTGTGGGTGGCAATGATCGCCTTCGGCGTGCTGCTCTCCCCGTCCTACTTCCGGCTGACCCGCTCCGCCGTGCAGTCGGTCCGCAATGAACTGTATGTCGACGCCGCGCGGGTCTCCGGCCTGTCGGACGGCCGCATCATGGCCAGGCACATCTTCTCGGTGGTCCGCGCGCCCATCATCATCCAGACCGCGGCCATCGCCGGTGTTGCCATTTCCATCCAGTCGGCGCTCGAGTTCCTGGGCCTGGGTGATCCGTCCAAGGCCACCTGGGGCGTGATGCTCAGCGAGGGATTCAAGAACGTCTACCTCAAGCCGACCCTGCTGTTCTGGCCGGCCTTCGCCATGGCCCTGACCATCGGCGGCCTGGTCTTGCTGGGCAACGCCATCCGCGATGCGCTCGAGGACGGCGAGAAGATCAAGGCCCGCCGCATCCCCAAGGCCCCGAAGTCCGGGCAACCGGGAACCCCGGTGCGCACCAACCGCAAGAACGTTGCGGCGGTGGATGCCGGAACCGAGCACCACCTGGTCAAGGTCACGAACCTCGGCGTGGGCTACCCGCAGGCCGACGGTTCGCTGAAGAAGGTCGTCGACGACGTCTCCTTCCACGTGGACCGCGGCGAGATCCTGGGCATCGTGGGCGAATCCGGGTCCGGCAAGTCCCAGACCGCCTTCTCCATCCTGGGCCTGCTGCCGGACAACGCCCGCATCGCCGCCGGCTCCATCCAGTTCGACGGCAACTACACCGTCGCACCCGGGCGAGGTGACGGTCGGCCAGGACCGGCTGACCAAGCTGCGCGGGAAGCGCATCTCCTACATCCCGCAGGAACCGATGAGCAACCTGGATCCGGCGTTCACCATCGGCTACCAGCTGGTCACCCCGATGGTGCGGATCCTGGGAATCCCCAAGGCCGAGGCCAAGGCCCGGGCCCTGAAGCTGCTGCGCGACGTCGGCATCGTGAACCCGGAGCGCACCTTCGCCGCCTACCCGCACGAGGTCTCCGGCGGCATGGCCCAGCGCGTGCTGATCGCCGGTGCCATCAGCTGCGAACCGGACCTGCTGATCGCCGACGAGCCCACCACGGCGTTGGACGTGACGGTGCAGGCCGAGATCCTCGACCTGCTGCGCGAGCTGCGCGACCGGCTGGACATCGGGGTCATCATGGTGACCCACAACTTCGGCGTCGTCGCCGACCTCTGCGACCGCGTCGTGGTCATGCAGAACGGCCGGCTGGTCGAGGAAGGCCCGGTGCGGGAGATCCTGCGCACCCCGACGCAGGAGTACACCAAGATCCTGCTGTCCTCGATGCTGGAGAACAAGGAACCGATGAGCATGCTCGTCCCGTCCGCAGAAAAGGTGCCCACGCCATGACCGCAACATCCGAGTCACCACTGCTCAGCGTCGAAGACCTGGTGGTCGAATACCCGAGCCAGCGCTTCCGCGGCAAGTCGTTCCGTGCGCTGACCGACATCAACATCTCGCATCGGCCGGGGCGAAACCCTCGGCCTGGTGGGGGAGTCCGGCTCCGGCAAGACCACCCTGGGCCGTGCGGTGCTGGGGCTCGCCCCGGTCACCGCCGGCAAGATCATGCTGGAGGGCAAGGACATCGGCCACGCCACCCGCAAGGAACGCCGCGCCCTGAGCCGCGACCTGCAGGTCGTCTTCCAGGACCCCTACACCTCGCTGA
Organism: uncultured Actinomycetota bacterium; assembly: GCA_963818105.1. Lineage (GTDB taxonomy): Bacteria > Actinomycetota > Actinomycetes > Actinomycetales > Micrococcaceae > Paeniglutamicibacter. Next base: position 56,074 of record CAWFRB010000038.1, on the reverse strand, counting down.
ACCCGGCGCTGGAGATCGGCGACATCCTCGCCGAGCCGCTCAGCGTGCAGGGCATGGAACCGGCGGCCGCCCGCAAGCGCGTGCGCGAATTGCTGGACCAGGTCAACCTGCCCGCCGACGCCATCCACCGGCTGCCGCGCGAGTTCAGCGGCGGGCAGCGCCAGCGCGTGGCCATCGCCCGCGCCCTGGCGCTCTCGCCCAAGCTGATCGTGTGCGACGAGCCCGTCAGCGCGCTGGACCTGACCACGCAGGCCCGGGTGCTGGACCTGTTCCTGCAGATCCAAAAGGACACCGGGGTTTCCTACCTCTTCGTCTCCCACGACCTGGACGTCGTGCGGCACATCAGCCACCGCGTGGCCGTGATGTACCACGGGGAGATCGTCGAACAGGGTCCGGCGGAGGTTGTCACCCGGGACCCCGAACACCCCTACACCCAGCGGCTGCTGCTGGCGTCCCCGGTGCCCGACCCGGACCGCCAGGAACAGCGCCGGGCCGACCGCCACCGCCTGCTGGAAATCCAGCGGCAACAAGCACGAGCAGGCGGGGCGCCTTCGCCTCCTGAGGCAGCGGCGTCGCACCCCCCATCGAACACCGGACCCGGCCCTGGGTCCCAACAACCAACGGAGGAATACTCAATGGCCACAATCGGCGTACAGGCAATGATGCTCAAGGACAGCTTCGCTGAGGTCGGGGCGTTCGAGACGCTGCGCAAGGTCAGCGACATCGGCTACAACGCGGTGGAGATCTCGCAGATCCCGATGACCGCGGAAAACGTCGCCGAGCTGGATCGTTCGCGCAGCGAACTGGGCATGGACATCGCGGCGCTCTCGGTCGCCATGGAAACGCCGCCGGGCATGCCCGGGGACTCGCTGGCCGAGAACTTCGAGAAGATCGTCGATGACGCACACCGCCTGGACTCCAAGCTGCTGCGCATCGGCATGCTGCCCTTCGGCGCCATGTCCTCGATCGACGCGGTGGTCGACTTCGCCAAGGCCGCCAACGGCTACGCCGAGCGCCTCGCCGAGCAGGGCCTGAAGCTCTACTACCACAACCACCACATCGAGTTCGCGAAGTTCGAGGGCAAGTACATGCTCGACATCATTGCGGAAAACTCCCCGGCCATGGGCATGGAAATCGACGTGCACTGGGTCCAGCGCGGCGGGCTCGACCCGGTGCGCACCCTGGAAAAGTACGCGGGCAAGACCGCCATGGTGCACCTGAAGGACTACCGGATCGGCCAGATGCCCGCCTCTGCCATGGGCCTGCTGCAGGCCGGGGACTTCCCCGGCTTCATGGCCGAGTTCAAGAACGTCGTCCAGTTCGCCGAGGTCGGCGAGGGCAACCTCGACTTCGCCTCGATCATCCCGACGGCCATCGCCTCCGGCGCCGAATACCTGCTGGTGGAGCAGGACGAACTCTACGGCCGCACGGTCTGGGAAGCCCTGCAGACCTCCCACGACAACCTCACAAGCCTCGGCTTCGGCGAGCTCTTCGCCGCCGAAAACACCTCGACCATTTCCGCCTAACCGGCAACGTAAGGAAGATACACAGAATGTCTGAAAACAAGAACATCCGCCTGGGAATCATCGGCCTCGGCGCCCAGGGCGGCATGTACGCCAAGTTCATTGCCGACGGCATGGTGCCGTCCATGAGCATCGGCGCGATCGCCGACACCGACCCGGCACGCCGTGCGTTCGCCGCCGAGACCTACCCCGGAATCCCGGTGTTTGAGACCCACGAGGAAATGCTGGCCAGCGGCACCGTCGACGCGGTCGTCACCTGCGTCCCGCACTACCTGCACCCGCAGATGGGCATCGACGCCATCAACGCAGGCGTCAACGTCATGGTCGAGAAGCCGGCAGGCGTCTACACCGGGCAGGTCAACGAGCTGCTGGAGGTGGCCGCGGCGAACCCGCAGGTCGCGTTCGCCATCATGTTCAACCAGCGCAACAACCCGCTGTACCAGCGCTTGAAGGAGATCGTCGAAAACGGCGAAATCGGCGCGATCCGCCGCTCCAACTGGATCATCACCACCTGGTGGCGTCCGCAGGGCTACTACAACCAGTCCGAATGGCGCGCGACCTGGGGCGGGGAAGGCGGCGGCGTGCTGGTCAACCAGGCACCGCACCAGCTGGATTTGTGGCAGTGGATCTGCGGCGTGCCGAAGTCCGTCTACGCCAAGGTCTCCTACGGATTCCGCCGCGACATCGCCGTGGAGGACGAGGTCACGGCCGTGGCCGACTTCGGCGACGGCGTCACCGGCACCTTCATCACCGCGACCCACGACCTCACGGGCACCGACCGCTTCGAGATCCTGGGCGACCAGGGCAAGATCGTCGTCGAAGACAGCAAGACCGCAACCGTCACGCGCCTGAAGAAGCCCGAGCGCGAGCTGAGCGATTCCATGGGCATGGAGGACGTGTACAAGCTCTTCACGGGCAGCCTGAACCCGGAGGACTACTACGAGAAGGAAACCATCGAGTTCCCCTCCGAGTGGGGAACCCAGCACGCCGGCGTCCTGGAAAACTTTGCCCAGCACATCCTCAACGGCACCGAACTGCTGGCGCCCGGCGCCGACGGCATCAACGGGGTGCGCCTGGCCAACGCCATCCACCTCTCCAGCTGGACCGGCTCCGAGGTCGGACTCGACTTCGACGAAGACCAGTTCCTGGCCGAACTGAACTCCCGGATTGTCACCGAGGGCAAGTTCGACGCACGAGTCTAGCTTTTCCGAGCTTCACGCCGGCACCCTTGGGGGCGCCGGCGTGAAGCATTTAACGGACCTCACTGGTGCCTGAGCGCCCCGGAACCGCCACGTCCCCGGAACAACTAACGCCAACGTCCCTGGCATCGCATCCATGCGGGCCGATGGCCGCGGTTCGGGCCGCATGACGAATAGTTGCGGGGGCCGAGGCAACATATGGCAATTGATTGCTACTGCATCTGCGCATTCCTAGACTCAATCTCATGCTCGGTGTAGCCCAGCTCACTTTCCCCCCTCAATTGCAAGGAAGCAAAGATGCTTAAGCCGCAGAATTCCCCGACCCGCGAATTGGTCAACCTGGATGGGCTCTACGCCTTCCGCGTCGACCACGAGGGTAGCGGCCATGGCGAGAAGTGGTTCGCCGCGCGACTTTCCACCGAGCTGGAAATGGGTGTGCCGGGAAGCTACAACGACGTTTTCACCGAACCGGAAATCCGCGATCACGTGGGTTGGGTTTGGTACCAGCGCGAGGTCCGCATTCCGCGCGGCTGGAACGGGCAGCGCGTGAACCTGCGCCTGGACTCGGCCACCCACGAGGGCAACGTCTACGTCAACGACACTCTGGTGGCCTCCCATGTCGGCGGTTACATGCCGTTCGGTGCCGATATCACCGACCTGGTGACCGCGGGCGAGACTTTCCGCCTGACCGTCGCCGTCAACAACACGCTCACCCAGGCGACGATCCCCCCGGGCAAGGTCGAGGCCGGCGCCAACGGACGGGACAAGCAGACCTACCTGCACGATTTCTACAACTACTCCGGCCTGCACCGCAGCCTGTGGCTGTACTCGACCCCCGAAACCACACTTGACGACGTCACCATCGTGACCGACTTCGCCGGCACCGCCGGAACCGTCGACTACGCCCTCGAGCTGGCCGGCGCCACCGGAACCGAAGAGGTAAGCGTCAAGGTCCTGGATGCCGAGGGCAACGAGGTTGCTGCCGGAACCGGCACCTCCGGCCGCCTGGGCATCCCGAACGTCACCCTGTGGAAGCCGGGAGCCGGCTACCTGTACCGACTCCTCGTGGAGATCCACCGCGCCGGCGAACTCGTCGATTCCTACACCGAGAACTTCGGCGTGCGCACGGTTGCCGTGGACGGCAACCGCTTCCTGATCAACGGCGAACCGTTCAAGTTCACCGGGTTCGGCATGCACGAGGACCACATCACCATCGGCAAGGCCCACAACAACACCATGATGGTCGCCGACTTCAACCTGCTGGCCTGGACCGGTGCCAACTCCTTCCGCACCTCGCACTACCCCTACGCCGAAGAGGTCATGGACTACGCCGACCGCCACGGACTGGTGGTCATCAACGAGACCGCCGCCGTGGGCCTGAACAACATGTTCGGTGCGGTGTTCGGCGGGGGCCCCACCCCGACCTATGCCGAGGGCGCCGTCGATGCGGCCACCGCGGCCAACCACCGCCAGGCCATCGAGGAACTGATCCGCCGCGACAAGAACCGCCCGTCGGTGGCCATCTGGTCGATCGCCAACGAACCCAACGCGCAGGAAGAGGGCGCCCGCGCCTACTTCGAGCCGCTGGCCACGCTTGGCCCGCGAGCTGGATCCGACCCGACCCATCGGCTACGTCAACGTCATGTTCGACACCCCCGACAAGAGCACCATCGACGACCTGTTCGACGTGCTCATGCTCAACCGCTACTACGGCTGGTACCTGCAGACCGGTGACCTTGCGGCCGCCGAACAGGCACTCGAGGCCGAGCTGCGTGCCTGGGAAGCCAAGCACGGCAAGCCGATGATCATGACCGAGTACGGTGCGGACACCATGGCGGGAAACCACTCCATGGTGTCCGCGCCGTGGAGCGAGGAATACCAGGCCGATTTCCTGAAGATGTACCACCGGGTCTTTGACCGGGTGGAATCCATGGTCGGGGAACACGTCTGGAACTTTGCGGACTTCCAGACCTCCGTGGGCATCATGCGCGTGGACGGCAACAAGAAGGGCGTCTTCACCCGCGACCGCAAGCCCAAGGCGGCCGCCTTCGTCCTGCGGGAACGCTGGAGCCAAGAATGCGGGAACGCTGGAGCGAGAGCTGGTCCAGTCGCTGCGGGCATAACCCGCAGCACAAGGAACTTCACGGAGTACTACCCACCTTTTGTTGGCGAGCGCTCCCATCACCGAGCAGGCGTGCGCCCTGCGGCACACGCCAACGGCTTAGGAGCCATCATGAAACCACTGAAGAAAATCAGCATCATCGGCTACGGTGCCGGCGACGCCGCCAACAACCTGGCCTTCACCACGGCAACCATGTTCCTGCTGGTGTACTACACGGACGTGGCGGGCATTTCGGCCGCGGCCGCGGGCACCTTGTTGCTGGTCGTGCGGATCTTCGACGCATTCGCGGACGTCTTTGCCGGCCGCATGGTCGACAAGACCTACTCCAAGCGGTGGGGCAAGTTCCGCCCGTTCATCATGCTTGGCTCGCTGCCGCTGCTGTTGCTGACCTTTGCCGTCTTCCACGTGCCCGGTGGTTGGAGCGCCAACGCAACGCTGGTCTACGCATACCTTTCCTACGCGGCCCTGGGACTGGCCTATTCGCTGGTGAACATCCCCTACGGCTCGCTGGCCGGGGCCATGACCCAGGATCCGTCGGAGCGGGCGAAGCTCGGAAGCGCCCGCACCATCGGCGCCTTTCTGATCGGTGCCGTCCTGGGCATGGTGGTGGCCCCGATGCTGAAGAACGACACGGACCTCCAGCCGATCTTCACGACCCTGACGGTGGTGTTCCTCGTGGCGGGCGTCGCCCTGTACATGTTCTGCGCCTTCACCGCCAAGGAACAGGTCCAGCGCGACGTGGCCCAGGTTTCACTGAAGCAGAGCATCTCCACGCTCAAGGGAAACGTTCCGCTGTTGATGCTCTGCATCAGCTCGCTGGTCCTGCTCGCCGGCTCGATGACGCTGAGCACGGTGCAGCTGTACTACTTCCGCGATGTCATGGGCAACGTCGGACTTTACGCCGCGGCTTCCGGCATCCAGTTGCTGCTGGCACTGGTGCTCAGCGCCCTGATGCCGCGACTGGTGCGCCGGATCGGCAAGCGCACCGTGTACATGGCGTTCGGTGGCGTGATGATGCTTGGCGGTTTGGCCGTGCTGTTGGCCCCCGCCGGTGCAGGCGTGCTGGCGGTGGTTGGCGTCAGCGTCGTGAACCTCGGCCTGTCGGGCGTCAGCATCGTGATCTGGGCGCTTGAGGCCGACACCGTCGAGTACGGCGAATGGAAAACCGGCATCCGCACCGAGGGCATCGTTTACGCCCTGTTCTCCTTCACCCGCAAGGCCGGCCAGGCCATCGGCGGCGCGTTGGCTGCCTACGCCCTGGCCTGGGGCGGCTACAACGGGGCCGCGGCCGTCCAGTCGGACCAAGCGATCCTGGGAATCCAGATCGCCGCCGGTGCCATCCCGATGGTCATGTCTGGACTCGCTGTCCTGGTGATGTCCCGCTACAAGCTGACCGACGCGGTCCACGCCAGCATCGTCTATGACATCCGCGAACGGCGGGCGGCGGCTGCCGCGGCCAAGGTTGCACCGGCCAACGAGGACTGCCCCGCCTAAAAAACGCCCATGGGTCGCCGGGGCAATGGCATGCGGAGAGCATGCCACCTGAAGACGACGCGTGTTGGTCTCTCGCTATGGGGGCGAAGAGACCAACACGCGTTTTTCGTTGTTAAGGCCCGGCATGGGGAGCCGGGGAGGGCCCGGAAAGCCAGCGCGAGATCCTTTTCTAGCTTGTCTTATGCCATGTCAGCATGGAAGAGTTGGGAACCAATACGCGACAAGGGAGTGCGGTCACGCACCCGCGCGTGCTCCGTGGCATCGCCCATCGAGGTGGCCGCGGTGCCGGGTCGGCCACAGAGCATCGGGTTTGCCGACGAGACAAGGGAATGCACAGTGCTAATCACCAACGTACGGCCATGGGGCCAGTCCCCGGTGGACATCGAGATCACCGACGGCCGCATCGGCCGCGTCGTTCCACATGTTCCGGCGCTCGCCGGAACCGGTGACGTCGATGGCCGTGGACGCCTGGGACTGCCCTCGTTCTCCGATGTCCACGTCCACCTCGATTCCACCCGGATCGGGCTGCCCTTCCGGGAACACACCGGCGCACCGGGCGTCTGGGGCATGATGCTCAACGACCGAAACAACTGGCGGGACGCCGAAACCTCCTTGCCGGAGCGGGTGGCGGGGACGCTGGAACGCATGATTGCCCACGGCACCACGCGGGTGCGCAGCTACGCCCAGATCGATGCGGACTGCAAGCTTGAAAAGTTCGAGGCGGTGTTGGCCGCCAAGGAAAAATTCGCCGCAAGCGCCGACGTCCAGATCATGGCTTTCCCGCAGGCCGGGCTGCTGCTCGAGCCCGGGACGGTGCAGTACCTGGAAGAGTCGCTGAAGCTGGGCGCCACCGTCATGGGCGGCATCGATCCGTGCCAGCTGGACCGGGACCCGGTCAGGCACCTGGACATCGTTTTTGGCCTGGCCGACAAGTACCAGGCGGATATCGACATCCACCTGCACGAGCCCGGCCACTTGGCGCATTTCAGCACCGAACTGATCATGGAGCGCACCCGGGCGCTGGGGATGGAAGGGCGGGTCACGCTCTCGCACGCCTACGAACTGGGCAATGTCTCCGACGCCGCGACCGAGCGGGTCATGGAGGGGATGAGCGCACTGGATATTTCGTGGGCGACGGTTGCCCCGGCGACCTCCGGGAAGCAGTTCAACCTCGCCGCCATGACCGAGGCGGGAATCCGCGTGGGGCTGGGCGAGGACGGCCAGCGCGACTACTGGAGCCCCTACGGGGATTGCGACCTGCTCTCGCGCACCTGGCAGCTGGCCTTCACCCACGGGCTGCGGCAGGACGAACTGATCGAACATGCCGCGGCCATTGCGACCTGGGGCGGTGCCACGATCATGGACCGGACGCTGTCCCGACTCGGCTCCACCACCGACAGGCCGGGATTCCGCGTGGGGGACCGCGCGGACTTGGTGCTGCTGGCGGGGGAGACCGTGACCAGCGCGGTGATGGATCGCGGGAACGACCGAACCGTCATCCACGACGGCCGCGTGGTCGCCGACCAGCTGGAACTGGTGCATTGAGCCAAGCCCTCGAACTTCATCGAGTGCGCTGACGCCACCCAGTCACATGGCGCAGCCGGGTGCCCGTGATGATAGCTTGTAATTTCGCTATCAATTATTCGAAATGGGAGAATCTTGAAGACTTCATGGGGGCGCGGCCTGGCCGCATTAATCGCAGCTTCATCATTGGTGCTGGGCGGCAGCGTTGCCGCAACCGCTTCACCGCAGCCGACAGCCGTCGCCACCGTGGCGGTCAGCGCCGCGAACAAGGTGGTGGGACCGGTCACGATCAAGACGATCCCGACCAAGTCCGTCAAGGCCGGCGCCAAGGCAACCATCAAGCCGGTGGTCAAGAAGAAGCGGAGCACCAAGATCACCTCTCAGGTGCTCACGGTCAAGCAGGGCAAGAAGACCATTGCCAAGAACAAGAAGTCGGTTGCGCTCAAGGCCGGCAAGTACAAGGTCACCACGACCGTCAAGTACACGGTGCCCGGAAAGAAAGCCACCAAGACCTTGGTAAAGAGCCAGGACTTGCTGGTCAAGACCAAGAAGAAGCCGAGCTGGGTCTACAGCGACTCAAACTGGAACTGCCCTGCGGGCTACCCGATCAAGGGCAACGCCAGCAGCATGATCTACCACGTGCCGAGCGGTGCCTTCTACGGCCGGACCAACCCGGAAGAGTGCTTTGCAAGCGCCTCGGCGGCACGTGCCAAGGGCTACCGCGCTTCCAAGCGCTAGCAAGAGCAAGAAAAATGAGTGGAGGGCCGGGAAAAATTCCCGGCCCTCCACTCATTTGGAAACTGAATCCGAGGGAACTTTCCTAGTCCTCGTTGGATCCCTCGACGATCCCGGATCCGTCTTCGTTGGTGCCCTGGATCAGTTCGGCGTGGATTTCGGCCACGGACGGGTATTCCAGGTCCGCGCGGAACGGGAACGACGCAACATCTTCCGGCTGGGTGATTCCGGTGTGCACCAGGATAGTCAGCAGGCCGGCCTCCATGCCCGCGATGATGTCGGTGTCCATGCGGTCGCCGATCATGGCGGTGGTTTCCGAATGCGCATCGATGCGGTTCAACGCCGAGCGGAACATCATCGGGTTGGGCTTGCCCACCACATAGGGAACGCGGGAGGTTGCCTGCGTAATCAGTGCGGCCACGGCACCGGTGGCCGGCAGCAACCCTTCGGGGGACGGCCCCGTGGCGTCCGGGTTGGTGGTGATGAACCGGGCCCCGTCGCTGATCAGGCGAATCGCCTTGGTGATCGCCTCGAAGGAGTAGGTGCGGGTTTCACCCAGCACCACGTAGTCGGGTTCCTGGTCGGTCAGGATGAAGCCCGCATCATGCAACGCGGTGGTCAGTCCGGCCTCGCCGATCACGAAGGCGCGGCCTCCCGGACGCTGGCGGCGCAGGAACTCCGCGGTCGCCATGGCAGAGGTCCAGATGTTCTTTTCCGGGACGTCCAGCCCCGAAGACAACAGCCGCGCTCGCAGGTCGCGCGGGGTGTAGATCGAATTGTTGGTCAGCACCAAGAATCGCTTGCCGGTGGCGACCCAATGCCCGATCATTTTGGCGGCTCCCGGGATGGCCTGGTTTTCGTGGACCAGCACCCCATCCATATCCGTGAGCCAGCAGTTGATGTCATTCACGGTGCGTGGTTCATGCGTTGGCACTTTAGGGGTCCTTTCGGGGAATACCTGAGGTGATAAGTCTTTCAGGTTCAAACGGCGTGGTGAAGCGGATAGGTCACAACCAGTTGTTTTTCTTGAAAACAACGAACAGGCTCAGGCTTAACGCCGCCATGAGGCCCAATGCAGCGGGATAGCCCCACGTGAAATTCAATTCCGGCATGTGTGCAAAGTTCATCCCGTAAATGCTGCCGATCAAACTCGGGGCGAACAGGATCGCCGCCCAGGACGAGATCTTTTTCATTTGTTCGTTCTGCGTTACCCCGGCTTCCGTGGCCCGCTGGGAAGCAAGGGTCGAGGAAAGCGAGAGCGCGTTGGCCAGCAGGGCCCTGAAGGATGCGACGCGTTCGGCCAAACGAATGGCGTGGTCCTGCACGTCGATGAATTTCCTGTCCAGTTCCAAGGCGTCTTCGGGCGCAAGATCCGTGAGTTTGATGTCCTTGCGCAGCCGCTCGATCACCGAATCGAGCGGGGCGACGGCCCGCTGGAACTCAATGACTTCACGGGAAAGTTCGTAGATGCGCCGGGAAACATTGTCCTCGCCGGAAAACAACTGTTCCTCGATCTCGTCGATGTCGATGCTCAGGCCTGCGGCAACAGGTTCATATTCATCGACCACCTGGTCGATCACCGCATAGAGAACGGCTTCGGGCCCCATGGCCAGGAGCTCCCGTTCGTCTTCCATGCGCTTGCGGACTTCCCCGATATTGGGCGACTCGGCGTGCCGGACAGTCACGACGAAATCGGCCCCGACGTATACGTGAAGCTCCCCGAACTCCACCTTCTCAACATCATCGAGATAGCGTGCGGGGCGCAACACGACAAAGAGGTGGTCGCCGTAGTGGTCAAGTTTCGGGCGTTGGTGGCCGGTCAGGGTGTCCTCGACGGCAAGTTCGTGGAGGCCCAGCTCTTCGGAGACCTCGTGCATTTCCTGGGCGTTCGGCCGGTACAGCCCGAGCCATCCCATCCCGCCGGTTTCCTTCATCGATTCAAAGGTTGAGCTCAAATCCGGTGGATGGATGACCCGTTTCCCATGCACGTAGATCGCGTTGTCAATGATGGGCATGGATCCTCCGGGTGCCGTGGCCGGATGGGTGTCCGGCGCAAAATTTGGTGCTGTCGCCAGTTTGCCACCATGGCGTCGAAAACCCCCACCGGTGGCATGCTGCCCGAGTGCCGCCCTGTGGATCCTTGGCATCACCGGGACCCGCGGCAGAGGAACCCTTGGCGCTCTCCCCACTTGGGCGATGCCGAGGGCTGCAGGCGAACGACTACCCTTGAGTGGTGACTCCTGCCGCTGAAACGAACGCATCCGTACCCGTCGAAACCGCTCCCGAATTCGAGGAGCGCCCCGAAGTGGGCGTTGGCCCGTGGGAGGGTGAGTGGCCGACCGAAGAGCACTACGACCATGAACTTCTGGAAGCGGGAGACCGGCGAAACGTTGCCGACAAGTACCGCTACTGGACCATGGACGCGATCATCGCCGACCTGGACGAGCGCCGCCACGACTTCCACATTGCCATCGAGAATTGGCAGCACGACATGAACATCGGCACCGTGGTGCGCACCGCCAACGCCTTCCTGGCCAAGGAAGTCCACATTATCGGGCGCCGCCGCTGGAATCGCCGGGGCGCCATGGTGACCGACCGCTACCAGCACGTCCGCCACCACCCCACCGTCGAAGACTTCGTGGCCTGGGCCAAGGAGGAAGGGCTGGCGATCATCGGGATCGACATCTTCCCGGATTCCGTGCAGCTTGAGACCTACGAATTGCCGCGCAACTGCGTGCTTGTCTTCGGGCAGGAAGGCCCGGGGCTCAGCGAGGAAGTCCACCAGTCGGCCGAGGCCACGCTTTCCATCGAACAATTCGGCTCCACCCGTTCCATCAACGCGGCATCTGCCGCCGGCATCGCCATGCATGCCTGGATCCGGCGCCACGTATTCAACCAAAAAGTCGGCTAAAGCTTGGGAAAACCTTGTTCTTCGGGCGAATCGCAAAAGAGTTTCCTGCCGGCTATTCTCTCATCCGTGCACGTCGGCTACGGTGATGCCTAAGTGTTCAGTTCTTGGGGTAACTGGATCTAATGGCTGGTTCCGACCGGTGATCCATCCTCTGTTTTGCGTTGCAATTGAGCATGTCGTTTCACATGAGGATGGGGGAGTTCATCGTGAAGAAGCACCAAGTGAATCGTGCCCGGGGTGTTCGCCCGAAAAGCCATCAAAAAAACCGACTTTCCAGGGTTTCAGTCCTGGGCATTGTTGTTGCCGCAGCGGTTACGCTTTCGGGCGCACCCGGGATGGGTCTGGCGGATGAGCCGTTGGAAGCCGCGGCCTCCTCGAACAATGTGGTTGCCCCGGCCGTATTTGTTCAACCGGTCAGTGTTTCGCTACTCAGCGATGTTGACGCGATCGGCTGGGAATCGCTGGAATTCACCAGCACCGCCTTGGACCGTGGACTGGCTGCAGGGCCAAACGCAGGCGCAGGATCGACCGCTCTGCAGAGAACCCGGGCTTCGGGACCGGTGGGCAAAGCACCCTCATGCTGGCGGGGCAACGCCTGGGTGTGCGGGGCGTACTGCCCGGCCAGCTTCAGTTGATCCACCCGGTTATTTCCAGGCACATCACCAGCCCGTACGGGTGGCGCCACAACCCGACGGGAGCCGGCACCCAGGTCCACATCGGCCAGGACTATGCGATCGCATGCGGTTCCCCGGTTTATGCGGCAGCGGACGGCACCGTGGTTCAATCCGCGTGGGCCGGCCATTCCGGCATGCGAGTGACCATCGACCACGGGAATTCCGTGAGGACCGGCTATAGCCACAACTCTCGGTTGATCGCCCAGGTCGGCGACCAAGTCAAGCAAGGCCAACTCATTGCGTTGAGCGGAACAACCGGGAACTCCACGGGTTGCCACGTGCACTTCGAAGTCATCGTGAATGGCCAATGGAATGATCCCCGGAATTTCCTGCCCGGCATTCCGGGGCAGCCCAACCCGATGTTTGATTCGCACGACACGAGGATCACTGCAGAGCCGATCCGCAATACCGGTGCCCCTCGTTTCGGGATCGAGAGCGGGCACGATCTGGAAATCGATTTGCCGCCGGAGCCAGTGGTGCACGCACCGTCCAAGAAGCCTCATGAGGCTTCACCGGACACCGAATCCAAGCCAAAGCCGCCGGCGAAAGACCACGAGAAGACTCCTGACAAGAAGCCGACAAAGAAGCCCGACAAGAAGCCCGAGGCCAAGCCCTCGCCCGCTCCGTCGCCAAGCCCGAAGCGTCAAGCCGACGCCGCCGCCGTGAGCCACCGATTCCGACCAAGCCTCCGACGACTACCGAAGCCAACGCCAAGCCCAACGCCGACGAAGCCACCGACCACGCCACCGGCTTCGAGCGACGCAGACTCCGACAAAGCCGCCGGCTTCAACCAAGCAGGATCATAGGGTGACCGACAGCCCCTGCTCCGCCAACCACTTCGGCACCTCCGGAGAAGGAAGTGGCGCCAGAGCCACCGGCCAGCCAGCCGGCCGAGAAGCCAGCAGAAGTTGTTCCTGAACCCGAAGCCAAACCTGTGGTTCCGGAAGGCGCGGCAACCGCGGAAATCGCTGCGCTTTCCGACGCGGAAATCGCCACGCTTCTGAAGGAAAGGGAAAAGCTCTCGGCTGCAAGAATCGCCGCACTTCTGGAGGAACAGGCCAGGCGCGCCGCCAAGTCGAACTAGCCAACGGAGCGCCGGGAAAGGATCCCGGCCGCTTCCGAGAGGCGGCCCTGCGCGACATGACGGGCCCAACCCGTCATGTCGTAAGCGATCAACGTCACGTGTCGATAGGATGGGAGTAGCCAACGAGGTCTACTCCCCACAATTCCTTATCTACACAGGAGTCAGTATGCCCATCGCAACCCCGGAACAGTACAACGCCATGATTGACTCTGCCAAGGCTGGCGGCTACGCCTTCCCGGCAGTCAACGTGACGTCGTCGCAGACCCTGAATGCCGCCATCCGCGGCTTCGCGGAAGCAGAATCCGACGGAATCATTCAGGTCTCCACCGGTGGCGCAGCCTACTGGTCGGGTGCCTCCATCAAGAACATGGTCACCGGTTCCCTGGCCTTCGCCGCCTTCGCGCGCGAAGTGGCCAAGAGCTACGGCGTGAACATCGCCCTGCACACGGACCACTGCCCGGCAGACAAGCTCGATGACTTCGTGCTCCCGCTGCTTGCCGCATCCGAGGCAGAGGTCGCAGCGGGCCGCAACCCGTTCTTCAACTCCCACATGTGGGACGGCTCCGCCGAAACCCTTGAAGAGAACCTGCGCATCGCCGCCGAGCTGCTGCCGCGCACCGCCGCGGCCAAGCAGATCCTCGAAGTTGAAATCGGCGCGGTCGGCGGCGAAGAAGACGGCGTCGAGAACGCCATCAACGACAAGCTGTACTCGACCGTTGAGGACGCGCTGGCCACCGTTGCCGCCCTCGGCTCCGGCGAGAACGGCCGCTACATCACCGCGCTGACCTTCGGCAACGTGCACGGCGTGTACAAGCCGGGCAACGTGAAGCTGCGCCCGGAGATCCTCAAGGACATCCAGGAGCAGGTCGGCGCCAAGCTCGGCAAGGCCAACCCGTTCGACCTGGTCTTCCACGGCGGCTCGGGTTCCACCGACAAGGAAATCGCCGACGCGGTTTCCTACGGCGTCATCAAGATGAACATCGACACCGACACCCAGTACGCCTTCACCCGCCCGGTGGCCGGCCACATGCTTGCCAACTACGACGGCGTGCTGAAGATCGACGGCGAAATCGGCAACAAGAAGACCTACGACCCGCGCGTCTGGGGTGCCAAGGCCGAAGAGTCGATGGCCGCCCGCATCGCCGCTGCCGCAGTGCAGCTGGGTTCCGCCGGAAAGAGCCTGAAGTAACCATGGCCGATCTTGGAGCAAACCTGCTGGGCATCCCGGAAACCCTGCTGCCCGAAGAGGTAGAGGTCAATGCACGCCTGGCCGCCGGCGACGAGGCAGTGGACATCGCCGCGGCCTTCCCGGCTTCCTCGCTGGGCTGGGCCCTGCTGGCCGACGAGGCGCACGCTGAGGGCCGCTTTGTCGAGTCCTACGCCTACTCGCGCGTTGGCTACCACCGCGGCCTCGACGCCTTGCGCAAGTCCGGCTGGCGCGGACAGGGTCCGGTGCCTTGGCGCCACGTACCCAACCGCGGCTTCCTGCGCTCGCTGTACGCCCTGCAGCGTGCGGCGGCGGCCATCGGCGAAACCGAGGAAGTCGACCGCATCGGCCGCTTCCTCAACGACTCGGATCCCTTGGCGGTTGCCGCCATCGAAGCCGAGTAGCATTTCGCCGGCAAAGCCATGAAAGTTGTCCGTGCAAACCTCGCGTTTGCACGGACACTTTTGGTTTAAGGGGCACGCAATTCCGCTCCGTCGCCAACCTGGCCGGTGCCCGCGTACACGTACGCGGGCCGGCCATCGGCAAGCACCGGCCCCACCGGGGCGCGCACCACACTTGAATACGACGCCGAGTCCCGCGTCGTCGCCAGGGTCTTCCCCGGCAGGGAGACCGAGCGCGTGCAGTACGACGCCATCGGTCAGGTCGTCTCCAGGTACACCCCGGGCCTCGGCACCTCGAGCTACGAATACGACTTGGCCGGCCGGCTGGTGCGCGCCAAGGACTCCTCCTTCGGCCGGCGCAGCTTCCGCTACGACGCAGCCGGGCAGCTGGTCGAGGCCGTCAACGGCCTCGGCGGAAAGACCCGCTACGACTGCGACTCCCGCGGCCGGGTCGTATGCATCACCGATCCGCTCGGCGCCACCACGCGCCGGGCCTACAACGACGCCGACCAGGTCACCGCGGAAACCGATCCGCTGGGCCGGACCACCACCGCGGGCTATGACGCCGCCGGTCGCCAGCTGTGGCAGTGCGACCCGGAGGGCCGCCGCAGTGAATGGGCCTATGACGATGCCGGACGGCAGATCTCCCTGGTGGTCAATGGGCGTGGCAGATGCGCATGTCCCGGGACGCCCGTTCACGGACCATGCTGGTCGCGGACCACACGCGGACCACACGCGGACCACACGCGGACCACACGCGGACCACACGCGGCCCGACGGCGTCGAGGTCGAGCACCTCCTGCGCTTCAACCGCCGCGGGCAGATGGTTCAGCGGCTGCGCAACGGGGTCGGCCCGTCGTCGGAGTACGACGCGGACGGAACCGCACCGCGGTGGTCGATCCGCTGGGCGTGCGCACCGAATTCGGACGCGATGCTGCCGGGCAGGTTGTCACCGTAGACCACCCGGTCTTCGGGCGGATTGCCTACGAGCGCGATGCTGCCGGACGCCTGGTGGGCGCCGTCGCCAGCGACACCGTGCAGGGCTAGGATTACGCCGAGGGCGCGCTGGTGCGCCACACGACGACGACCGTCGACGGCGTTGACGAGACGGTCATTCACCGCGACGAGGACGGACGCATCGCCGCGATCTTCGCCAACGGCACCGAAACCCGCTTTGCCTATGATTCGGCGTGCCAGCTGGAGCGCTCGCTTCGCGGCGACGCAGAGGCTTCTCAGCGGCGTTACGACCTTGCAGGCCGCCTGGTGGCCGAGTCCATCGAGGGAACGGCAACCGAGTTTGCCTACGATGCTGCCGGCCAGTTGCGTTCGAGAGCGAGCGATACCGGGACCACCACGTATGCCTATGACGGGTTGGGCCGCCGGACCGAGGTCGAGGAAAGCCGACGGTTCGGTCCGGAGCTTCGAGTGGTCGGACCGGGGCTCGCTCAGTGCCGTCGTCTCTGAGCTACCCGATGCTGCCGCTTCGCGCAGCGAGTTGTGGGTCGATGCCCTCGGCGAGCTGGGCGATGTCGATGGCACCGAGGTCTGGTGGGATTCGGCCGAGGTTGCCCCGCGCGTGTTGGCCCTGGGCGGCCAGTCCGTGGTGGCGTTGCCCGGCGGCATGACCGCCGTGGGCGAGGCGGTGTTGAACGCCGGTTGGCGCAGCGCCCATGCGACGGATGCGGGTAGCCCGTGGGGCATGTCTGCCGGTGCCGTTGCAGGCTTACCTGCCGGGTTGAGCGTCAGCGCGTCCGGCGGTGTGCAGGTTGCCGGGCTGGATTGGTTTGGCGCCCGTGCTTATGACCCTTTGACGCGTGGGTTCCTTTCGGTTGATCCGCTGGATCCTGTGGCGGGTGCCGGTTGGGCCGGGAACCCGTATTCGTATGCCGGCAACGACCCGTTGCATGCGATCGACCCGCTTGGGTTTGAGTGCCAGTCAGCGAGGCCGACCTGCAGGCCTACCGCGACGGCAACAACGGCGCGTTTGCCGCTGCCGGGGACTGGATGGCGAACAACTACGAATATATCATCGGTGGCGCCATTGTCGTCGGCGTCGGCATTCTGATGTCTACCGGCGTCGGTGGGCCCCTTGGGCTGGCTCTAGTGTCCGGTGGCGCTGATGTCATCATCCAGAAGGCAACGACCAGAAAGGTGAATTGGGCGCAAGCTGCTGCTTCAACTGTTCTTGGTGGTGTTGGCGGGGCAGCCCCGCTTCTGCTGAAAGCCACGAGAGTCGGTGGAATGGCCACACAAGCCTCACTGCGCGTTGCTCCCACGGCGAATGTGGTCAAGTCGTTGGCAATCAATATGGGTGTCAACGGCGGAGTCGTTGCCGGAATGAGTGCAATAGGCTATGGTGTTGGGTCGGCAATCGACGACGAGGAAATGTCCGATCAAGGGTTCGCCGGCGCCATGCTTGGAGGTTTCGTTCGCGGAGTCGTTGGCGGAGTCACCGGACCAGCAGGCGGGTCGATAGCAGAGCATCTGGGAAAACCAACTTCTTCACTCATTTCAACACTCGCGTCGTCTGGCGTTGGTGCAGCTGATGGTGTGAGTGGCTTGGCTGTATCAAATCTTGTTGCTCGGTATAGCAACTTCTTGGGGCGACCTAGCCGTAGCTGCCGGTGTGGGTGGGGTCATACCCTTTGTAAAACTTGGACCACAAATGACCCAGACCAATTTCGATGTCCTCAGGAGGATGCCGTATCAGCAGCCACGAACGTTCGAAGGTGCCTTCGTGAACTGGAGTCATCAGAACACCACAGCGCTTTGGGGTTCGGCGGGAATTGGTGCAAGTGTAGGTTCTACGATTGATACTGGTTGGGGTGTTGTGAGTGACTAAAGAGCGTGCAAAAGCATGGAAATATCCACCTTTGAGCAGGTCGGATGTTGTCGCGAGGTGCATATTAGTTCCGATTGTGCTTGCCATCGCAATCGTCGGGCCCCTTGTTGGCGGCCAATAGGACATGATGCTTCTGTTTGGAACCGTTCTTGGCTCTATATTCCTTGCAGCGATCTTGGCATTCGTCGCTTTCGGTGCGCCGTTTACATTGTTTGCAGCGCTTCTTCTGGCACCTTATGTCATTTCCAGGTTCGTGCCCAATTTTTCTCCGGTCTTTCTAACGTGGTTCCTCTGCACGTTTGTTGGGTGGGTTTTAGGTTCGATGTTGCGCTCTGAGTGGGATCGGCGTCGGGGGCGTGGAGCACCGGCGACGAAGCGTTCCGGGCAGGAAGCGGGCGATTCCTTGGAGTGGCGCGTGGGCCGGAAGACCTTCCGCGAGGGCGGGTTCTCGGAGGCAGCCCTGGTTGCCAAGATTCGGTCGCTGGATGGCGACCGTCGCACGCTGGTGAGCGCAACGCGTGGTGAGGCTTGTTTGACTGTCGCCGGAAATGCGGAGGGCGCGCTGGTCGTCTGCTTCTCGGCCGAATCCTCGAAGGAAGACCAGTGGAGCATGCTGACTTCTCCGGGAAGCGATCCCGGGCAAGTCGACGTGAAGATCGGGCACATGGTCATGTCGCATGCGTCCTGGGAGACTGCGACGCTGGAGAAAGCGTTGATTGCTGCGCACTACTTCCATCGTAAGGGCCTAGCGGACCCGCAGTTGACGTGGTTTAGCTCGCCGACGATTGCTTACTGGAGGACGTTGTCCGCATGATTTCCGGTGAGCGTCCATTGACGCCGGTTGCCCGTGTCGCGGCACCTACCCTGCTACGTTATGTTCTTGCGTTCGCTGTGGCCGTCGTCGGCCTGGCCATTCCCTTGGCCATTGGATCGTTCCCGGTTCTTGGTTCTTTTCTTCACCATAGTCCTGTTTGTCTTGTCGTTTATTTTCGGTCATTTCAAGGATCCCTACAAGCGGCATGTATCTTTAGCTTGCTGTTCGCCCTCTTGATTCCGATGTTGATCAATTTTGGGCCGTTCACGTTGACTTACACCGCGTTGGTAGGTTGCGCCTTTCTCGGGTGACCCTCGGGCGTGGGCGTCGGGCTTCGAAGCAGGAGGTGGAGGTTCTTCCCGATCCGGCGACGGATCCGATGGCTGTGCCGGGGTCGACGGTGGCGACGTGGGCCATTGGCAAGGACCGTTTCGAAGAGCTGGAACCCAGCGGGGAGAGACTCGATGAGTTGCTGGGGCACTCGATGGCCATTTCTCGGTCCTTACCCTGCGGCGTCGTTCGGCGCGGATGGATGCCGTTGGTATTGCGCCGGACTCAGTCGACGTGTATGTGACGGATGACGTTGGATCTCCCCAGTGGCACACGCTCGTTGCTTCGGGGCAAACGATGTTGGGCTGCACCATGTCCGTTGCCGGTTCGCCGGACATGGTGGAGGGCGAATCGTTGCTTCGAGCACAGGTGGCGGCACGCCATTTCGCGTTGACCGGTTCGCGTTCGCGCGATGTCGCTTGGTCTGCCAGCCACCGGTGACGCTGATTGAAGAATGTGCCGGGAGGCACCCGACTCATCAGCTGCCATTTTGCGGGATGCTGCTGAACGCGGGCTTGTACCGGTCAGAACTATTTGATTGATGTCATGGACGCTCTGGTGAACATCGAGAAGATGACCGATATGTGCGAGGAATGCGCAGCTGTTCTCGCGAAGCACGGTCGGCCCGAGTGCGCCGAAATCTTCCGTCTCAAGGCAGAAGCGCTCAGAACTGCGTCAACTTTTTCGGAGATGCGCGAAATCTATGAGGGACTCATTCAATCATTCTCGGGAGGCTCAGGGAGCTTGACCGATCTGGTCCTTCACCGAAATGGCAAACCGTTGAAGAAGGAAAACGACCATTTTGATTATCTTATGCGGTGTATTCTCAGTGCTGCACATCAAAGCTTGGAAGATCTCGATGAAAGTCCAAGTTAAGCATCAGTTGTTGCTTAACAATGTTTTGATGGATCCAGTTGGTCCATCGGCAGTCTTCCAACGATTTAGAGGGGAAGCATTTTCATGAGGAGTGCGAGATTTCGTGTCCGCCTTATCTTCATCTCGTATTCGCATCTGTCGTCTGCGGCAGTGTACTCAGTCGAAGCCATTCCGAAATATGCGTCCATCCCCTCGTTCCGATTGCGGACGCGGTTTCCCGTAGATGTCATGAGCGTGCATCGGGAACCCTGTCGTTGATTGGGTGCCTCGAACCTGATTGATGAGGAGTCCGCCGTCAGGATTGTCGAGACAGCGGATCGCTTAGCGTGCAAGCGGGGGCTCTTTTGGGCCATGCGGGCCAAAAACGAAGAGTTCGGGCCTTGGTGCGCGCTGGATGGTGATGACGCCGAACCTGTCTGGCTGGTGTCCGGTGATGCGGTGCGTGCCGAACTCATGCAGTGCCAGTGGGTAGCCGAGTGTTCGGTCGTCTCTTGAGCCAGGCGAGCGTTCAGGAAGTGTATTCGCTTCTTGGCCAGGGTCTGGTGGGTCCTGCCATGGATGCTCATCTCGGCAGCGAGTGACCAGGACGTGTTGGTACCGCGGCGGTACGCTATTGCGCTGGAGCGTCTGTTGCGGCGGTTCTGCCGTTTGGAGAACGAAATTTCCTCGTTGTGGTTGCAAGTGCGCGAGTCAGATAGCCGAAGGTTTTGGTCCGATCTACTCCCAGTCCCACTCGTGAGAGCACGCTGCGTGGGTGAAGAAAGCGCGCAGATGTAGAAATTGAATACACGCCGGTTGGTGCGTCTGTTCCGGAATGCACAGTGCAGAAAAAATTCCCACACGGGTTGGCACCGCGACTGAACGACGCTAATAAATTGCTCAGTGAGTTGCTCGATCGAGACTTCGCGCGTGGTCTCATTGACGGCATTGAGGATGACAAGTATACCCCGGTCCATCGATGTCAGTCACTATACCCACAGGACGTATTGGGCTCATTCAGTGTTCCGAGCGGTTATTGCGTAGGGCGGTACTTCGTAGCTCGTGACTTAGAAAGGGAGATAGCTGCTTGAAGTGGAGCACCCATCTGCTGCGCTCTCCTTCGAAGAACATATCGAACCGCTTGATACCAAGATGTGTGAATTTCTTGGTTCTCTGCGCGGCTGTGCATGAATCTACTTCTGTGAGGTAGTGGACTGGTGATGGTCGTTTGTTTCTCTCCGCGTACGAGTAATATTTCCGTTCTAGTTTCTTGACTACACCGGGGCGGAGTCTGGCCTGTTGGATGTCGTCAATGGAGATTTCAAGGGGCCGTTCTCATGCGAGGAGTGCACGAACTTGGAGTCTGCCTTGGCTGCTTCACGCCACTTTTTGGCAACGGGCGCTGCGGATCCGAATCTGACTTGGTTTGTTTCCCCTGAGGTTTTTGACCAGCGGCCTTGCCATCCTGAGCCAGACCGGTTGGTGTTTTGCGGAACGGGTACCGGTATCAGGTTTTGCCTAGAACTAATTTGGAAGACTTTGACAGGATAAATATGCAAACCAAGTCGCGGCAATATAAGCCGATGAGTCGTTCAGACATCATTCTAAGAATCATTGCGATTCTGATTGCGTTGGGCGTCGCCGTTGGTGGCTCCTTGATATTTGGGCAAAATGAGCTCCGTGACACACTGGGAGTCGTTCTCGGCGGACTGCTGCTGACCGGGTTTCGATGGTGATTAGATCGCTAGTGGCACAAACCGTGGCGATTGTTCGTCCGTAAAGCCAGCTGGGTTGGTCCTAATTGACAAGCAGGATGAATCGTTGACGATGGATCCTGTCGACTGATCCATCGCGTGTGCCTGAGGCCGAATTCTCGTTTCCGCTAAGCGTTTCATTCCCGGCCGCTTCGTGGCACGATTCGGCCATGACACGTTTTCAGGCTTTGGACGTTCAGGAGTCGATTCACGTTCCCGTCACACGGGTCTGGTTCTTGCTCACGGATTGGGTGGCCGCACCGAAATGGATGCCCGGTGTTGACTCGATGGAGGCTGAACAGCTCACAACGACCCCTGGGACGGTACTTGATTACCGCTCCGGGGAGCATGAACGCCAGCTCGTCATCACCGAGTTGCAGGATGGGCAATCCATCACGCTGGCGACCGGCAGCGGGGACATCAGAGTTCTTTACAGCTACGAGCTTTCGGAGGGATCGGGGCAAACCACGGTTCGGCTCTTGGTGAGTGTTGACGCCGCGGCCGAACTCGAGGATGAGGTCGGCGAGCTACTCGCCGCGATTGCCGATTCGGAATCCGGAACCCTGAAGGCGCTGCGCATCTACGCGGAGGCCGCGCCCTAAGCCGAGGCGCTCTGGTTCGGTTGCGACGCCGTCACCCTTCGGGGGAAAGATGCTCGAAAACCAGATTGGTTTGGGTTGAGGCGAACGCTGCCTTGGCCCCGAGGTGCTGTGCCACGAAATCCCGCAAGGCTTCAACCGACTGGCATATGACGTGGACAAGGATGTCGGGCGTTCCGCCCAGAACAAAAACGTCCTGCACCTCCGGCAACGCCTGCAAGGCCCTGGCCGCTTCCAGCATTTCGTTCCGCGCGTCGGGACGAACCATGACCGACACCATCGCGGTTATCTGCAATCCCAATAGCCGGGGGTCGATGTCCGCGTGGAACCCTCGAATGACACCAGCGTCCTGTAGCGCCCGGACTCGACCCAGGCACGTCGACGCGGCAATCCCTGCCCGGGAAGCCAGCAGGTTGTTGGGGGTCCGGGCGTCCTTGCTGAGCTCCTGAAGGATGATCAGATCGGCGTCGTCGAGCCGAACAGTATTCTGTTGCCGGTGATGGTTCTTGATGCTTCCCGAATTCAGCACGAATTTCTCCTCAGAATCTGAGCACTTATTCACCACGCTACCAATGGCTTGATGAATAATTCTATGATTAGCCAGCAGCATTGAGGGTTTGCGGTTTGCGTCAAGATCTCTCGATACGTCAAGAAAGGCAACAATCTCCATGAGCACCCCCACCCTTCGAACCGACCGTGCAAGCTTGCAGGCGGCCGACAACAACGACAGCTTGGCTCGTTTCCGCGAGCGATTCTCGCTGCCCGAGGGGTTGATCTACCTTGACGGCAACTCACTGGGCCCGCTGCCGCTGGGCGCCGCCGAGCGTGCAGCCGAAGTCATCAACAACGAATGGGCGCACGGGCTGATCCGCTCCTGGAACACCGCCGGCTGGTTCGATCTGCCGACCCGCTTGGGTGACAAGCTGTCGAAGCTCATTGGCGGCAACGACGGCGAAACCGTCGTCACCGACACCACGAGCCTGAACCTCTTCAAGGCACTTGCTTCCGCCGTGCGCATCCAGCAGCAGGACGCCCCGGGACGCCGCGTCATCCTCACCGAACGCGACAACTTCCCGACCGACATCTACATTGCCGAGGGCATCAGCGATTTCCTGAACTCGGTCAATGCCGAAACCGGCGAACACTATGAAGTCCGCCTGATCGACGAAAACCTCAGCCTGGCCGAGGCCCTCGACGATTCGGTTGCCGTTGTGTCGCTGTCGCACGTGAACTACCGCACCGGTGCCATGTGGGACATGAACGAGGTGACCGCCGCGGCCCACGCCGCAGGCGCCTTGGTGATCTGGGACCTCGCACACGCGGCCGGAGCAGTTCCGGTGGACCTGAACGGCGCCAACGCCGACTATGCGGTGGGTTGCACCTACAAGTACCTCAATGGCGGCCCGGGTTCCCCGGCCTTCATCTGGGTCAACGCCCGCCACCAGGGGCGCTTCTGGCAGCCGCTGACCGGCTGGTGGTCCCACGCCGCCCCGTTCGAGATGGCCGACAGCTACACGGCCGCCAACGACGTGCGCCGCTTCCTCTGCGGAACCCAGCCGATCACCTCCATGGCCATGGTCGAATGCGGGCTCGATGTCTCGCTCGAGGCCGACATGGACCAGGTTCGTGCGAAGTCGCTGGCACTGACCGACCTCTTCATTGAGCTGGTCCGGGAACGCTGCGGCGAATTCGGCCTGGAACTGATCACCCCGGAAAACCACGCGGAACGCGGCAGCCACGTCAGCTTCCGCCACCCCGAGGGCTACGCCATCATCCAGGCGCTGATCGGCCGCGGCGTCATCGGCGACTACCGCGAGCCGGAAGTCCTGCGCTTCGGCATCACCCCGCTCTACCTCTCCTACACCGATATCTGGGACGCGGTGGAAATCCTGCGCGACATTCTTGAAACGCGGGCCTGGGATGTCCCGGCCTACAAGTCCCGCAACGCCGTCACCTAGGACCCGTTAGGCCGTTCAGCAACACATCATTGGATGGCCGCCGGCAACGCCCGGCGGCCATCCAAAGGAATCGCCATACCCAAAAACCGTTCTGCAACACCCCCTACCCACCATCCGAGGTCACCCATGAGTTCGTCACTGGATAGCATCAAAAAAAGAGAAGCAGGCCTTTCCCGGCAGCTGACATCCCGCCAATTGAGCATGATCGCCCTGGGCGGGGCCATCGGCACGGGCCTCTTCCTGGGCAGCAAGTTTGCCATCTCCTTCGCGGGCCCAAGCGTCATCCTCAGCTATGCCATTGGCGGACTCATTGCCGTGCTGCTGATGGGAGCCCTGTCCGAAATGACGGTCGCCCACGCGACCACGGGTTCCTTCGGCGCCTTCGCCGAGCACTACATCAACCCCTTCGCCGGGTTCATGATCAAGTACCTGTACTGGTCCTGCATCGTGCTGGCCGTCGGCACCGAGGTCACGGCCGTCGGCGACTACATGAAGATGTGGTTCCCGGCCGTTCCGCCGATCGTCTGGGTCCTGGGCTTCTCGGCGCTGCTCATCGGCGTGAACATGTTCAACGTCAAGGCCTTCGGCACCCTCGAATACTGGTTCTCCGCCACCAAGGTCTTTGCCATCGTCGCGTTCATCCTCGTCGCGGCCGTGCTGGTCTTCGGCGGATCCAACCCCGACTTCGGATTCCACAACTACCAGGCGGAGGGCGGCTTCTTCATGGGAGGCGCCAAGGGCGTCTGGTTCGCGGTCATCCTGGCGATCTTCTCCTACCTGAGCATCGAAATGATCGCGGTGGCGGCCGGCGAGGCCAAGGACCCCGAGGTCGCCGTCAAGAAGGCCTTCAAGGTCACCCTGGTGCGCCTCTTCCTCTTCTACATCCTGACCCTGTCGCTGATCCTGGCCATCGCCCCGGTGAGCAAGATCCTCGAGGGCGGCAGCCCGTTCGTCACGGTCATGCAGGTCATCGGCATCCCGTACGCCGACTCCATCCTGAACTTCGTGGTCATCATCGCGGCACTGTCCGCCATGAACTCCCAGCTCTACATCTCCACCCGCATGATGTTCTCGCTCTCCCGCGGCGGCCAGGCCCCGCGCATCTTCGGCAAGGTCCGCAAGAACGGCGCCCCGGTGAATGCGCTGCTGCTTTCCGCCGGCGGAATCGCCATCGCCACCCTGATCTACGCGGCCAACCCGGAAACCGGATTCACCGTGATGATGGCGCTGTCGATGTTCGGCGCCATGGCCACCTGGATGCTGATCTTCGTGACGCACCTGTTCTTCCGCCGCGCCCACCAGCGCAGCGGCGAAAAGCTGAAGTACAAGCTGCCGTTCTACCCGCTGGGCTCGCTGATCGGCGCCCTGCTGATGGCGGCCCTGCTCATCACCACCCTGTTCACCAAGGAATTCACCATGACGATGATCTTCGGGGTTCCCTTCGCCCTGGTCGTCGCGGTGCTGTACTTCGTGATGCGCAAGCGCATGGTCCCGGCCGACGGCGTCGACGAGGCCGACGAGACAGAGGCCACCGAGGCGCTGCCCGTGGGCGACCCGGCGTAGCGACTCGGCAGGCGTCCCGGCCGGTTGGATCCGGCGATGCCCGGTGCGTGGGCAAACCCTGAAAGGGCTTCCCCGGCACCGGGCATTTCCGTGCCCGCAGGCGGTTGCCGGCAGTTGCCGGGAAACCTGCCCGGGCGCCAGCGCATAGAATCGTGCACGATGCCCAACACGAAAGGAACGATGTGGCGAAGCTGTATTTCCGCTATGGTGCAATGAATTCGGGCAAGTCGACCGGCTTGTTGCAGACCGCGTTCAACTACGAGGAGCGCGGCCAGCGCGTGCTGCTGGCCAAGCCGGGCATCGACACCAAGGGCGATTCCGGCATCGTTTCGCGACTGGGCATGGACAGGAACGTCGATTTCCTGATCCCGCCGGAGGCCGACGCGCGCGAGCTTTTCGCCGCCCACGCCGCGGGGGACGACCCCGATGCGATCCTGCAGCACGTAGACTCCCCGCCGGTGGCCTGCCTGCTGGTCGACGAGGCGCAGTTCCTGACGGCCAGCCAGGTCGATGACCTGTTCCGCATCGCGGTGATCGACAACGTCCCGGTGCTTGCCTACGGCATCCGCTCGGACTTCCGCACCCATGCGTTCCCCGGCTCGCGGCGCCTGCTGGAAATCGCGCATTCGCTCGAGGAGCTCAAGACCATCTGCCGTTGCGGGCGCAAGGCGGTGTTCAACACGCGCAGGGTCGGCGACAAGATCATCTTCGACGGGGACCAGGTGGCGATCGACGGGGACGACGTTTGGTACGAGTCGCTGTGCGGGGCCTGCTACCTGGAAGCCTCCGGGGGCCGGCTGGGGGACTAGGCCCCGACCGCCGCGTGCTCGAGGGAAAGCCCCTGCAGGATCACGCGGACACCGTATTCGAAGGCCTCCTGGCCCAGCTCCGCGGTGTTTCCCTCCGCTTCCGGCGTGCCGGCAAGCGCCTGGGATTCCTGGTGCGCGGCAATGGATCCGAGCAGGTGGTTGAGCAGCAGGTGCCTGGCGAAGGGCGCCTGTTCCCGGGGGATCCCGGCCAGCTGCAGGAACTCCAGCAGCCAACCCAGCGGGGCCAGCGCATCCGGGCGCATGGACTGCGCCAGCTGGATCACCTCGGCCGAGTCCGGAACCGTGATCAACGCGGTGCGCAATTGCTGCAGCAACGAGGCGATGGCCAACGGCGCCATCGCCGGAACCGGGGTCGCCGGCCGCGGCACGGACCCGAGCAATTTCGCCGCCACATCCACCAGCAGTTCCTGCTTGGATTTCACGTGCCAGTACAGGGCCCCGACCTGCACGTCGAGTTCCCGGGCGAGCCGGCGCATCGAGAGGTCGGCCAGGCCGAACCTGGAAAGCACGTCCACTGCGGTGTCGATGAGTTGTTCACGGGTCAGGGCCATGGAATCCAGTCTAGGGCGGCACCGGAAATAACTTGTTTCCGTCCTGCTGCCCCAAGTCACAGTGCTGGCCGTACACTCAGGTCCATGATTCGTTTCCTGATTCGACTGGCCATTTTCGTGTCTCGTCGGCCCTGGGCCTGCTGGTGACGAGCTGGATCCTGGACGGCTTCAACATCCATGCTTCCGGGTTCATTGTTGCGGTCCTGGTTTTCACGGTGGTGCAGTCGGTCATTACGCCCTTCGTGGCGACCATGGCCAAGCGCTACGCCACGGCATTCCTGGGCGGGGTCGGGCTGCTCGCCACGGCCTTGGCGCTTTTCATCGCCCAGCTTTTCCCGGGAGGGCTGACCCTGTCGGGCGTGAGCACGTGGGTGCTTGGCACGCTGCTGGTTTGGCTGATCAGCGCCCTGGGAACGTTCCTGCTGCCGTTTTGGTGGCTGCGGGAGAAGCGCAGGGCGCGCACCGCCGGACCTGACGCCTAGGGAAAACCACGGGCAAAACACCGTCGAGGAAAAGACCCGGTCTTGATCCCTCGACGAAACGACCAAAGCGGGGTTTGATGGGGTCATGAGTATGCAATTTCCAACACCCGAGGCCATGGCCGAGTACCAGCGGATCTCCCGCACCCTGCTCGGCGAAGGGGTGACGCCCGGAAAAATGTTCGGCAAGGACGCACTGAAGTTCGAGTCCAAGGCCATTGCATGCCTGCTTGAGGACCGCATGGCGTTCAAGGTCGGCCGCGACAGCAAAGCCATGTCACAGGGGATGGAGTGCCCCGGGGCGGAACTTTTCGACCCCTCGGGCCAGGGTCGGCCGTTCCGTGATTGGGTGGCGGTTCCCGAAAGTTCGATGGAACGATGGGAGCAGCTGGCCCAGGCCGCATTATCTGCGGCGATCGAGCCGGAAACCGACTCCTAGGCGCCATAAATCCACTCGACGTTCGTTCTTCGGGTAAACTCGTGACGTAAGAGCCCCTTACTGTTCTTCCTGATCCATGCGTGGACAGTGGAAGAGCGAGGGGCATTTCTGCGCCCGGCACCGCCGGGACCCGGCATAATGTGCCGGCCGCGCTGAATCGAGCAAGGGGGAGGATCCCATGCCAGCAATCGTGATCGTCGGAGCCCAGTGGGGCGACGAGGGCAAGGGTAAGGCCACAGACCTTTTGGGTGGCCAGGTTGACTACGTTGTGAAGCCAAACGGTGGCAACAACGCCGGCCATACGGTCGTCGTCGGCGGTGAAAAGTATGAGCTCAAGCTCCTGCCCGCCGGCATTCTTTCGCCAAACGCCATTCCGATTATCGGAAACGGCTGTGTTGTAAACCTCGAGGCGCTCTTCGAGGAGATCGAGGGACTGCAGGCCCGCGGGGCCGACACCTCGAAGCTGCGTGTTTCCGCAAACGCACACCTGGTGGCCCCGTACCACCAGACCATGGACAAGGTCACCGAACGCTTCCTGGGCAAGCGTGCCATCGGCACCACCGGTCGCGGCATCGGCCCGGCCTACATGGACAAGATCGGACGCCTGGGCATCCGCGTGCAGGACGTCTTCGACGAGTCCATCCTGCGCCAGAAGGTCGAGGGGTCGCTGCTCCAGAAGAACCAGCTGCTGGTCAAGGTCTACAACCGCCGCGGCGTCGAGGTCGACGAGATCGTCGAGTACTTCCTGTCCTTCGCCGAGCGCCTGCGCCCGATGGTCATCGACGCCACGCTGGAACTGAACAACGCGCTGGACGCCGGCAAGGTGGTCCTCATGGAGGGCGGCCAGGCCACGTTCCTGGACGTCGACCACGGCACCTACCCGTTCGTCACCTCGTCGAACCCGACCGCCGGCGGCGCGTCGGTGGGCTCGGGCATCGGCCCGACCCGCATCACGCGTTCCGTGGGCATCATCAAGGCCTACACCACCCGCGTGGGCGCAGGCCCGTTCCCGACCGAGCTCTTTGACGAGATGGGCATGTACCTGCAGAAGACCGGCGGCGAATTCGGTGTCAACACCGGCCGTCCGCGCCGCTGCGGCTGGTACGACGCGGTCCTGGCCCGCCACGCCTCGCGCGTGAACGGCTTCACCGACTACTTCGTCACCAAGCTCGACGTGCTCACCAACATCGAGAAGATCCCGGTGTGCGTGGCCTACGAGGTCGACGGGGTGCGCCACGACGAAATGCCGATGACGCAGACCGACTTCCACCACGCCAAGCCGATCTTCGAGTACTTCGACGGCTGGACCGAGGACATCTCCACGGCACGCACCATGGAAGACCTTCCGGAAAATGCACGCAACTACGTGCTGGCGCTTGAAGGCATGAGCGGGACCCGTTTCTCCGCCATCGGTGTTGGACCGGATCGCGAGCAGACCATCGTCCGCCACGATCTGATCAACGACTAACAGTAGAACCACCACGCGAGGGCGTGGCACGGGACTGGATGAGACCATGAATGAACAACTTCTGACCGGCCCGCGCCACGCCCTTGCTGCGTCTCCGGGCGACAGCGCGCTGCGCCTGCACGTGGCCGAGATGCTGCATGCCGCGGGTCGCAACCCCGAGGCGCTGGCCGAGGTCAACACCGTGATCCAGACCGAGCCGTCCAACGTGGCGGCACTGGGCCTGCTGGGGAAGATCGTCAGCGGGCTTTCGGCCCCGGTTGCTGCCGAGCCCGTTGCCGCGACCGTTGCGTGCCCCCGGCGGCACCCGAGGCGGTGGCTGCCGCAGCGGCTCGGATCGCGCACCGGCCGACGACGGTTTCGACTGGGACAAGGCCAGCCGCGAACTCGGCGAGCAACTGCCCGCCCCCTTCGCCATCGGCATGGACCAGGAAGAGTCGGGGATCGCGCCGATCGAACCCGAGGCGCCGGTCATCACGCTGGCCGATGTCGGCGGGCTGGAAAACGTCAAGGCGCGGCTGAACGAATCGTTCCTCGCGCCGATGCGCCACAGCGAGATCGCCAAGGCCTTCGGGAAATCCCTGCGCGGCGGCCTGCTGCTGTACGGGCCCCCGGGCTGCGGCAAGACCTTCCTGGCCCGCGCGGTTGCCGGCGAGCTCGGCGCCCGGTTCATGTCCGTGGTCATGACGGACGTGCTCTCCTCCTACATCGGGCAAACCGAAAAGAACCTCAAGGCGGTCTTTGACTCCGCGCGCGCCGAAACCCCCACCGTGCTCTTCCTCGACGAGGTCGACGCCCTGGGCATGCGCCGCGGATCGCTCACCGGATCCGCCTCCTGGCTGCGCCAGATGGTCAACCAGCTGCTGCTGGAAATGGACTCGATGGCCGGGGACAACGACGGCCTCTACATCCTGGCCGCGACCAACCACCCCTGGGACCTGGACGAGGCGCTGCTGCGCCCCGGCCGGCTGGACCGCACGGTGCTTGTCACTCCGCCGGATGCTGCGGCGCGCACGGCGATCCTGCACTACCACCTGAAGAAGCGGCCGATCGCCGGCATCGACCTGCCCGCGCTGACCCGCCGCACCGAAAACCTTTCCGGGGCGGACCTGGAACACCTGTGTGTCACGGCGGCGGAGAAGGCCATGATGGAATCCATCGCGGCCAACGAGATCATCCCGCTGAACATGGGGCACATGGAACTTGCCCTGGCCGAGGTCAAGGCCTCGACCCTGCCGTGGCTCGAATCGGCGCGCAACGTGGTGCGTTTCAGCAACGACCACGGGCGCTACGACGAGCTCGCCAGCTACCTGCGTTCGCGCAAGATGCTCTGACGGCGCCCTCATCCATGTCCAACCCCATTGACGTCGATCTCCTGCAGGCCCGGGCCCAGGCGCTGGCGGCATCGAAGCGGCTGGACGAGGCGCTGGAGCTGGTCTCCGGACAGCTGGAACACCACGGCGAGGACCCGCGTTTTTGGGTGCTCTACGGCATGGTGCTGCTCGCCAACGACCGGCAGGAACCGGCCGAAGCCGCGGGGCACCGGGCCCTGGAACTGGACCACGACTCCCTCGGGGCGCTGGACCTGCTGATCATGTGCGCCCACCACGCGGGGCAGCGCGAGAAGGCGCTGGCCTTGGCCCGGGTCATGGTCCAGGGCGCACCGAACCTGGCCAAGGGACATTTCTGGGTCGGCTTGCTGCTGGTCCGGCAGTCGACAAACCGCACCGAACTCGACGAGGCCGCGGCGGCCATGGGCCGGGCGCTGGAGATCGACCCCGAGGACCCCGACCATTTCCGGGTGGCCGCACTCATCGCCGACCTGGGCGGGAACACCCCCAGGGCGCTGGAATACCTGCGCGCCGGGCTGAACGTCGCCCCCAACGACCAGGGCTTGCTGCTGGCCTCCGGCGTCATCGACGGGCGGGCGCCGTGGTGGGAGACCGCGGCACGCTGCTGCGTGGAATGCTCGCGGTCAACCCGCTCGATGACACGGTCCAGGCGGACTTCGCCCAACTCTTCCTGGAGAGGCTACGGCCGCTGGGCAGGCTGCCCTGGGTGCATGGCATGCTGGGGCGCTGATCGTCCAACGGGGGAGCGGGCTGCCCGGGATCCTTGCCGCGGTGCTGCTGCTCGGCCTGCTGGCCGGGGCCGGCTGGTTGCGGTATCGGCGGGCCGCCAAGCCGCTGCCCGCCGGATACCTGGAAGAGATCTTCACCAGGTTCCCCTCCGCGCGCACCGGCATCCGGCTTCTCGCGGCCGCCGGGGCCACGGGCCTGGCCGGAACCGTGCTGGGAATCCTTGCCCCGGACCAACGCCCGGGGTTGCTCTTGGTGGGAGCCGGAGCGGTGCTGGGCTTCATCGGCGGAACGCTGCTGGACAAGGCCTCCTGCGCACCGCCGGAAGCCGGGGCGGAACGCCCGGCGCTCATTGCGCATTGGCACCGGCGGATCGGGGCGCTGCTCGAGGCCCACTGGGCCCGCTTCCGCTTGGGATGCCTGGGCATTCTCGCCTTCGTGCTCACCCTGCCCGCGCTGGGTCCCGCTGCAGGCATGATCGTGCTGGTCGGCGCCGGATGGCTGCTGGCCGTCGGCGCGCAGCTGGCGATCCTCGTCCTGCGGCTGGGACCCGGCGAAAACCCGTGGGTGAAGGGCCAGCACGCTGCGCTCAAGCGCCAAGCGCGCCGGGCTTGCCGGCGTCGGCGGCCGGATGCAGTCGGTCTTCTACATCGGCTACCACCTGTTCCTGCCCCTGATGTTCCTGTCCCTGGGAATCGGCCTGTTCGCCGGGGCCACGGGACCGAGCGATGGAACCGGGACCCCCGCCACGAAAGACGGAAACCAACCGCAGATCGACTCGCCCTACCTGCAGCCGACCCCGATTCCGGCGCCCTCCATCACCTTTGAGGTGCCGAGCTTTACGCCGGTGGAGATCCCGGATTTCTCCCAGCAGGCGGGGCGGGACTAGCCCCGCTCGGCATCCGGTTCCGGCGCCAGTACCTGACTTCATCCGGGACCGAGACGGCCCGGGCCGCGCGGCTGACCTGCAGCGAGCCGACCCAGCCGATGGCCAGGCAGACCACGGCGGCAACCATGGCCGCCTGGACGCCGCTGGTGAAGGCGTCGCCCATCACCCCGGCGACCTGCGCCGCATGCTCGCCGAAGGCCGCCCCCGCGTTGCCGTGCAGCACCTGCGGGATGAGGCCGCCCGCCGAATCGCTGAGCCGCTGGGCCCAGGCCGCCGCGTCGAGCCCCGGAAGGTCCAGCGCGGCCAGGGAGGTGGTGGCCGCGTGGGTGGTCGCCACGGCCAGCACGCTGCCGGCGATGGCCGTGCCGAACCCGGATCCAAGCTGGCGCAGGGTGCTTTGCGTTGCCGACCCCTGCCCGGAGGCCTCCGGCGGGATGTCGCGCAGGACCGTGCTGGTCAGCTGCGCCGAGGCCAGTCCAAGGCCCAGCCCGTAGACCACCAGCAGCAGGACCAGCGGAAGCATCGGGGCGCCGGCGCCGATGACCCAGACCAGGGCCGCAACGCCCGCGACCTCCAGCCCCAGCCCCAGGACCACCACCCGGTCCGCGCCCATGGATGCGGCCAGGTGCCTGGCCATGGCCCCGGACAGGAACGCGCCGGCCGCCATGGCCGCCAGGATGAGCCCGGCGCCCATGGCATCGGTGGCCAGGACGTTGATCAGGTACAGCGGCAGCACCAGGAGCAGCCCGAACTCGCCCATGGCCACCATCGTGGCGGTGGCGTTGCCCCAGGAGAACGTTGCGTGGGAGAAGAGCGAGACATCCAGCAGCGTGCTCTTGAGCTGCCGGGCGCGCCGCAACTCCCACCGGATGAAGGCAACCAGCGCGCCCACGGCGATCGCCCCGAGGATCGGTATCGGCGAGACGGGGGCATCCGCGCCCCACGCTCAGCGGCCCCAGGTCGACGGCCGTCCGCGGGGCCAGCCAGCCCCAGCTGGGCCCCTCGATCAGGACGAAGACCAGCAGGCCGAATCCCGAGCGCGCTGAGCAGGACGCCGACGATGTCCGCCCCGTGCTCCCGGTGTTCGGTGGTGGTTTCGGGGACAAGGCGCCAGATCCCGACGAGCACCAACAGTCCCAGCGGCAGGTTGACCCAGAAGATCCAGCGCCAGTCCAGGTAGGTGGTGAAGGCGCCGCCCAACAGCGGGCCCAGGGCCGCGGCGCCGGACATGACGGCTCCCCACACGCCGAAGGCGGCGGCGCGTTCCTTGCCCCGGAAGATGGAATTGACGCTGGACAGCGTCGAGGGCAGGACCGCGGCCCCGCCGACACCCTGCAGGGCGCGGGCGGCGATGAGCGTCGTCGCGTCGGTGGCGAGGGCCGCGGCGAGGCTGCCGACCACGAAGATGGCCACGCCGATGGCCAGGAGCCTGCGTCGTCCGACCCTGTCGCCGAGGCGCCCCGCCGTCATCAGCAGCGCGGCAAGCACCACCGAGTAGAGCGAATTGACCCATTGGGCGGAGGTCAGGTCCATGCCGAGGGCCTGGATCATGCTGGGCAGCGAGACCCCGACGATCGTGCCGTCGAGCACGATCATTGCCAACGCGCCGGCCAATACGACCAGTGCCAACCACTTGTTCTCCGCGTTTTGTCGTCATATTCCATACGGTACGGCTGACAAGGCCGATCGGGAATCCACCAAACGGACGATCATCGCTAGGCTGGATTTCGGAACGTTGGCAATGAAGGGAATCGTCATGAAGGTCAGTGTCGGACAGTTTGCTCCCACGGGGTCGATCACCGAGAATTTGGGGACCATGGCGCGGCTTGCCGCGCGGGCCAAGGACGAGGGCGCGAGCCTGGTCCTTTTCCCCGAGGAAGCAATGCTTGCCGTGTCCAAGGTCGAAGGCGGCCTGGCCGAGGCCATCGCCGGGCACTGGACCGCGTTCGTGCAGCAGCTTTCCTTCATCGCTGCAGAGCACAAGATTGCCATCGTGGCCGGCGGGTACGAGGAAAGCGGCGATGCGCGCCCCTTCAACACCCTTGCCGCGGTCGCCGAGGACGGCTCGATCCTTGGCACCTACCGCAAGATCCACCTTTACGACGCCTTCTCCTACCAGGAGTCCACGGCCATCACCGCGGGCCCGGTGGAAGCGCTGCCGATCTTTGAGATCGGCGGGCTCAAGGTCGGCGTGCTGACCTGCTACGACCTGCGCTTCCCGGAACTGTCCCGCCGCCTGGCCGTCAACGGCGCCGACGTCCTGCTGGTGGCTGCCGCCTGGTTCAAGGGCGACCACAAGATCGAGCACTGGGAAACCCTGCTCAAGGCCCGCGCCATCGAAAACACCGTGTGGGTCGCTGCCGCCGGAACCAGCTCAAGCCACACGATCGGGCACTCGGCGATCCTGGATCCGATGGGCGTGCCTGTCGTTTTCCTGGATGACGACGCCGAGGGATTGGTGACGACCGAGGTCACGCGCCGCCGCATCGACGAGGTGCGCGAGTTCCTGCCGGTGCTGGCCAACCGCCGCCTGTAGGCCAAGGCCACGGGAGCCGGTCGTTCGGGGTGATCCCGGACGGCCGGCCCCTTCCGCGTTTTCCGTGTCTCCGCGGTGCTTGTTGCAGGGGCATGGGCGGTCAAAATTCACACCGACCGGAGATGTACGGTTTGTGCCGTTCACCTTATTATTGATGCGCGAAGAGTCGTCAAACAGGCAAGGTAGGGCAGTGAGCAATTCCGAAACACAAATGAGTGAAGAGATCATCGAAGAGTGGGCCGAGGCAACCAGCCGCGCCTACAACGATTCGCTAACCGGGTTGGATCTTGCCCGGGTTCCGGCCGCTGTCGAGGCTTTCATCGAGCTGTACGGCCAGAGCAAGACGCTGACCTTCAACGCTGATTTTTCCCCGGTGGACTACTTCGAGGAGCACCCCGCCACCGCGATCGCCAGCATCCTGGACTCGCGAGACGCCTTGGAGCTCTTGGACGGCGACCAGGAGGAAGCCCTGGAAGACATCCTCGAATTCACCGAAGCCTGGGCCCAGTTCGATGAGAACCAGCAGCCCGACCTCGGGGTTTCCGAAGCCGACGATGACGACGAAATGCCCGAGTGGTAAGCCGGGCACTTCGCTTCGTTTAGCTTGACGGGGATTTCCCCGGTTGCACGTAAGCCGTTGCGCGCGCTGCCCACCCTTCGGGGCCGGGGAGCGTGCGCAGCGGCCTGCTTGCTAGTGCGATGATCCCCGCCAGCGTGGCGATGACCCACGAGAGCCTTCCCGGGCCGAGCGGGGATCAAGAAACCTCGGGTGTTCACCGGGAACGGTGAACACCCGAGGGCAATGCCGAGCGGACTAGGCCAGGAGCTGGCGCTTGGAGGAAATCACTCCGGTGTTGAAGCCGGCCAGGCGCAGGCCGCCGTGGAAGCGGGCGTGCTCGATCTTCACGCAGCGGTCCATGACCACCTCCAGGCCGTTGGCCTCGGCCTTGGCCGCGACCTCCTCGTGCCAGGAGCCGAGCTGCAGCCACAGGGTCTTCGCGCCGACGGCGATCGACTCCTCAAGCACTCCGGGCAGGTCGTCGTGCTTGCGGAAGACCTCGACCATGTCCGGGGTCTCCGGCAGGTCGGCGAGCGACTTGTAGACCGGCTGGCCCAGGATCTCGTCGAGCACCGGGTTCACGAAGTAGACCTTGTACTTGGAGCTGGACAGCAGGTAGGTCGCCACGAAGTAGGAGGCGCGCGACGGCTTGTTGGAGGCTCCGACCAGCGCAATCGACTTGGTGTTCCGCAGGATGTCCAGGCGTTCGGCGGCGTTCGGGCCGACCCAGGTGCGGGTTTCGGTGGCGGTCATTACTTGGCTCCCGTCGTGGCGGCGGCGCGTGCCGCGTCGATGGAGCACGCGGCCCCGTCGTAGGCTTCCTCGGCCGGCGCGTCGAGCACCTGCTGGGAGGCGGTCAGGGCCTGGTCCAGGTCCCAGAGGATGTCTTCGAGGTCCTCGAGTCCCACGGAGAAGCGGATCAGGTCCTCCGGGACGCCGGCCGCGACCAGCTGGTCCGCGGTGAGCTGCTGGTGGGTGGTGGAGGCCGGGTGCAGCACCAGGGTGCGCACGTCGCCGATGTTGGCCAGGTGGCTGGCAAGCTGCAGCGCCTCGATGAAGGCGGTGCCCGCGGCGCGGCCGCCGTTGATGCCGAAGCTGAAGACGGAGCCGACACCCAGCGGGAGCAGTTCCTTGGCGCGCTCGTGGTGCGGGTGGGACGGCAGGCCTGCGTAGTTCACGTAGGAGATGCGCGGGTCGGCTTCCAGCCATTCGGCCACGGCCTTGGCGTTGGAAAGGT
Source organism: uncultured Actinomycetota bacterium (assembly GCA_963818105.1). Classification (GTDB taxonomy): domain Bacteria; phylum Actinomycetota; class Actinomycetes; order Actinomycetales; family Micrococcaceae; genus Paeniglutamicibacter. The sequence continues at coordinate 19,422 of CAWFRB010000038.1, read as the reverse complement.
GCGAATCCATGCGCTGCGGCAGGGTCTCGACGCCCTGCAGGAGCTGGAACGCGGACTGGGCCGGAAGCGCCGGTCCGATGTCGCGCAGCTGTTCGCTGCGCAGCTTGGTCAGGAAGCCGTACTCGCCGAAGTTGTCCCACCAGGAGACGTTGCCGTAGGAGGCGACGGGTTCGGTCATGGACGGGAACCTGCCGTTGCCCCAGTTGAAGGTGCCGGCTTCCACGACGACGCCGCCGAGGGTGGTGCCGTGGCCGCCGAGGAACTTGGTGGCCGAGTGGATCACGATGTCGGCGCCGTGCTCGATCGGGCGCAGCAGGTACGGGGGAGTCAGCGTGGAGTCCACGACCAGCGGCAGGCCGGCGGCGTGCGCCACCTCGGCCAGGCCCTTGAGGTCGGCGATGTCGCCGGACGGGTTCGCGACGACCTCGGTGTAGACGGCCTTGGTGTTCTCGCGGATTGCCGCGGCGAATTCGGCCGGGTCGGTGGAATCGACGAACGTGGTCTCAACGCCGAAGCGGCGCAGGGTCACGTCGAGCTGGGTGATGGTTCCGCCGTAGAGCTTGGAGGAGGCAACAATGTGGTCGCCCGCGCCGGCCAGGGCCGCGAAGGTGATGAATTCGGCGGCCATGCCGGAGCCGGTGGCCACGGCGCCGATGCCGCCCTCGAGCGAGGCGATGCGTTCCTCGAAGGCCGCAACCGTCGGGTTGCCGATGCGCGAGTAGATGTTGCCGTACTTCTGCAGTGCGAAGAGGTTCGCGGCATCGTCGGAGTCCTTGAAGACAAACGACGTGGTCTGGTAGATCGGGACGGCACGGGAACCGTGCTCGGCATCCGGGGTGCCGCCGGCATGCAGTGCGCGCGTGCGGAATCCAAATTGATGTTCGGCCATGAGGGTGGCTGACTCCTTGCGTATGTGGCAACGGCCATCCGGGGTGCGGACGGCCCTCGCCTGTGGGGCTGGGGTGGTGCTTCTCCCGGGTCAATGCGGTGCCGGACCGCCCTGGGCGGGGTCCGCAAGGGATCCCCAGGGGTTCGGCACCGAAGATTGCTTACGCGCTCTCCATCGTTTCTGGCGGTAGCACCTTGACCACCGGAGTGTGGAAGGTTGCTGCGGCGTCATGGAACCAGATCTCTCGGCCGCTCGGGATGGGGTGTTGCTCCATTGTGGCAAGAAATCGACCGACAGCCAAAGATTGTGAGCCTAGGTTGCGCATGCTGAGACGAAAATCGAAGAATCTGCGCCGCCTCCGTGGCCGGGATTTTGCCGGGCTAGGCTTGTGGGCATGAGTGCAACGTTGGTTTTGGTCCGTCACGGTGAAACAGCCTGGAATGCCGAGGGCCGTCTCCAGGGTCAAACGGATATCCCGTTGAACGATGTGGGCCGCGAGCAGGCCCATGTCGCCGGGCAGGAATTGGCGGGCTCGCACTGGGACGTCCTGGCGTCGTCGACGCTGGGCCGCGCGGTTGAAACCGCGGAACTCATCGGGCAGAACCTGGGCCTGGCCCTGACCGAAAAAATCGACGGGCTCCAGGAGCGCCACTACGGAAACGCCGAGGGCCACGTGGTCTACGACCTGCCGCGCGAGGAAATCGACGTGCTGCTGCGATCGGCCGAACCCGAGGAAGCCGTGGCCGCGCGCGGCATCCGGTCGCTCTGCGACCTGCTGGAGCGCCACGAGGGCAAGCGCATCGTCGTGGTCGCCCATGGAACCCTGATCAGGCTGACCGTCGATGCGCTGGTTCCGGGGCGCAAGACGCCGATCATGCGCAACGGGCAGATGCTCGAGGTCGACATCGCCTCGCTGCGGCGCCATGCCGCCGCCCCCACGCACTAGCGGGACCGCCGCACCCGGCCGCACGATGGTGGGGTGAGCGAAAACTTCTTTGGCGACCGCGGTTTCTATGCGCGCCGGGCCAGGGCCTACGACGCAATGCTGGGTTCCCCGACCTACAACAGGGTCTGCTGGGGAACCCGCCCCGACCAGTACGCGGCCTTCGCGGCGCGGGCCATCGGTTCGGGCGACGGCCCGCTGCTCGAGGTGGCGGTGGGGACGGCCAGGGCCACGGCGCTTCTGCATGTTGCCGGCCGGCGCCCCACGACGCTGGTGGACCTGAGCGCGCCGATGCTTGAGGTGGCCCGCGAATCGATTCGCCGGGCCGCCGGCGGGGAAGTGCCGGGGCGCATCACCCTCGAATGCCGGGACATGCTTTCGCCGCCCGACGGACGGCGCTACGAAACCATTTTGGGTCTGGGCCTGCTGCACCTGGTTCCCGGATGTCGGGGCCGTGGTCGCCGGGCTGGGAAAGCAGCTCCAGGACCACGGATCGCTGCGCCTGGCCTCGCTCGTCCGCGGTTCGGCCCGGTCCAACGCCTACCTGAAGCTGCTCAAGTCCCACGGGGACATTGCTGAAATCCGCACGGCCGAGGACCTCCACGACCTGGCGGTTGAGGCAAACGTCGGCAATGTCTCCGTGAGCCATGAGGGCGCCATGGCCTATGTGACCATTTCGCGCTAGGGGTGCTCTTGCCTGAATTCCGCGGCCATGCGCTTGGTCTCGACCTCAAAACGGGTCAGTAGGCGCAGCAGGTCGTCGCGATCCCCGGCCGACCAATGCGCCGACCAGGTCGGTGACCAGCGAATTTCCCGAACGCACCAAGGCGGCGGCAGTCGCCGTTCCGGCGGCGGTCAGGGCAAGTCGCGACGCCCTGGAATCCCGGGGGTCCGCCAGTTTTTCCACCAGGCCCGGCCTCCTGCAGGCGCGCGGCGATCTTGGAGATGTTTGATGCCCCGGTGACCATGCGGGCGGCCAGCACCGAGGGGCGCTGCGGCCCGTAGGAGCCCAGGATCGTCACAGCGACGAGCGAGGCGGGATCCAGGTGCACGCCCTCGCGGGCGGCGACGGCCGTCATGAAGTCGGGGGATGTCCATTGGGCCATGATGCCTTGCAGCATGTTGATCAGTGCGGATTCTCGGAGGCGTTTTCCATGGTCTTAGGCCTCGGTCCCGCCATCGACGGGCAGAACGACGCCGGTGATGAAGCTGGCCTGCTCCGAGAGCAGGAAGGCTGTGGCGTTGGCGATCTCCTCGGGCTGGCCCAGTCGCTTCATGGGGATTTCGGCGGCGTACCCGGCCTTGGCGTCGGCCGGCAGCGAAGCCAGGGCGGCGGTCTCGATGGCGCCGGGGGCCACCGCGTTGACGCGGATCCCCAGGGCGGCGTTTTCCTTCGCGACGCTGCGGGTCAGCGAGACGACGCCGTGCTTGGCCGCGCCGTATGGGGTCAGCTGCGGGGTGGCGCTGATCCCGGCCAGCGAGGCGATGTTGACGATCGAGCCGCGGCCCTGGGCCGCGAAGTGCGAAACCTGGGACTGCAGGGCCAGGAAGGTTCCGCGCAGGGTCACGTTGATGACGCGGTCCCATTCGGCTCGGCCCCGACATCCTGGACCGGCTTGGGCATGGCGCCGACGCCGGCATTGTTCACCGCCATGTCCAGGCGGCCGAACGATTCGACGGCGAAGGGCACCAGCGACCCGACCTCGGCCGCGTCGGCGACGTTGGCGTGCTTGTAGGCGGCGCGTCCGCCGGCCGCCTCGATGAGGGCAACGGTTTCCGCGCCGGCCTCGTCGTTGACGTCCGAGACGACGACGGCCGCGCCGTCGGCGGCAAGGCGCAGGGCGATGGCGCGGCCGATTCCGGCGCCCGCGGCCGTCACAAGGGCGACCTGGTTTTCAAAAGTCATGGCGTCCTCTCCTGGAAGCATATATGCTGTCGTTTGGACAGTATATGCGCGCGGAGCCGGAAAGAGCCAGAGGCCGGGCGGGGTGCCGGGGCGGTCGCCCCCGGCGCCGGGAGGTCAGCCCTCGCAGATCTCCTTGATCTGCGCGATGCACGGCTCGTTTTGCAGGCTGGTGGTGTCACCCAGGGCGCTTCCCTCGAAGAGCTGGGTCAGCAGCCGCCGCATGATCTTGCCCGAGCGGGTCTTGGGCACGTCGGGCACAAAGACGATGTCGCGCGGCTTGGCGATCGGGCCGATCTGCACGGCGACGTGGTGGCGGAGCTCGGCCAGCAGGGCCTGCTGCCTGGCCAGCGCCTCGTAGGGCAGCGAGGTTCCCACGAGGCTCTTGTCGAAGGGCACCACGAACGCGGTGGCCGCGTGCCCGGTCTTCGCATCGGCGGTCGGGCAGACCCCGGCCTCCACCACGGCCGGGTGGGTGACAAGCGCGGACTCGATCTCGATGGTGGAGAGCCGGTGCCCGGAAATGTTGATCACGTCGTCGGTCCGCCCGAGGATCCAGATGTCCCCGTCCTCGTCGAAGCGCGCGCCGTCCCCGGCCAGGAACCAGCCCTGCTCGCGCGTACTTTTCCCAGTAGGAGGTGTAGTAGCGCTCCGGGTTTCCCCACACGGTGCGGGCCATGGCCGGGCCGGTCCTGGTCAGCACGATGTTCCCCTGCACGTTCGGCTCCACCTCCGGCGCCTTGCTCGTCCACGATGTCGATCGAGACCCCGGGCAGCGCGCGGGTGCCGCAACCGGGCTTGAACGCGGTGTCGTCCTGCCGCGGGGAAAGGATCGTCGAGCCGGTTTCCGACTGCCACCAGGTGTCGACCATCGGGATGCCGGCGGGGGTGTCGCGGCCGACCTGGCCGCGCAGCCAGCGCCAGGCCTCCGGGTTCACGGCCTCGCCGACGGTTCCGGCCAGCCGGATCGAGGAGAGGTCGTAGTCTGCCGGGATCCCGTCAGGGAACCAGCCCATCAGCGAGCGCACCAGCGTGGGCGCCGTGTAGTAGCTGGTGACCCCGTAGCGCTCGATGATCTCGAAGTGGCGTCCGGGGTGCGGGGCGTTGGGGACGCCCTCGTAGATCACCTGGGTGACGCCGTTGGACAGCGGCCCGTAGATCTCGTAGGTGTGCGCGGTGACCCAGGCCAGGTCCGCGGTGCACCAGTGGACGTCGTTCTCGCGCTGCGCCGGGTCCGGGTGGGAGAAGAGGAACTCGTGGCTCCAGGAAGCCTGGGTCAGGTAGCCGCCGGTGGTGTGGACCAGGCCCTTGGGCTGCCCGGTGGTGCCGGAGGTGTACATGATGAACAGCGGGGTTTCGGCGTCGAAGGCCTCGGGGGAGTGCTCGGTGCTCGCGGTGTCGACGACGTCGTGCCACCAGACGTCGCGCCCCTCGGTCCAGGGAATGTCGCTGCCGGTGCGGCGCAGCACCAGCACGTGCTCGAGGTCGTTTGCCCCGGCGACCGCGGCGTCGGCGTTGCCCTTCACGGGCACGGCCACGCCGCGGCGGAACTGCCCGTCGGTGGTGACCAGGAGCTTCGCGCCGGTGTCCTCGACCCGGAAACGCAACGCCTCGGAGGAGAACCCGCCGAAGACCAGGGAGTGCACCGCGCCGATGCGGGCGCAGGCCAGGGTGATGACGACGGTCTCGACCAGGACCGGCAGGTAGATGACCACGCGGTCGCCCTTGCCGATGCCCAGCGCGACCAGCGCGTTGGCCGCCTGCGAGACCCGGTCCTGCAGGTCCTGGTAGGTGACGGTTGCGGTGTCGCCGGGCTCGCCCTCGAAGTGCAGCGCGACCTTGTCCCCGCGCCCCGCCTCGACGTGGCGGTCCACGCAGTTGTAGGCCGCGTTGAGCTTGCCGCCGTCGAACCACCGGAGTTTGGGGCCGCGCCGGGCCTCCCGGTTCACGCCCGTGCTGCTGTGGATGGTGTGCCAGTCCTCGGCCCAGTTCAGGCGCCGGGCGGCGGCGTCCCAGAAGGCCAGGCGCTCGTCTTCGGTCCACCCGTTTTTGCTGGGCAAGTGGGGATCGAGCAGGTCGGCAGTTGCAGGGGAAAGCGTTACAGTCATTTTCTTCTCCATCGGTCCTGGCGGTAGCACCGAGCCTCAATGAGGTGGTTGCTGCGGCGTCATGGAGCCAGATCTCTCGGCCGCTCGGGATGGTTACTCAGTCAATGAAAGTCGATCGGATGTCACATGGCCAAACCGGACGTAACGTGACGGAATGTTCGAAGTAACCTGCCAAGTGGGAGGCTTCGTCGAATAATCTGCATCGATTTGCCGATTTTCGTGCAATGCAGAATGGCGCCCGCGGGACAGTACGGGCGCCATTCTGCATCCGGGAAGCGGATGGACCTGTTTACCTGTTTTCGGCCCTGGGTGCTCCCATTCCGGGGTTGATCTGGTGCGGGCCGCTTGCGGACGGCCGGACGTCGAAGTTGAACATTGCCGTGGGCAGGTAGACCGTCGAGCAAGAGTTCGGGATGTCCACGACGCCCGAGAGCCGGCCCTCGATCGGGGCCGCGCCCAGGAGCAGGTAGGCCTGTTCGCGTGAGTAGCCGAACTTCGCGAGGTAGTCGATCGCGTGGAGGCACGCGCGCTGGTAGGACAGATGCGAATCCAGGTAGCGCTGCTCGCCGTCGAGGGTCACCGAGGTGCCCGAGAACGCGATCCATTCGCTGAACTGCGGATCGACTCGGCCCGGCATGAAGATGGCGTTCTCCGAAACCCCGTAGGTGTCCATGCCGCCGCGGATGATGTCCACCCGCAGATCGATGAAGCCGCCCATTTCGATCGCGCCGCAGAACGTGATTTCGCCGTCGCCCTGGGAGAAGTGCAGGTCGCCCAGGGACAGGTTCGCGCCGTCGACGAACACCGGGTAGAAGATCCGCGAACCCTTGGAAAGGTTCTTGATGTCCTGGTTTCCGCCGTTTTCACGCGGCGGTGCGGTGCGGGCCGCCTCCGCGCCGACCCGACCCCACTCGCTGGCCGGAACCCCGCCCAGCACGGCGTGCTCGGCCTCCGGCGGAAGTGCCAGCGGCGGGACGCGGAGGGGATCGGTGGCGATAAGGTCGCCCTCCCGCTTGTTCCACTTGGCCAACAGCGCGGCCGACGGGGCGGTGCCCATCAGGCCCGGGTGGATCAGGCCCTCGAAGGAGACTTCCGGTACGTGCCGGGACGTGGCGACCTGGCCCGTGAAGTCCCAAATTGCCTTGTAGGCGTCGGGGAACTGGTCGGTCAGGAAGCCGCCGCCGTTGTTCTTGGAGAAGATGCCGGTGTATCCCCAGCCTTGGCCGGCCAATGGCCCGCTGTCCTCCTGCGGAATCGGTCCCACGTCAAGGATGTCGACGATCAGGAGGTCGCCCGGCTTGGCGCCCTCCACGGCGAACGGACCCGAGAGCTTGTGGACGGTCAGCAGCGGTGCATCGAGGATGTCCTGGGCGGAGTCGTCGTTCTTGATGGCGCCGTCAAACCACTCGCGGCAATCGACGCGGAAAACATCGCCTGGCTTGACCGTGGCCACCGGCGGAATTTCCGGGTGCCAACGGTTGTGGCCGAGCTTCTCCTGATCCTCGAACTTCTTGGTCGAATCGAGCGGAAATATCACTTCTGGCATGGTGCTTCTCCTTAAACGATGTCGTACTTGGGCGGGGGATCCGGCGTCCGGTCAGGGGCGCGGAAGCTTTTGGTGCAAGGGGTTGCGGGTGTATCGGGTTGCCTGTTTCGTCGCCCCGGTGCGGCCCGTGACCACTTCCGGTTCGTGCGCGCTGCGTTTCGTTGAATCAATGAGCTTGAATTCGGCGGTGTTGGCGAGTGAAAGACGGGGTGAGCTCATCTGGCGCCGAGCCTGTTGCCGGCACTCGGGACAGTCCGTGGAATCGGGCACGGCTGCCATGGGGAATGCGGATTCAAAGACGGTGCCTTCGGGGCAGCGGAAGTCGTACAAAGGCATGGAAAGTCCTCTCGATTGGGGCTGAAAACCGATTTTTTGGGTCGCTGCGGTGGGAACTGGATCCGGCAATCGGAGGGAGCGACGATGGGCAAGGCCTGGGATCTCGTCGAACGGGGACGATGCTGATGCGAGAGGCCGAAGGGCTGTGGGAACCGCGACCGCACGCCGCCGGAAATGGGAATTCGTGATTGCGACCGGTTGGCCGGGACATTTCGCGGAAGCATGGAGGCCCTGTATGACGAGAGCTGCAGCAACGTGGAGTAACCAACAATACCGACCGGGTGTCCTTTCGGCGCTGATGAAGCGTGACGGATCAGGATTGCCAACCGGACAAGATTAGGCGTTCTCACCTGCCCGTTTCGCTCAGGCTAGCTTTGAATCCCGATCGGTTCAAGGGGTTCAAGAGGGGCGATCGCAAGTACAAATGTGACGCCGATCATTTGCGCGGTGCCACGTAACCTTGTAGAAATATGAACAACAACCATCCAGAGCGGCCGAGAGATCTGGCTCAATGACGCCGCAGCAACCCCTCCCCTTAATTGGGCGGTAGGTGCTCACGCCAGACTCGATGGAGAACCAATCATGGCCGCTGAGTCCCCCCTTCACACCTTCGATGTCGAAACCGACCCCAACATTTTTGGGTCCGTCTCGCTGGAAGCGCTGGCAAGCAATGCGCCGGCACGACACCTGCTCAAGCTGACTCCGGGTGTTCCGAACAACGGGCACTACGACGAACTTGCCGCGATTTTCCGACCGGTGTTCGCCCGGATTGCGGAAGGCGCCAGCGAGCGCGATGCCAATCGGACGCTCCCTTACGAGCAGGTCGGCTGGCTGAACCGCGAGCGCTTCGGCGCCCTGCGGATCCCGGTCGGCGAGGGCGGGTACGGGGCAAGCCTGAGTGACCTTTTCCGCCTCCTCATTGAGCTTGCCGAGGCGGATTCGCAGGTGGCGCACCTGTGGCGTGCACACATCGCCTTCGTCGAATCGGCGCTCACGCTGCGGGACCCCGCCGTGCGCAGCCGCTGGACCGAACGAATCGCCGCCGGCCAGATCGTCGGCAACGCCTACACCGAACGCGGCGGAAACACCCTTGGCTCTCTCAACACCACCCTGGAGCAGCGCGGGGAACACTGGTTCGTGACGGGCGAAAAATACTATTGCACCGGCACCATCTACGCGGACTGGGTTGCCGTGGCGGCCTCCCACCCGAAGCTTCCCGGCCGCCAGATCGCCTTGGTCTCCACGCAGCGCTCCGGCGTCAAGATCTACGACGACTGGGACGGCTTCGGCCAACAGCTCACCGGGACGGGGTCCACGACGTTCCAGGATGTTCCGGTCGACACCCTGTTGCCGGAAGAACAGCAAACCAACGACCCGGAATCCGCGATCTTCCAGCTGGTGCTGCTTGCCGTGCAGGCAGGGATCACCCGCGCGTCGCTGAACGACGTGCGATCGGCGGTGCAGGCCCGGACCCGCACCTTCAGCACCGGAACGGGTGTCCCGATCCGAAACGAGCCCCAGGTCCTGCAGCTGGTTGGTGAAATTTCGGCCACCGCCTTCGCCACGGATTCCATTGTGTTGTCCGCTGTCGCAGAGGTCGAAGTCGCACTTGCCGATGATTCGCTCAGCCCGGCCGAACGCTTTGCGGTGTGTGAACTCGCCGCAGACCGGGCGCAAACGATCGTGCAGCCGTTGGTGCTTTCGGCCGCGACCAAGCTCTTTGACGGGCTGGGGGCCTCGGCAACCGCCAAGGGCTGCAACCTGGACAGGCACTGGCGCAACGCGCGTACCGTCGCCACCCACAATCCCGCGATCTACAAGGCGCGCATCGTTGGCGACTACGAGGTGAACGGAACCGCTCCCAAGCGCCTCAACGCCGTCGGCGACCTTGGCTCAACCACCGGAACCGCCGGCTTCTAGCCGACTTTCGGTACAGAAAACTTTCCTTGACACGGTTCGCCTTGGCGACCCGCGATTTCCCCTACCCCCGCAAAGGAACATCATGAGCACGACTCCCGCACAACGCCAGATCCGTTTCAATGCCTTCGACATGAACTGCGTCGGCCACCAGTCGCCCGGGCTGTGGAAGCACCCGAAGGACCAGTCCGCACGCTACAAGGATCTGTCCTACTGGACCGATCTTGCCAAGACCCTTGAAAAGGGAAAGTTCGACGGCATCTTCATCGCCGACGTGCTGGGCACCTACGACGTCTTCGGCGGCTCGAACGAGGTGCCGTTGCGTGCCGGGACCCAGGTTCCCGTCAACGACCCCATGATGCTCGTCTCCGCCATGGCCGCAGTGACCGAACACCTGGGCTTCGGCGTCACGGCCGGCACCGCCTACGAGCACCCCTACCCGTTCGCCCGTCGCTTGGCCACCCTCGACCACCTGACCAAGGGACGCGTCGGATGGAACGTGGTGACCGGGTACCTGCCCTCCGCGGCACGCAACATGGGCCAGGAAGACCAGCTGGAACACGACGAGCGCTACAACCACGCCGACGAATACATGGAAGTCGTCTACAAGCTTCTCGAGGGCTCGTGGGAAGAGGACGCGGTGGTGCGCGATGTTGAGCGCGGAATCTTCACCGACCCGACCAAGGTCCACGAAATCAAGCACGAGGGCAAGTACTTCAAGGTTCCCGGCATTGCGATCACCGAGCCGAGCCCGCAGCGCACCCCGGTGGTGTTCCAGGCCGGCGCCTCGCCGCGCGGCCTGAAATTCGCCTCGGAAAACGCGGAGGCGGTCTTCGTGACGTCTCCGACCAAGGAAATCCTCAAGGAAACGGTCACCAAGATCCGCGACGCAGCCGAGGCCGCGGGCCGTGGCCGCTACGACGTGCGCATCTACACCATGCAAACCATCGTCACGGGCCCCGACAACGCCAGCGCCCAGGCGAAGTTCGAGGACTACAAGTCCTACGCCGACATCGACGGCGCCTTGGCCCTGATCTCCGGCTGGATGGGCGTCGACCTGTCCACCTACGGTCCCGACGACATCATCGGCGCCAACGTGAAATCAAACGCCATCCAGTCCTCCGTCGCAACGTTCCAGAAGGCCAGCGGCGATGACGGCAACCCCTGGACGATTCGCCAGCTTGCCGAATGGGTGGGCGTTGGCGGCTTCGGCCCGATCACCGTCGGCTCCGGGGCCGAGGTGGCGGAAAAGCTCATCGAGTGGGTCGAGGAAACCGACGTCGACGGCTTCAACCTCGCATACGCCATCACCCCCGGCACGTTCGAGGACGTCGTCGAGTTCGTGGTTCCCGAGCTGCAGGCCCGCGGCGCCTACCAAAGCGAGTACGTCGAGGGCACGCTGCGCAACAAGCTCTTCGGCAAGGGCGACCGGGTCCAGGATTCGCACAAGGCGGCAAACTACCGGCTCTCCGGCGCAAAAGTAGGCTAAGGGGCCACTGCCCCTACGGGTTGGCCGGGGCCGGGAAGGCTCCCGCGACCAACTGCGTTCCCGACGGGGATCCCGGCGTTGCCGGGGTCTCCGTCCTTCCAAGGCAATCCGGGACTTGCCAAGCCTGGGCACCCGGCCTTGGCACTGGTCACGGGGCCAGGCTGACGACCAAGTTGATGGTGGTCGCCAGGATTCCCGTGCCAAACACAAACGCCAGCAGGCTGTGGCGCAGCGCAGTCGAACGCATCGCATGTGTGGTGATGTTTGTGTCCGACACCTGATAGGTCATGCCCATGCTGAACGCCATGTAGGCGAAATCGGTGTACTGCGGCGGTTCCGCCTGGTTGAAGTCGATGCCGCCGGGGGACCCGTCGTAATAAATCACCGCGTAGCGCAGCGTGAACAACGTATGCACGAGTAGCCACGACATTCCCGTGCAGGTCAACGCCAGCAATGCCAGCAGGAACCGCGTGCTTCCCTCGACTTCCTTGCTGCCCAGCATCACCAGGGCGACCGCGACCAACGACCCCACCGCGGCCAAAAGGATCAGCAGATCCGAGGTGCTGCGGCCGGGGTCCTCTTCCTGGGCGTGGGAGGCGGTGCGGACATGGTCCATGGGAGCGATGGTCAACCAAACCGTGAGGTTGTAGACCAGCGCGGCGACACCCCACCCCACTGCCGGCGCATACAGCCAAGCACCAAGAAGCCCTGTCAGCACGGCTGCGAGGCCACCGCCGACAACCATGCCGATGATGCGCAGCTGGCGGTGCCGTGTGCGTCGTGTGCGTGTGGTCTCCATGTGGCGATCATGCCACGGTCCGCCTTCGCGGCGCAGCAGGTTCGAACGAAACGTTGCCCCATGTCAGCGTCGCCTTCGTGGTCGAAGTCTTGTCCGACGGGTTTTCGGCGGATTATCAACATGACGCGAGCAAGACGCAATACGGCGTGAAGCGCCGGCGTCACAATCGGATTTATGAATTTTCTTGAAGAGGAAACGGGCCTAGGGCGGGGTTTTTGGGGCGTTTATTTCATGAAGTGGTCATATTTGTTGGTCGTATCGAAGAATCTGCGACACACTTGAGTAGTTCCTTCCCGGTGAAACGCCTGGAACGGTACGACACCATCCAGAGCGGCTGAGAGACCTGGCTCGTTGACGCCGCAGCAACCACCCCTATGCGTAGGGGCCGGTGCTACCGCCAGGACCGATGGAGATAGCCAAACTCTGTTCCGGTCCACCGGTCGACCCTTAGCGGGCGGCTGGCCGATCGGTCATGCTGTTGGCGTCCCTCGGGTAAACCGAGAGGAGTTGGACATGATCAACATCAAGAACGTGTCGACAGTTTTCCCGTCAGCGGGCAAGCCCTTTACTGCCGTGGACAACGTTTCGCTGGAGATCCCGCGAGGCTCAATCCAGGGAATCATTGGTTTTTCCGGTGCAGGCAAGTCGACCCTGCTGCGCAACATCAACCTGCTTGAGCGTCCGACCAGCGGGCAAATCATTGTCGACGGCACGGATCTCACCGCACTCAACGACGAGGAATTGCGCCAGGCACGCCACCACATCGGCATGATCTTCCAGCACTTCAACCTCTTGAACAACCGCAATGCCGTTGAGAATGTCGAACTCAGCCTCAAGTTTGCCGGTGTCCCCAAGAAGAACCGGCGGCGCAGGGCATTGGAAGCCCTGGCGATCGTTGACCTGGCAGACAAGACGACCGCCTACCCCGGCCAGCTTTCCGGAGGCCAAAAACAGCGCGTCGCGATTGCCCGCGCACTGGCCACCGAGCCGAAGGTGCTGCTGTGCGACGAACCGACTTCCGCCGTCGACCCGCGGACCACTGCCTCGGTGCTCCAGTACCTTTCCGACATCAACGCCCAATTGGGCATCACCACGGTCATCGTGACCCACGAAATGAATGTCGTAAAGGCCATTGCGGACAACGTCGCCGTCATGGAAGGCGGGGCACTTGTGGAGCAATTCGACATTGCCTCACTGAAGAATCCCGCATTCACCCCCGCGACGGCCATCGGACGCTACCTGATCTCCGATGAAATCTCACTGGATCGCAAGCGACAGGCCCACGCCGAACCTGCTTCGGCCGAAGCAATTGCCTTGAAGGAGACCTCCCTTGTCTAGCATTCCATCCGCCGTCAGCATCCTGGCGGCCGCCACCAACGGCAGCGGTGCCGCGGCCTTCGACCTCAACCGCATCATTGAACTGTGGCCGGAGATCGCCCTGGCCATCGGCCAGACCCTGGCCATGCTCCTGGTGTCGATTCCGATCGCCATCCTCCTTGGAACCCCGCTGGGCATCTGGCTTTACTCGATGTCGCCGAACGGCCTGCGTCCGCGCCCGCGCGTTCACCGGATCGTCGACGGGCTGGTGAACACCATGCGTTCGTTCCCGTTCCTGATCCTGCTGATTGCCATCATTCCGTTCACGCGGTTCGTTGTGGGAACGACCATCGGCACGGCCGCGGTGATCGTTCCGCTGACGATCAACGCCATCCCGTACTTCGCCCGGTTCGTTGAGCAGAACCTGACCCAGCTGGGCAGCGGCGTGGTCGAGGCCGCCCGCGCCATGGGTGCCACCCGCGGACAAATCGTCAGGGACGTGTTGCTGGTCGAGGGGCGGCCGGCGCTCATCGGCTCGATCACCATCATGACGGTGAGCTTCATCAGCTACTCGGCCATGGCCGGGTTGGTCGGTGGCGGCGGAATCGGCGACTTCGCCATCCGCTACGGCTACTACAGGTACGAGACGGGAATGATGATCGTCGCCATCGTCCTGATGATCCTGATGGTCCAGCTGGTCCAGATCTCCGGCACCCGGCTTGCCGCACGCCTGGACAAGCGCCACTAGTCCTTCCCACCCCGGAACACCCCCTGGAGCCCCCTCATGAGCAATTCCAAACGTCCGCGCCTGCTGTTGAGCGCCTTCCTGATGAACACCACCAGCCACATCCTTGGCGGGCAATGGCGCCATCCCGAGGCCCAGCAGCACCGCTTCAACGAGCTCAAGCTCTGGACCGACCTGGCCAAGGAGCTTGAGGCAGCACGCTTCGACACGATCTTCCTGGCCGATGTCGTGGGACTCTACGGGGACCACGAAGGGGGATGGGCATCGCACATCAAGCGCGGCCTGCAGGTTCCGTCGAACGACCCGCTGGTGCTGGCCTCGGCGCTCGCCGCGGTGACCGACGAGATCGGGCTGGCGTTCACCTCCTCGGTGATCCAGTCCGACCCGTTCCAGCTGGCACGCCAGCTCTCCACGCTCGACCACCTGAGCAACGGGCGCGTGGCCTGGAACATCGTCACCAGCATCCTGGAAAACTCGCACCGCAACTTCGGCGCCGACGGGCTGGCCGCGCACGGCGACCGCTATGACTGGGCCGAGGAATACGTCGAGGCCGTCTTCAAGCTCTGGGAGGGTTCCTGGGAAGACGGGGCCCTGCTGGCCGACAAGATCCGCGGCATCCATGCCGATCCGGCGCTGGTGAACAAGATCTACCACCGCGGGGAACGCTACTCGATCGACGGTCCGCACCTGTCTTCGCCCAGCCCGCAACGCACGCCGTTCCTCTTCCAGGCCGGAAGCTCCCCGCGGGGCAAGGCGTTTGCCGCCGCCAACGCGGAAGCCACCTTCCTGTTTGCTCCCAACCCGGAAAACGTCCGCAAGAACTCGGGCATCATCCGGCAGCTGGCCGTGGATGCCGGTCGCGAGGCCGGCGACGTGAAGATCTTTGCCGGGCTTTCCTTCGTGGTGGGCAGCACCGAGGCCGAGGTCGCCCGCAAGCAGGCCGAGTACGACGAGTACCTCGACCTGGATGCCGTGGTCGCGCACATCGGCGGCGGGCTGGGAATCGACCTGGGCGGGGTTCCGCTGGACACCAAGCTGGGCGACGTCGACACCGAGGGCGGCAAGGGAGTCCTCGAGGCGATCCGGGCCTCGGTCCCGGGCGGCGATCCGACCATCGGCGACCTGGCCCGCTACCGCGCCAAGTCGATGCAAATCGCCGGAACCCCGGAACAGATCGTTGACCAGCTTGAGCTCTGGCAAGACGCCGGAACCGACGGCATCAACATCATCAACCAGATCCTTCCGGGCTCCTACACCGACTTCATCCAGGGCGTGATTCCCGAGCTGCGGGCCCGCGGCCTCGCCCAGAGCGAGTACGCCCCGGGGACGCTGCGCGAAAAGGTCTTCGGTCGTTCGGCGACCCTGGAACCTTCGCACCCCGCGGCCGCCTTCCGCGGGGCCTTCGCCGAGCACTCGGCCGCCAACGAAAACCGCTCAGCCATCTCCACGCTTTCCTGAAAGACAATAACCATGACGCTGATTCAAGACACGCCCTCGACGGTTGCCGCCGACTACGCGAGCCAGCGCGAGCGCTTCGCCGAAATCTTCGCACGCATCGCGGAGGGCTCCCGTGAACGCGATTTCTCCAGGATCCTCCCCTTCGAGCAGGTTGCCTGGCTCAACGAGGCAGGGTTCAGCGCCCTGCGCGTGCCGGTGGAGTTTGGCGGCGCGGGCGTCAGCGTCGAGACCTTCACTCGGTTGCTCATCGACCTGGCGGCGGCGGATTCCAACGTCGCCCACCTGTACCGCTCCCACTTCGGGTTCATCGAATCCCTCCAGTGGCAGGAAGAGCCGGTCGCCCGGCGCTGGTATGAACTTGCGGCCGCGGGAAAGACCGTCGGAAACGCCTCGACGGAACGCGGGGGGAACGCCCTGGGCCGGCTGAACACCGTCCTGGCCAGAAACGGCGAAGACTGGGTGCTCAACGGCGAAAAGTACTACACCACCGGCACCATCTTCTCCGACTACACCCGCGTTTCGGCCGGCCTGGCCGGCGGGGACGGCCGCTTCTTTGCCGTCGTTGACACGAAGGCCGCAGGAGTGAACATCGTCGATGACTGGGACGGCTTCGGGCAGCGCCTGACCGGCACCGGCACCACCACCTTCGAGAACGTGCGCGTCCCCAACGAGGACATCTTCGACCGAGTCGCCGGCGGGGCCGAGGCCACCCACGAGGCTGCCTTCTTCCAGCTGGTGCTGCTCTCCGTGTTGGCAGGCATCGCGCGGGCTGCTCGCGATGACTCGGCACAGTCGGTGGCCAAGCGTGCGCGCACCTTCAACACGGGTTCCGGCCTGCCGTTCCGCGAGGACCCGCTGATCCAGGAAACCGTCGGCCGGATTGCGACCAAGGCATTTTCCGCCGAGGCGATCGTCCTTGCCGCGGCACGTGCGTTGGACCTCGCCCTTGACGTGGGCCTGGCGCAGGAACCCGATGAAGCCGGGAACCGCGCGACCACACTTGAAGGCCACCTGGCCGAACTCGCAGTGGAGCAAGCCCAGGTGGCCGTGCCGGAACTGGCCATTGGTGCGGCGCAACAGCTGTTTGAAACCGGCGGAGCTTCGGCCACGAGCACCTCCAAGGGGCTCGACCGCCACTGGCGCAACGCCCAAACGGTAGCCACCCACAACCCCATTTCGTTCCGTGCGCGGTCCATCGGCGACTACTTCATCAACGGCACGCTTCCCGAAGGGTTGAACGCCATCGGGAACGCCACCGCAACGCCGCCAACCCGCTAACCGACACCCGGCGGTCTCCAAGACCGCTGCCCCGATTTACTACGCCATATCCGGCGCACCGTTTTTGCGCCCTTTTCCAGGAGAACAACATGCAACGCCGCACCTTCCTTGCCGGAGCCCTTGGCCTCGGAACCCTTGCCTCGCTGACCGCCTGCGGTCTCACCGGCGGATCCTCAAACGCCGGCGGTGCGAACGACAAGACCATCAAGCTGATCGTCACCGAGTCGGCGCCGACGCAGGAACCCACCAAGATCGCACAGAAGATTCTTGAATCCCAGGGCTGGAAAGTCGAAGCAAAGTACGTCACCGACATCGTGCAGCCGAACTTTGCCGTTGCAAACGGTGAATTCGACGCCAACTACTTCCAGCACGCCGCATACCTTGAGCAGTTCACCACCGACAAGAACCTGGACGTCGAGGCGGCGTTCTACATGTACGGTTCGCCGGCAGGCGTCTACTCCGCGAAGTACAAGAACATCAGCGAGCTTCCGGATGGCGCGAAGATCGCGATTCCCGTGGATCCTTCCAACAACGGGCGCGCCTTGGCACTTCTGCAGACGGCAGGGCTCCTGAAGCTCACCGAAGGCAAGAGCCTGATCCACTTGTCGCAGGCCGACATCCTGGAGAACCCGAAGAAGTTCAGCTTTGTCGAGGTCGACCAGCAGTCGCTGTCCAAGACGCTCCCGGACGTGGACGCCGGATTCCTGTTCATCCGCCTCGGTGCCGAAATCGGCTTGAAGCCGTCGGACGCGCTGCTTTTCGAGAAGGAAGAAGACGCGCTGCCCTTCATCAACCTCGTTGCCGCCAAGCCGGGATTTGCCGCAACCGAGAAGGGCAAGGCGCTCGAGGCCGCTTACCACTCCGACGAGGTGCGGACTTGGTTCAAGGGATACCTCGACGGCGCCTTGCCGACGCCGTGGGACCGCGACCCGGCAGCGGACCTGAAGGCCTGGAACATCTGAGTCGCTGCACTCAACATCAACACACCACAATAGGGGCGTACTCGGTCCCGTCTTACTAGGGAGAACAAGTATGGAACGTCGCGCATTTCTCAAGGGTTCGCTGGGGCTTGGTGCGGTGGCCGGTTTGGCTGCATTGACAGGTTGCGGCCTCACCGGCAACGGGGCCGCCAGCGGTGACGACAAGACCATCAAGCTCATCGTCACCGAATCGGCCCCCTACCAGGAGCCGACAAAGCTCGCGCAGAAGGCACTGGAAGCCGACGGCTGGAAGGTTGAGGTCAAGTACGTCACCGACATCGTGCAGCCGAACTTTGCCGTGGCCAACGGCGAGTTCGACGCCAACTACTTCCAGCACGCGTCCTACCTGGCCCAGTTCACCAAGGACAAGAACCTTGCCGTCGAGCCGGCCTTCTACATGTACGGTTCCCCGGGTGGCGTCTACTCGCAGAAGCACAAGTCCATCGATGATTTGCCGACGGGTGCCAAGATCGCGATTCCGGTCGACCCGTCAAACAACGGGCGGGCCTTGGCAATGCTGGCCAAAGCGGGTGTTTTGAAGGTTGCGGAGGGCAAGAGCGTTATCCACCTTTCGCAGAACGACATCTTGGAGAACCCCAAGAAGCTCACATTCGTTGAGGTCGACCAGCAGTCGTTGTCCAAGACGCTGCCCGATGTCGATGCCGGATTCCTCTTCGCGCGTCTGGGCGCCGAGCTTGGCCTGAAGCCTGAAGACGCCCTGCTTTTTGAAAAAGACGCAGAAGCGCTGCCGTTCATCTGCCTGGTGGCCGCCAAGCCGGGCTTCAGCGAAACCGAGAAGGGGAAGGCGCTGGAGAAGGCCTACCATTCGGACGAGGTACGCGACTGGTTCAAGAACTACATCGGAGGCGTGCTGCCGACACCGTGGGACCGCGATCCCGCCGCCGACCGCAAGGTCTGGGATATCTAGGCCCCGTTGCCGCCGAAATTGATTTCCAGCTGTCCGAGACGAGTCCTGTACTCGTCTCGGACTTGCTGTTTAAGCTGTCAGGCGGTTTTGCGGCCAAGCCCAAGATCGCAGTTGTAAGGTATCCGGTATGAGCAGCATCAACAGTGAACGGCATAAGAACGACCCCGATGTAATCCGTCGGCTGTTGACCACGCCTGCACGCTGGGCCGTGGTCGGTTTGAGTAACAATCCGTTGCGTGTGGCGCCGCGAGTTGCGCACTTCCTGCAAGCACGACTGGGCATGGAAATCGTCCCGGTCTCACTGCGTGGAGACAGTGTTTTGGGGGCAACCGGATACAAAACCTTGGGGGAAATTCCGGGCCACATTGACGTGGTGGATTGCTTCGTGAATTCCCAGAAAGTCGGGGCCATTGTCGACCAGGCCATTGCTATTGGTGCGTCGGCGGTTTGGCTGCAGTTGGGTGTCATCGATGAGAAAGCTCTGGCCAGAGCCAAGGCGGCCGGACTGGACGTCGTCATGGACACCTGCCCCATCATCGAATACCAAAACTTTTAGGTGCGCGTTTATAACCCGGGTTCACAAAAGCATTTCAGTGCGACGGAATCAATTTTTCCGGTTATGCTGTCCCCTGCACATGCAACATTAATTGGGTGCTGGGGACCAAATGAATACTGGGGGACGTCCGGACTTGGGGTTTGGACGAAACTATGCGGGCTGGATGGGACCGGTCCGCTAAAACAGTGCTTGTTGAGTGTTCGCCGCGCCCCTTGGGGTAATTGGGGTAT
>CAWFRB010000037.1:0-27991 GCA_963818105.1 uncultured Actinomycetota bacterium | reverse complement strand
CGGGGGACGTGGCGGCGGCACGGGCCTCGTCGGCCGGGTTGCCACCCCACACGGATCCCCGGGAGAGGGTCGTCCCCTTCATCACGAAGGAGTCGGCGGCGACGACGGCACCGTCTTCTATGGTCACGCCGTAGTGGACAAAGGCGCCGACGCCGAGCGTGACGTCGTCCCCGATGACGTTGTGGTCGGACTTGAACATCCCGTCCTCCTGGGAATGGGACTGGATCGTGGTGCCGGCGTTCAGTGTGCAGCGGGAGCCGATCGTCACCAGGCTCCGCTCGATGATCCCGCAGCCGTCGTCGAAGACCCGGGAGCCCGATCCGCACGCCCAGCAGGCGCCAGACCAGCGGCTTGAACGGCGTCCCGTTGAAGATGGCGATGTAGCGGCTCTCGGCCGTCAGCTTCCAGTACCGCTCGTGCCACCAGAAGTAGGGGTTGTAGATGGAGCAGAACTGGGGCTGAAGCCGCCGGAACCCCGTCACGAGGCGCTCGATGCCGATGGGGACCAGCAAGCCGACCAGGAGCGCCACGACGAACGACGCGCTGAGGGCAAGGAAGCCGAATTGGTCGGACAGCTCGAGGCCGGCGAACATCGCCAGCAGGGCCACGCGAGGCGTTGAACCACCGCGCCAGCATCAAGAGCGCGATGGTGCGCAGGTTGTGCCGGTTCTTGGCCGAGAGGTCCCGGCGGAAGCGGGCACGGCCCGCATGCTCCTCGGGGAGGGTGTCCCGCAGGACCGAGCGGGGGATCTCGAACGCCGGCGAGCCGAGCAGGCCCACGTCGTGGCGCACCGGTCCGTCGATGGGGACCATGACCTTGGTCGCGAGCAGGCAGTTGTCCCCGGTCCTGGCCCCGGCCGGGTAGAAGAATGGCGTTGCCCAGGAAGTTGTTTGCGCCGATGGCCACCCGGCCTGACCTTGAACGACGTCGCCGAGTGGTCGGTGTTCATGAAAGACACCCCGTCGGCGATCATCGTGCCGGTGCCTATCGTCGACAGGAACGGGGTGTCGTGCTTGAACGCCGTGCCCAAGTTCGAGCCGCTCTGCTGGACCTGCGGCTGGTGGTACCCGATGGCCCGCACGTAGTTCACGACGTACGAGCTGTCGCCGAACACCTTCCCGATCATGGGACTGTTGGTCAACCTCGCCACCGCCCGCGCCGCCGCGTCCCGCAGCCCGTACAGCGGATACGCCCGGTCTCGGGCTTCACCGCGAGCTGGAGCAGCCGCGGCACGGTCGTGATGGCGACCACGCCAGGACCGTTTCCCCGAGCGCTCAGGCCGGCGAGTGCGACAGCGTCGGCATAGAACGTCCAGTCCGCGAACGCGAACGGATGCGCCTCCAGAAGCGCCGCCACGGGTGGATACGCCAGGACGAAAAGCATGCCGCCAGTCCCACCATGGTGCGGCCCAGCCCCATTGTGGAAAGGAGCTGGGACACGGCGAACCATCCCCGCCGCCACGGCCGGTAGGGCGTGGCGGCTGACCGTGCTGAAGTCCACATCCGTGCGCCTGCCCGGCGAACCGTGCCACCGCTCACCACCGGGCACGGCTTGGCCGGTGTACAGAGTGGACCGGTGGCCCAGTTGCGAGCCGTCTCCCATCATTGTGTCGATGTCCAGGACGCTGCCCTCGCCGATGAGCACGTCCCCGGCCAGCGTGACCCCACCCAACTGGATGACGCCGCCGTGGGCGCGGTAGCCGTTGGCGACCACGTCCTTGCGGATCACCGTCCCCTCCCCGATCGTGAGCAGGTCGGTGCAGATTGAGCCGGTTGGTCAGGATCGTCACGTTGCGGCCCACCTTGGCGCCCATGGCGCGAAGGTAGAAGGTCGTCAGCGGGGAACCGGGCATCATCGAGAGGGGCGAGGTTCGCATCAGGGCCTTGACCAGCCAGAACCGGAAGTAGGCCAGGCTCCAGATGCGGATCTTCCGGGGCCGGAAGCGCCCGACAAAGATCCACTTCGCGGCCACCGGCAGGATGCACATGAGCACGAACACCACCACGGCGTAGACGATCGACCGCAGGTAGATCGCCCAGAAGCTCGTCCCGTGGGCCAGCCAGTAGTGGTTCCCCGGTTTCGCCTCGGGGAACAGCCAGTAATACCCCACGACCGCGAGCACGCCGGCGAGGAGGCAGTAGCCGAGGTAGACGAGCACCTGCAGGGCGCCACAGGTGACGTACTCCCACGTCCGTGCGTCCATGGGCCGCGGCGTCTCCGGCATTGACGCCAGGACTGGTGGGAGCACCTGCGGCTGGTCTTGCTGCAAGGGGTCTTGCAGGGCCGCGGCCAGGGCCGCGATCGTCGGGCTTCCGTAGATGTCCTTCATGGACACCTTGGGCAGGTCCGGCTGCTTGCGCACCCGGGCGCAGAACTGCGCCATCACCAGCGAGTCCGCGCCCAGGTCCTGGAAAAAGTCGCTGTCCACCGGGACATGGTCAATGCCCAGCACGCCGGCCAGCACCTCCGCCAACCGGCCCTGCACGGGCGACGTCGCCTCTTCCGCCGGCGCCAGGGCCGCGGCCAGGGCCGCGATCGACGGGTGCTGGTAGATGTCCTTGATGGACACCGCCGGCAGGTCCGGCTGCTTGCGCACCCGGGCGCAGAACTGCGCCATCACCAGCGAGTCCGCGCCCAGGTCCTGGAAAAAGTCGCTGTCCACCGGGACATGGTCAATGCCCAGCACGCCGGCCAGCACCTCGGCCAACCGGCCCTGCACGGGCGACGTCGCTTCTTCCGCCGGCGCCAGGGCCGCGGCCAGGGCCGCGATCGACGGGTGCTGGTAGATGTCCTTGATGGACACCGCCGGCAGGTCCGGCTGCTTGCGCACCCGGGCGCAGAACTGCGCCATCACCAGCGAGTCCGCACCCAATTCGTAGAAGAAGTTGGCTGTCCACGGGGACGTCGTCCTTCTTCACCACCGATGCGAGAAGATCCGCCAGCCGGCACTTCAGGGCAAGGCCCGCACCCGTGGCCGGCGTTGCTGGAGAGCCGTTCCCGGCCGGAGCCGCGGGTGCCGGGGGATTCGTCGCAACTACCGGAGTCGTGGGACCCGGTGACGTTGGCGGCGTGTCGACGGACTTGTTCACTGCGCGAGCCTCCGTAGTGAGGCAGTGGCCACGGAATCAGTCAACGGGGCGGCTGCCGGAAGCTGTGGCCCCGACACCGGGTCAGACCGTAGACCGGGGTCTGCCGTCGTGCCAGCGCTGCCGAGCGATTCGGCCCCGAAGTGGTCGAGCACCCAGCCGGGCTGGTAGACGGTGTCCAGGTATGGGCGGCCCAGGTCGGGCGAGATGGCCACCGCGGTGACGTCCTGGGCGTCGTGGTCGGCGAGCCATGTCATGGCGCCGTGGACCACGGTCCCGGTGGACCCGCCGAGCAGCAACCCGCCCGCGGCCAGGCGGTGGCAGGCACGCACCGTGTCCAGCTCCTTGACGAACACCACGTCATCGAGCAAGGACTCGTCGAGCTGGGGCGGCCGCACGCTCATGCCGAGGCCGGGGATCAGCGGGGCGCCGGCTGGCCGCCGAAGGAGACCGATCCGACGGCATCGACCGCGACGATCCGGACGTCGGGGCGGTGCTTACGGAAGTACCGCGCGCAACCCATTAGCGTGCCCGTAGTGCCGGCTCCGACGAACAGCACGTCGAGGTCGGGGAATTCGGCGGCGATTTCGGGGGCGGTCCAGCGGTAGTGCGCGCCCCAGTTGCCGGGGTTGACGTACTGGTTGAGCCAGACGTACCGCTCGTCGGACGCGCATAGTTCCCGGACGTGGTTGAGCCGGGCGCCAAGGAACCCGTCGACGGGATCCGGTTCGGTGACCAGGTCAACCTGTGCCCCGAGCGACTCCATCAGCTGCCGGGTCGTCAATTGCAGTTCGGATCGACCACACACACGAAGCGGTACCCTTTGCTGGCCGCGATCATGCTGAGCGCGACACCGAGGTTGCCCGACGAGGACTCCACGAGCGTGGAGCCGGGCCCGATCAACCCCTCACGCTCGGCGCGCTCGACCATCTCCCGCGCGGGCTTGAGCTTGATCGACCCGGCGAAGTTGAACCCCTCGATCTTGAGGTAGAGGCGGCGGCCCAGCATCCCTTCCAGGTCGACGAATAGGTTCTGTTCGTTGAACAGGTGCGGATCCTTGATAATCGACATGATCTCCCTCGTTCTCCTGCCATGAGCTTGGTCAGGGTCGCCAGGGAATCGCGGGTTGAATCAGCGAGCATCGCTATTTCTCCCAAAGAACCCCAAGAAGCTGCAAGTGTTGCGATGCCTTCACACTGAACCCCGCCTTGCCTCAAGTCAATATGCCGCCAAGCATTCCTGCATACCTCAACTAATTTGTGATATCCCGATGGATCGGTGACAATTCTGCATCAGGACTTCGATGACACTCGATGAGTCAGACATCGGTAGCAGTTCGGCACGGGTGCGGAGTATTTTCTACGTGTTCATGACTCGTTGAATTGACTTCGCGAAGATCTGAGTCCCAGATGTTTGGTTCCCGGTGCCGGCCAGTCAAATTCTGCGATGATTTCCCCTTCAAGGGTGACGAAGGTGATCGTCTCGGGGTCCCATGTGATGCTCGCCTGTCGGTGGTCCACCCCAGTGGTCAGCGAATAAACGACATCCTTGAAACGAATCGTGCGGTTGGAGTAGACCTTCAGCATCCGGTCTCCGGTCGGTTCAGAGGTGTTGAAGCTGCCGGTGACCGACCGGGCAGAGAATTCAGCCCAAAGCGTAGCTGGTTCCGTGGCCAGTAGGGGGCTCGGACGCGCAGGACTCTGGGGCAAAGGATCTGAGGGCTCCGCGTCACGATCCTGCGGTGATTTGGTTACGTCCGGGCGTGGTGCCTCGGCGATCTCGGTGGCATCCCAGGCTTGCTGCGGGGTGATGTGCCCGGGCAGTCCTTGGTGCGGCCGTTGGGTGTTGTAGATGAGGTCGAACCGATCAACCTGTGCTTGTAATTCGGCCAATGAGTTGGCCATGGGTTGCTTATCCAGGTAGCGGAACAAGGTTTGATGGAACCTTTCGTGCTTGCCCTGGTTCGTGGGCTTGTAGGGTTTGCCCGTGATCATGCTGACTCCCAAAGACGTCATGTAGGTGACTCGTTGGCCGATGGCGCCTCGTCGGCTTGGATTTAGTGCGGTCCCGTTGTCGGCGAGAAGGCGTTGGGGTGCCCCGTGTGCCGCGATACCCTTCTTCACCACCGCCAGGGCCGTTTCGCTGGTTTCCCCCGAAGTGGCCAACGTGGCGACAGCCAGCCTGGAATGATCATCTTGCAGCTGGAAGACCACGCACTTTCGTCCAACGGTCAATACGTATTCGGTGGCATCCAGTTGCCAACACGCATTGGGGGCTGGATAGGCGAAGCGGCGCCACGCTGCGCGTGGTTTCTTCCGTGGCTCGCTGCGGGCCACGTCCCGTTCGCGAAAGATCCTCGCCACGTGGCTGTGGACGGTGTATTCATGCCCAGGGAATTCATCTTGTCTTGCACGTTGATGGGCCCCTGGTCCAGCCCGGAGGATTCCAGTGCCGGAGGCACGGACCTTGACCGATTGGTCCTTCACTGATTCGCCCAAGGCAGTGGGCGGTTTTCGGGCGGCGTGAGCGCGGTTCGAGGGCGGCGCCGCGGCCTTCTCAAGGACCTCGACCTCCCAGCCGGCCAAGCCCAGCTGGCGGGCCGCGACGAGGCCCGCCAGTCCCGCCCCCGCCACCAGAGCCTTCATGTCCCGCCTCGCACCATCGGATCGGCCTGGCCCAGGGAACCCGGGCGGTGCGGCCCGGGAATTCCGGGTGCGCCGGCTGGCCCATTCTTGCCGCCGTCCACCCGCCCTGTCCATGCCCCGGTCCGGTTCGTGTCCGGCGCGGCCCGGTTCGCGGAACGGGCGCCGGTCAACCAAAAACCGATGCCCTGCACTAGGCTCTAAACGTGAATCTTGAATTCGGCACCCGTGCCATCATCGCCCTGGCGTGGGCACGCGACTTCGGCGTCGATGACTCTGCATTGCAGCCCGACAGGACCCCGGTGCGGCTCTTTGTCCCGGCCGTCGGCACCGACATGGTGCAGGTCCTGCACCTGGGCGACCACCAGGTGGTACGCGCCCCCGAGGAGCTGTTGCCGCTGCTGCGCACGGCGCCCGACGAACACTTCATGGACGACCGGGCGCTGGTTTCGCTGCTGCACGGCAGCGGGCTGGCCCCCTCGGTGCGCTCCCTGGGCGTCGACGCGCTGACCTACGTGGATGCCCCGTTCGAGATCGTCGATTCGGAACACGTCTCGATCTCCGGCGCCCGGGCCGACCTCGCGCGGCTGCTGGAACGCAGCCCGCACGACGACGCGTCGACCACCACCCTGCAGGGCTGCGACCAGTGCTTCGTGCTGTTCTCCGAGACCCACGACGATCCCGTGGCCGCGGCCAGCTACTGGGCCCCGGGCGGCCTGTTGGCAGACACCACGGTGCTCACCTACCCGGCGATGCGCGGCTACGGCCTGGGCAAGTACGCCGCGGCGCTGGCCGTCGACGACGCGCTGAGCGAGGGATTGATTCCGCAGGCGCGCATCAAGGACGGACAGGACGCCGCAAGCGCGCTTGCGACGTCCCTGGGGTTCGAGCTGGTGGGTTCCCTGCTGAGCGTGCGGCTGCACAACGGTTTGTGAGTGCACGGCCTTGCAAGGCCGCGGGCGCAACGCGCCTAGTGCGGCTGGCGCAGGAATCCGGTGAAGCGCCCGGCGGTCTGCCCGGCGTCGGTGGTCACGATCGTTTCCTGCGAGGCCGCGTAGGCCTCTTCCCCGTCGACGACCTGCAGCGCGGCATCGGGATCGATGTTGCGCTTGATCAGGGCCAGCGCGATCGGGCCGGCCTCGAAGTGGGTGGCCACCGAGGTGATCTTGCCGATGGTCTTCTCTCCCAGGCGGACCTCGGAGCCGACGGCCGGAAGGGTGTGCATGGACCCGTCGAGGTGCAGGAACACGATGCGGCGCGGCGGGTGCCCGATGTTGTGGACGCGTGCGACGGTTTCCTGGCCCTTGTAGCAGCCCTTGTTCAGGTGCACGGCAGTGCGGACCAGGTCCAGCTCGTGGGGAATGGTCTTCTCGTCGGTCTCGAAGCCGAAGCGCGGGCGCCACGCGGCGATGCGCAGCGCCTCGACTGCCATCATGCCGGCCAGCGGCAGGTCCGCGACGGCGGACTCGAGCTCGGCGAGCGGGACGATGTATTCACGCCACGGACGCTCGGCGCCCGGGTGCTCCCCCACCGAGTAGGCGTAGCCGCCCGGGGAGATGTCGGGCCAGGAATCGACCCAGCAGGGGTACGCCTCCAGCGCGGGCTGCGGAGTGCAGGCACCGACCAGGCCGAAGTCCGCGCTGACGTCCGTTGACCTCGACGCGCAGCATGAAGCGCATGCGGTCAAGCCATGCGGCAAGCGGGGCTCCCTGGCCGGGCTCGACCAGCAGCCACAGCTTGTCCTCGTCGGCCAGGATGCGGATGTCGAATTCGACGCGGCCCTGGACCGTCAAGAGCAGCGTCTGGGTGCTTTGGCCGGGTCGCAGCTCCAGCAGCATCTGGCTGGAAAGCGTGTTGAGCCAGCTCAACCGGTCTTCCCCGGCGAGGGTCACCACGTCGAAGTGGGACATGTCGGCCACCGCGGTTCCCGCGAGCAACCTGCGTTGTTCGGCGCTCAGTTCCCCGTAGTGGGCGGCCACGCCCTCATCGACCCCGGATCCGGCCACTGCGGCCGGTCGTGACAGCAACGGCGAGAGCGCCATGGTTTATGCCTGTTTCTTGAGTGCGGCTGAGGCGTGGGCCTTCAGTTCGTTGCCGCCGGTGGATACGTCCCAGCGCCAGTACAGATCGCCGTTGACCAACCCGTAGATGCGGGTGGCCGAGGCGTATTCCTTGGCGTTGGAGCCGCGCATCACCAAGTCGGTGGCCAGCTGGATCTGCGGGCCCTTGATGACGCCGTAATAAAGTTCGGAGATCGCCCCGGGGTGCGCGATGTTGGCCTGGATCTTGAACCCGTTGTCTTCGGTCCGCAAGGCTTCAACGTCTTCGGCCGAACGCAGGGTCGGAACGATGTCGCCCGGAATCATGCCCGGGCCAAGATCGCCGTCCACCATGGGGCGTTCCAACGACCAGAATCCCGTTTCGACCGACAGCGGGCGCAACTTGTTGCCCTGCTCGTCGGTGACCCACGATTCGGATCGGTATTCCAGGAACGGCAAGCCGTTCTGGGTGAAGCTCACGCTCTGCCAGAAGAACTCGTCGTCGTCTTCCCCCTCGCCGAGGCGGCCGTTGCCTTCCCAGGTTCCGAGGAGCCAGGAAAGTGGTACGAGCTCGGGGGTCAAGTCTGTGGGAATCTCAATTGGCATGACGCGTGCGCTTCCTACTGCGTTTCTAAATTACTTCTGGCCCTTGAAGAGGCGGGTCACGACAAGTGCGGCAAAGCCGGCCATGCCCAGTCCCGCAATGGTCAGCAGGGAAAGGAAGAAGATCTCGAGTCCAAGGTAGTTTTCAGTCATGGCTCCATCCTAACCGTTTCCGTGCCGCCGACCGATCTTTGATGACGACCCAGTGCATCCGCGCCGCCCTTCCCCGTGAACGCAAGGGAATCCGGCCGTCACGAAACACGCGGAACAACGCCCGGGCGGGCCTCCTGCAGAGGCCCGTTGCGTGACGAAGGTCACGCAGTAACGGGAGGCGATCGGAGGCCTAGACCATCAGGAGCTGGGCGTACCAAACCACCGAGCCGCACACCAGCAGCGGTGCGCCGGCAGCGGCAAGAACCTGTGCGTTGGTGCGCGGGCCTCCGGCGGTCACCAGCATCGCCCGGCAGCCCACCACCACCAAGCCGCAGGCCGCGCCCAGCACCATTGCGGGCAGCACGTTGACGCCGATGTCCAGCATGCTCGCGGCACCGCCGATCAGGACCGCCAGGACGAACCCCAGCGGAAAGACAATGCGGTCGGGCAGGCGCAACACGCCGGGGATCGCCGCACCGAGGATGCTCATCCCCGAGATCAGCATGAGCACGCGCCATTCGGGATCGGTGCCCAGCGCCACCCAGCCCGCGCCGAGGCTCGCGACCACCATGCCGGCGGTGCCGACGGCCACGGATTCGAGGCGTTGCTTGGCATCGGTGCCGCGGAAGAGCTGGGTGAGGAACATCAGGATCGTGCCCACGCCCAGGCAGGGTGCCACCCACATCAGGCCCGGGAACGGCTTCCCGGCAAAGGCGAGCAGGGCCGCCGCGGCGGAGACCAGGAAGATGACAAGGCCCACCGGGTTCGGTGCCGGCACCTTCAGCAATCGCGGCCAGCCAAAGGCGAAGGCGCCAAGGAGCAACAGCACTACCGCCAACACGGGCCATCCCGCGGCACCGGGCAGGTAGCTCGCCCCGATGACCAGCGCAAGGACAATGGTTCCTGTAGCCAAAACTTTGAGTCTCACAAGTTACATCCTGCCTTATCCGGCGTCTGCCGACCCCATCCGGACCGGGCGAACCGGGGCCGCCGGCGGCGCCGGCCCGGCCCCGGCCACGCAAGGATGCCGAATCGACGCCGCCACGGCGCATGCTTGGCTCCGGCACGACGGGATCCCGGGACCATGCGGCCGTCACATGCACCGATGTGAATCATCCGGCAATCTATACTGCTTTTATGCACCCGATCCCGTAGATGTGCTCGGTTTCTTATTCGCAACCTTAGAGGAGGGGCATCCATGGCAAGCATCCTTTTGCTGACAAACGCACCTGGGCCGTCCCCCGACGTCGTTCCTGCCCTGGAGCTGCTCTCGCACCAGGTCCGCATCCTGCCGGCCCAGGCAACCGCACTGCTGGATGCCGAGGATGCACAGATCATCCTGGTCGACGGACGCAAGGATCTGGTTGCCTCGCGCACGCTGTGCCAGCTGCTGCGGACCACGGGCATCAGCCGCCCCGTCCTGCTGGTCCTCACCGAGGGCGGCATGGCAGCGGTGTCGGGCCTGTGGCAGGTCGACGATGTCTTCCTTGACACCGCGGGCCCGGCGGAGGTCGAGGCCCGGCTGCGCCTGGCCCAGGCCCGCGCCCTTCCGCAGGACGAACCCGAGGCGGCCCCGATTCGCGCCGCCGGTGTGCTGATCGACGAGGCAAGCTACACCGCGAAGGTCCACGGCACCCCGCTGAACCTGACCTACAAGGAATTCGAGCTGCTGAAGTACCTGGCCCAGCACCCCGGCCGGGTCTTCAGCCGCGAACAGCTGCTCCACGAGGTCTGGGGCTACGACTACTACGGAGGCACCCGCACCGTGGACGTGCACGTGCGGCGGCTGCGCGCCAAGCTGGGCACCGACCACGAGCAGCTCATCGGGACGGTGCGCAACGTCGGATACCGTTTCACGCCGCAACGCCAAGAAAACCCCGAGGTCGTCGACGCCTAGGGGCCGCGGCGCTATCTTTAGGGGTATGAACGCCGCCAGAAACCCCCTAGTCTCCATCGACATCGTCAAGGGCGCACCGGAACAAAACGTCCTGAGCGCGGTGCGCACGCTTGTTGCAGCGGCCGAGGAAGCCGACGGCAACCCGCCGCTGAGCGAACAGACGCTGCTGCAGCTGCGCAGCGAGCCGGACACCGACGCCATCCTCGGCGCCTACGCCTACCTTGCGGAAAGCGCCGACTACGATTCCGCCGAGCTGGTCGGCGCCGCCGTTGCGGTGCTGGGCACCGCCGGCCAGCCGGGCACCCTGGAACTTGCCGTGCACCCCTCGTTCCGCGAGGACGGGATCGCCGGCAGCCTGCTCGAGGCCCTGGCCGAGCGCACGGACCTTACCGCCCTGCGGGCCTGGGCCCACGGAAACCACGAGGGCGCCGCGAAGCTCGCCGAGCGCTTCGGCTTCACCCCGGTGCGCGAGCTGTGGCGCATGCGCCTGGTCCACGGCACCTCCGTGCCCGCCCCGGCGCTCCCGGCCGGCACCCGCATCCGCGCCTTCAACCCGGACACCGACGGCCCGGCCTGGGTCGCGGCGAACGCCGCCGCATTCGCGCACCACCCGGAACAGGGCGCCATGACCCTGGCGGACCTGCACGCCCGCATGGGCGAGGACTGGTTCGACGCCGCGGGCTTCCTGCTCGCCGTCGACGCGCAGGACAACATCCTGGGCTTCCACTGGACCAAGGTGCACGCCGCGACCTCCTCCCCCACCACCGGGGAGCACCAGGCGATCGGCGAGATCTACGTGGTGGGCGTGGTCCCCGCGGCGCAGGGCACCGGCCTGGGCAAGGCGCTGACCCTGGCAGGCATCGAGCACCTGAATTCCAAGGGCCTGGACGCGCTGATGCTCTACGTGGACGCGGACAACACGGCCGCCGTGGCGCTGTACCGGAAACTGGGTTTCACCAAGTGGGATGTCGATGTCATGTACGCGCCGGCAAGCGCGCGCGATTCGGTAGAGTAAGTACCAGACGCAAAGCCGCGTGCCCGACGTACCGCCGACGGGCACGCGGCTTCCTGATTCACTCCAAGCTAGGGGCACACACCATGGACCCGCAACCAGTCACCACCGCCCTGGGCCTCACCGACGTGCCGGCGGCCCGCGCGACCCAGGACCGGATCGAGCTGCCCGACTTCGGCCCCTCCGCCGGTTCCCGACGGCGATTTCGCCGACGACAGGTTCCTGGACCGGGAACTGAGCTGGCTGCACTTCAACGCCCGCGTGCTCGAGCTCGCCGAGGACCCGGACCTGCACCTGCTGGAGCGGGTCAGCTTCCTCTCGATCTTCGCCTCGAACCTCGACGAGTTCTTCATGGTCCGCGTCGCCGGCCTCAAGCGCCGCATCGCCACGGGCCTTGCCGTGCCCTCCGCGGCCGGCATGAGCCCGATCGACCAGCTGGAAATGATCCTCAACGACGCGCACGCGCTGCAGCTGCGCCACGCGAAGGTCTTCGCCGAGCAGGTCCGCCCCGCCCTTGAGGACGAGCAGATCCTGCTCACCACCTGGGACGAGCTGGACACCCGCGCGCAGCAGGAGCTGCACCGCTGGTTCATCGACCAGGTCTTCCCGATCCTCACCCCGCTGGCCGTCGACCCGGCCCACCCCTTCCCGTACATCTCCGGGCTCTCGCTGAACCTTGCCGTGGTGGTCCGCAACCCGGTGAGCGGCAAGGAGCTCTTCGCCCGCCTGAAGGTGCCGGACACCATGCCGCGGCTGATCTCCGTGGACGGTCCGCGCGCCGGCAACACCGCCGGCCGCGTGGCTCGCTTCGTCACGCTCGAGGACGTGATCGCCCAGCACCTGGAGCACCTGTTCGCCGGCATGGAGATCGTCGAGCACCACTTCTTCCGCGTCACCCGCAACGAGGACCTGGAGGTGGAGGAGGACGACGCCGAGAACCTGCTGCAGGCCCTGGAAAAGGAGCTGCTGCGCCGCCGCTTCGGCCCGCCGGTGCGCCTTGAGGTGGTCGACGACATCGCCCCGAACATCCGCGCCCTGCTGGTGCGCGAGCTGGGCATCGAGGAGGACGAGGTCTTCGCGCTTCCGGCCCCGCTGGACTTGCGCGGCCTGGTGCGTCATCGCCGGCATCGACCGCCCGGACCTGCACTTCCCCAAGCAGCTGGCGCACACCTCCCGGCACCTGAACGAGTCGGAGACCTCCAAGGCCGCCAACGTGTTCGCCGCGATGCGCCGCCGCGACATCCTGCTGCACCACCCCTACGATTCGTTCTCCACCTCCGTCCAGGCGTTCCTGGAGCAGGCGGCCAACGACCCGAAGGTCATGGCCATCAAGCAGACGCTCTACCGCACCTCCGGCGACTCGCCGATCGTGGATGCGCTGATCGACGCCGCCGAGGCCGGCAAGCAGGTGCTGGCGCTGGTGGAGATCAAGGCGCGCTTCGACGAGCAGGCCAACATCTCCTGGGCCCGCAAGCTGGAGCAGGCCGGCGTGCACGTGGTCTACGGCATCGTGGGCCTGAAGACGCACTCCAAGCTCTCCCTGGTGATCCGCCGCGAGGGCGACAAGCTGCGCCGCTACTGCCACATCGGCACCGGCAACTACCACCCGCGCACGGCCCGCTACTACGAGGACCTGGGCCTGCTCACCAGCGACGAGCAGGTCGGCGAGGACCTCTCGCACCTGTTCAACCAGCTCTCCGGCTACGCGCCGCGCTCCACGTTCAAGCGCCTGCTGGTCGCCCCGCGCTCGCTGCGCTCCGGGCTGATCGACCGGATCGAGGCGGAGATCGCCAACCGCCGCGCCGGGCTTGCCGCCCGCGTGGTGATCAAGGTGAACTCCATGGTCGACGAGGCGATCATCGACGCGCTGTACCGGGCCTCCCAGGCCGGGGTGCGGGTCGACGTGATCGTGCGCGGCATCTGCGCGCTGCGCCCGGGCATCCCGGGGCTGAGCGAGAACATCCGGGTGCGCTCGGTGCTGGGCCGCTTCCTGGAACACAGCCGCGTGTTCATGTTCGCCAATGCCGGGTCGCCGATGATCTACATCGGCTCCGCCGACATGATGCACCGCAACCTGGACCGCCGGGTCGAGGCGCTTGTCTCGCTGAGCAGCCACGAGGACATCGCCGAGCTCGTGCTGTTGCTCGACCGCTACATGGCCCCGGGCACCGCCAGCTGGCACCTGGATTCCGAGGGTTCCTGGACGCGCCACCACAAGGACGCCGACGGCAAGCCGCTCGAGGACATCCAATCGTGGCTGCTTGACTCGCGGGCCCGCCAGCGGACGGCAGTGAGGCGCTAGAACCGTGCACATGCTTCGCTCCTGTGATTCCCAGGAGGTTCGTGAGGGTGCCTTTGCCGTGGTCGCGGCCGGTGCCATCGTTTGGCGCATCAACCAGGGCGAGTTGGAAGTCCTGATGATCCACCGGGAACGCTACAACGACTGGTCGTGGCCCAAGGGCAAGCTCGACGAGGGCGAGACCATGCCCGAGTGCGCCGCCCGCGAGGTCTTCGAGGAGGTGGGGCTCGACATCGAGTTGGGCATCCCGCTTCCGGCGATGACCTACGAGGTGGGCAGCGGCACCAAGGTCGTCTACTACTGGGCGGCCAAGGCCCCCGGCACCAAGCCCGTTCCCGACGGCAGGGAAACCGACGCCGTGCGCTGGTGCACCCCGAAGATGGCCGGCAAGTGGCTGACCAATCCGGGCGACATGGCTCCCCTGGAGTCGCTGGTCCTGGCGCACAAGGCCGGGACGCTGGACACCCAGCCCTTCCTGGTGGTGCGCCACGCAAAGGCCAAGCCGCGCTCGAACTGGACCAGGGAAGAGGGCAAGCGCCCGCTGGCCGCAACGGGCCAGCGCCAGGCGTTGGCCGTGGCCCGCCTGCTGGATGCCTGGCGTCCGAATCGCGTGGCGTCCAGCCCGTGGACCCGGTGCGTGCAGACCATCACCCCGTACGTGAAACAGCAGCGTTTCACCGTCAAGCTGTTGAACTCCACCACCGAGCACGAGGCCAACCGCAACCCGCGCAAGGCGCGGAAGGCCGTTGCCAAGTTGCTGGACAAGCGCCGGTCGCAGGTGCTGTGCACGCACCGGCCGGTGTTGCCGCTGATCCTCGAGGAGCTCAAGTCGCGGATGGCCGAGTCGCTTGCGGCGTTCCTGCCCGCCGAGGATCCGTTCCTGCGCCCGGGCTCCCTGCTGGTGGTCCACCAACCGGTCGCCGGCAAGGGAAAACTCGTTTCGGTGGAAGTTTACGACGCATTTGAAGACTAGCCCAAGGTCTTGGCGGTAGGCTCTGAGGCAAGCCCCCGCGAGAGGTTTGCGGGGCGTGGTCCTGACGAACAAGAGGAGTGCATCATGGCTGTTGCAAATCACGGCACCGTCCCACGGAAGATCGTTCACCAGGGACTGCGCTTGGACCATGACCGTGGACCGCGGCCGCTACAGCCTGTGGCAGGGTCCCACCTACGTGGGATTCCTCGGCTACCACCTCGAAGAAGGCGTGGCGACGCTGCAGCACACCATCATCAACGAGGAGTACGGCCGGCAAGGCTATGCCCGCGCGCTTGTCACGCTGGTCCTGGACGACCTGCGAAAGCAGAACGTGAAGATCGTTCCCGAGTGCACCTACGTCCAGGGCTACCTGCGCCGCTACCCCGAGTACAACGACATGCTCGCTGCCTGATCATCGTCTTGACACGACCCTTGGACAATTGAACTTTGTCTCAATGTATTGATACATTGAGACAAAGTTCATTCCAGGGGGTCCACTTTGTCTGATTTCACTGCCGCCGGCGTCGGGTTGGCCGTTTCCGCGGCCCTGCTCTATGTGGTGTTGCGCTTCTTCGTCGCCAACCCGGCGGCCCGCGACAGCACCAAGGCCATTTCAAGCCACGCCTTGTGGACCGCCGCCATCGCCTTCCTCGCCACCGGCACGACCGGGCTGGCCAACCTCTGGGCCATTCCGGACTCGAACCACCCCGGCGAATCCAGCGCCGCCGCGTTGATCATGCACGCCGCCGCCCCGGGACTCTGGCTGGGGATCATCTACACCCTGGGCCAGTTCACCTGGCCGCGGCACCTCAAGCCCGTCCGCTCGGCTTCCCTGGAAGTCCGCAGCGTCAAGACCGTCATTCCCAAGTTCCTGGCCGGACTGCTCCTGGTGTGCACGGTTCTCAGCACCGTGGCCATCGTTTTCGCCTGGAGCGACACCGGCGCACCCGGCCGGGTGGGTACCGAGTCATTCAGTTCCTACGAGGAAGACGACGACCAAACCGTCGACCAAACCTACATCGACGGCGTTCTCGTGGACGAGGACGGCCAGCCCGTGGATGAGTACGGGAACCTCTTGGACGAGGCCGCAGAAGCGGCCAACAACCCGTACATTCCTTCCATCACAGGAACCCGCCCCGGCACCGCCGTCGGCCCCTACCTGATTGGCGGACTGATCCTGGTGCTGGCATCGGTTGCCGCAGTCGCGGCCCTCGTGGTGCGCCGCCCGCCACTGGACGCGCTGGATGACGAGGGCAACGCGGCGTTGCGGACCATCTGGATCAACAGGTTGCTGCGCACCGCGGTCATCATCGTCGGCGGGTTTCGGGGCCATGTCGCTGAACTACCTGGCAGAATCCTTGCGCGCACGCGCCGAATGGGCCATTCCCGTTGACGACCCCGGGATCGGTTTCGACCTGGCCGCACAGGACCAGGCCAACGCCCTGAGCATGATCGGCGTTTCGTGCATGCTGACGCTGATCGTCATCGTGCTCGCCTGCCAGCCGCCGTTGCTGAACCATGTTTCGCCGGGCACCGGCACCCGCCCGGCAGGCGCCCCTTCCGCCTCGTTCAGCACGGCGCGCGATTTCCTGCTTGTGGCCCAGGGCGTCTCCGATCGTTGCCCTCATGATTTTGGGAATGCTGCCCGCCTGGACCACCGGTTCCACCGAGAGCCATGTGCAGGCAGTGCCTCACTGCCGAGGGGAACGAGGTGCAAAAGCTCGTAACCATCCAGCGGCCCAACAAGGCTGGCGGAGCTGTCGTCCTACGCCGTTTCCATGTTGATTGTCATCGCCGGCTACTTCCTCATCCAGGCGCTTGCCGCATACGTCGTCTCCCGCAGGCTGGGCAACGGCACCTCGCTGGAGAACCCCGCACCGGCCTGCTGCCCAACTGGTTCATGGCGGTTCTCGCCATTGCGGTGACCACGGGACTGGCGAGCATCGCAACATTCCTGGTGAAGGGACCGCAGGCCCTCGCCGCCGCGGCATGGTGGATGCTGGGGCTCCTGCTGCTGGCCGGGCTGGCGGCCCTGACGCTGTACCGGATGGCAGCAAACCGCCCGGCACTGCGAAATGCCGGCATCCGAGAAGACCACGTCCTGCGCATCGTTGTCGCCCACCGCGGCGCCCGCATGTTGGGTGGCGCCGCGTTCTTCATCGCCGGCATCCTGTCCACGCCCCAGCTACTGGGCGCCGGCCAGCGTACCTACGGCGAGGGCCTCTATCCGGAGCTTGAGCCATCCGGATTCCAGATCACGTGCCTGATGCTCGGCGCGGTGTTGTGCATCACTGCCCGCGGCCACGGCCTACCGCTCCCCCGCACCCAGCGCCAACGGCCTGAGCGTGAGCCAACGTTGAGCGCACTTGTCACCGTCGATTTGCGCGACGCCACTCCCCCGTTCGAACAGATCCGCACGCAGATCGCCTCGCTGATCGCCGTCGGCCGGCTCGCCGACGGCTCGCGCCTGCCCACGGTGCGGGCCCTGGCCTCCGACCTCGGCGTGGCAACCGGCACCGTGGCCCGCGCATACAAGGAACTCGAAGCCGCGGGACTCATCGAGAGCCGACGCAGGCTGGGCACCGTCGTCACCCATGCCCAGGCCGGCGACGGCGGAACGAAGGCCGCCCACGGGATAGAACTCAGGATCTCCGAACTGATCGCCGAGGCGCGCACAGCGGGCCTGGACGACGAGACCCTGCTGGCCCTGGTCCGGGGTCGGCTGCGCGCAACCGACTAGCGCCGGCCATGACATTGAATGCCCCGGCGCCGTCGCGGGTTGCCGGATTTCTGCACAAAAACCAGGCCGATCCCGCCGTCTTGGCGCCGCGGCAAACCGGGCCTTGCGACGGGCGCACCGCAGCCGCCGCCCATCGCCGGGACCGGATCGCCGCCCCGGCCTTCGTAGTGATCATCAGCGCATTTCCCGTGTTCACGTCACACGTCGCCGGCTGAATCGCCGTGCCCGACTAGACTTAGCAGGTGACGATTCAAACCCCATACGAAGACTTGCTGCGTGAAGTCCTGGCCCATGGCACCGCCAAGGGCGACCGGACCGGCACCGGCACCTTCAGTGTTTTTGGCCGCCAAATGCGCTTTGACCTGTCGGAATCCTTTCCGCTGATCACCACCAAGCGCGTCCATTTCAAGTCCGTTGCCGTGGAACTCTTGTGGTTCCTGCGCGGGGACTCGAACATCTCCTATCTTCAAGAGAACGGCGTGAAGATCTGGGACGAATGGGCGGATGCCGAAGGCGAACTCGGCCCGGTGTACGGCGTGCAGTGGCGTTCGTGGCCCACGGCCGACGGCCGGCACATCGACCAGATCTCCCAGGTCATGGATTCGCTGCGCGAGAACCCCGATTCCCGCCGCCACATCGTCTCTGCGTGGAACGTCTCGGAGATCGAGAACATGGCACTGCCGCCATGCCACGCCTTCTTCCAGTTCTACGTCGCCGACGGCAAGCTTTCCTGCCAGCTCTACCAGCGCAGCGCCGACATGTTCCTGGGCGTCCCCTTCAACATCGCCTCCTACGCATTGCTGACCCGCATGATGGCGGACCAGCTGGGCCTTCAGCCCGGCGAGTTCGTCTGGACCGGCGGCGACACGCACATCTACGCCAACCACTTGGAGCAGGTCAAGGAACAGCTCTCCCGCGAGCCGTACCCGTACCCGCAGCTGCGCATCACGCGCACCCCCGATTCAATCTTCGACTACACGATCGACGACTTCGTCATCGAGGATTACCGACACCACCCGACGATTAAGGCCCCCATCGCCGTATGAGCAACCTGAATTCCAGCGCCGGACACCGCGCCGAGACCACCACCCCCGAACGACTGGGCATGATCTGGGCGGAGGCCGCCAACCGCGTCATCGGCTTGAACGGGAGCATGCCGTGGCACCTGCCCGAGGACATGGCCCACTTCAAGCGCACCACCCTGGGCCACCCGGTCATCATGGGCCGCAAGACCTGGGAATCGTTCCCGGAAAAGTTCCGCCCGCTGAGCGACCGCACCAACATCGTCATCACCCGCGATGCCTCGACCCACGCCAGCCCTGAGCGCCGCGGGCGCAACCCCGGTTTCCTCCCCGGAGGAAGCACTCCAGGTCGCGCGCGCCAGCGACGGCGCCGAGGAAATCTGGGTCATCGGCGGCGGGGAAATCTACGCGGCCCTGGCGCCGAAGGCCAACCTGGCGATCGTCACCGTGATCAACGACAGCCTGAAGGGCGACACCACCGCCCCGGCACTGGACGCGGCCTGGACCAAGGCCATGAGCGAGCCGGACAACGGATGGCTGAAGTCGGCCAACGGCACCGAATACCGCATCGAAGCATGGGAGCGCGCCGCGTGAAGGACAGCCTGAAGGCGCTGAAGACCAACCCCGAGGCACTTTTTGTCCTGGGCTACATGTTCTTCCCGCTCTTTGCCCTGATCTTTGCGGCCCTTGGCCTGTTCCTGATCCTGACCGGCTCCAAGATCATGGGCCTGGTCCTGCTGCTCACGCTGACCCAGGTCTTTGCCTTCAGCTCGCTCTGGGCCGTTGGCACACGCAAGAAGCTGCTTGCCGAAGAAGACAAGAAGCCGTAACGCCGGAGTCGCCAGACCACCGCACCATGAAGGACGCCGTGCCCGAGGGAATTTTTCCCTCCGGGTGCGGCGTCCTTCGTTTGATGACGTGGCATGTCCCGGCACCGCCCGCCCCCGGCAACCGCACGGTGGCGCCCGTGTGGCGTAACCAACTCCCCAATCGCGGACCCGAAGCCTTAAGATGGGTCCATGACTTCTTCCGTTGGCTTTGTCGGTTACCGCGGCATGGTTGGCTCTGTTCTGATGCAACGCATGCAGGACGAGGGCGACTTTGCGAATCTCGATCCCGTGTTCTTCTCCACGTCCAATGCGGGCGGCGCAGCCCCCGCATTCGCCGAGGGCGCACCTGCACTGCAGGATGCCTACGACCTGGACACCCTGGCCAAGCTGCCGATCATCGTCACGGCCCAGGGCGGGGACTACACCAAGGCCGTGCACGGCGACCTGCGTGCCCGCGGCTGGGACGGCCTGTGGATCGATGCCGCTTCCACGCTGCGCATGAACGACGACTCGGTCATCGTGCTGGACCCGATCAACCGCAACGTCATCGACGCCTCGCTGGCCTCGGGAACCAAGGACTTCATCGGCGGCAACTGCACGGTTTCGTGCATGCTCATGGGCCTGGGCGGACTGTTCAAGAACGGCCTGGTCGAGTGGGGAACCGCAATGACCTACCAGGCTGCCTCCGGCGGCGGCGCCCGCCACATGCGCGAACTGCTCAACCAGTTCGGCACGATCAACGGCAACGTCGCAGCCGAACTCGACGATCCGGCCTCGGCGATCCTCGAGATCGACCGCAAGGTCCTCGCCACCCAGCGCGGCGGACTCGACGCATCCCAGTTCGGCGTGCCGCTGGCCGGTTCGCTGATCCCGTGGATCGACTCGGACCTGGGCAACGGCCAGTCCAAGGAAGAGTGGAAGGCCGGGGTCGAGACCAACAAGATCCTTGGCACCACCGACGCCAACAAGGTCATCATGGACGGCCTGTGCGTGCGCATCGGCGCCATGCGCTCGCACTCCCAGGCCCTCACCCTCAAGCTCACCGAGGACCTTTCGGTGGCCGAGATCGAGAAGCTGCTGGCCGAGGACAACGAGTGGGCCAAGGTCGTTCCGAACACCAAGGACGCCACGGTTGACGCGCTGACCCCGGTTGCCGCATCCGGCACCCTGGACATCCCGGTGGGCCGCATCCGCAAGCTCGAGATGGGCCCGCAGTACATCTCGGCGTTCACCG
The DNA here is from genome assembly GCA_963818105.1 of uncultured Actinomycetota bacterium. Classification (GTDB taxonomy): domain Bacteria; phylum Actinomycetota; class Actinomycetes; order Actinomycetales; family Micrococcaceae; genus Paeniglutamicibacter. Next base: position 7,460 of record CAWFRB010000037.1, on the reverse strand, counting down.
TCGGCGACCAGCTGCTGTGGGGCGCCGCCGAGCCGCTGCGCCGCATGCTCTCGATCGCGCAGGGACGCCTCTAGCCCTTCGACGGGGTTTCCGAGCAAGACTTCATGCCGGGTTCCGGCGGCCTTCCCCGTGTGGGGAGGCCGCCGGAACCCGGCATTTCTTGTGTGGGCCGGTGTGGGCTTGAGCCGGGCGGAACAGCTCACCACATGGCCGACGCCGACACCACGCGCGGTGCAACCACGCAAACCGCAGACACGGCGATCGAGCCGATACCCGGCGGGCTCGATACTGGATTCCGCATCCGGTTCCGTCCCGGGGCTTCCTGCCCGAAGAATACTTATCCACATTCTGCTTCAGGCTCCCCCACGGCCACTGCGCATTCATCCATGCTTGGTTCCCATGACCAGCCAGCAGGAACTCACGCGACACGCGTCGTGGCGGCCATCACCGCGGCCCTCGATTCGCCCACCCGGACCAGGATGACCGCCGACCACGAGATTGCGCCTGCTCGCCGTCCTGAAGCCCGTGTTCCGGGTGCTCCTCGACAGGGCCGCGGCGCTCCGTCGGCCCCTCGCAGGTCCGCGCCGCGGCGTTCGTCGCGCTGGCCGAGGACTTCTACCGGATCAGCGGCTACGGCCAAATCCTTGCCGCGGCCCGCGCCACCGATGCCCAGCCTGCACACCATCGCCGAAGCACCCGCTGGCGGAGCTGAACCAGATCCTCGCCGACCCCGCCGAATTCCTTGCCGGTGAACGCCGACTCCCTGCGGATGCGACCAGCGCGCCCGAACCGCAAAGCCGCTGTACCGCGACGAGGCCGAGTTCCTCAAGACCCAGCAGAACCTCACCCACTTCCAGGCCCTGCACCGCGTGGAAACCGCCGCGAACCTGCTCCCCCACACCGGCTACAACGGCAAACCCGTACCGCCGAAGTTCCCGCAGCTCGGCAAGGTTTTCAGCGACGCGACCGCCGATCCGCAGGCGGTCGCCGGCCTGGCCAAGAAGCTGGAGGCCATGCGCCCGGAGATCGAGCAGGCAGCCGAACCCGCAGGCCGTCGCCCGGCACTTCGAGGCCGAGCTTGCGGCAGCGGCCGGATCACCCGCAACGCCCAGGGCACCGACCGCGCTGCTCAAGGACCAGGCCCGATCGGCTCGATGCGGGCGCCGTGGAGCGCCGCGAGGACAACGAGTCGATGTTCATCGGCGCGTTACTACCTGGGCCACACGCACAAGGGTTACGAGTACAAGATCATCACCAACGCCGAGGGCCACGAGCTGCTTGCCACCGCCGCCGATCTCCTGAACAACCCCAAAACCCAGGCCGGCACGCACACCGGCGCTACCCGGCACACATCCCAAACCTTCCGAGGATCCCGCCACCCCGCCACTGCCCATTCCCGAATGGGCAATCGACCCGAACACTGCCGATGGACCAGCGCCCGGTGTCCGGGTTTGACGACCCTTCCGGATCCATCGCCCGGCACGGGCATTCAGCTGGATCCGGGCGTCGAGGTGCTTGCCCGGGGAAACGCTCGACCAGGCCTACGCGCGGCAGCGCGCCGCACGCCTGCACCAGTTGCTGCTCGATTCGATCCGCATCGCCACCGGCTCCGAGGCAACCACCACCGACAAAACCAAACGCCGAGAACCCCGGCGATCAGATGCCGATGAGGCCGCACGTCACCCTCGCGGTCACCATCGACTTCCAGACCCTCCGCGGCCAACTGGAAAACGCCGGGGTCACCGACCACGGCCAGGACATCTCCGCCTCCAACTGCCGGCGCCTCGCCTGCAACGCCGGAATCATCCCGATCGTGCTCAACGGCGACGGGGTCCCGCTGGAACTGGGCCGGACCCGGCGGTACTTCAACCGCGCCCAGCGCCGCGCCATCGCCGTCCGCGACAAGGGCTGCTGCAACCCGGGATGCTCGATGCCGGTCAACCGGACCGAGGCGCACCACCTCGACGAGTGGAGCGCCGGCGGCAGGACCGATGTCTCGCGCGGCTGCCTGCTGTGCGTGCGCTGCCATGTGGACCACCACGCCGGGCACTTCCGCATCGTGATGCTCAAGGGTCTGCCCCATGTCATCCAGCCGAAATCGGTGGACCCGCTGCAGATACCCCGGCGCAACTGGATCTTCCACCCCGCCGCGCAAGCCCCTGGCCGCCTGAACATCCCCTCCCGCGTCCACCCCGCGCCTGGCATGCGCAGATTCTGGCCCGCCCGTAGACCCATGACCATCACACCAGCGGGAACGCAGGCGGTTTTACCTGAAGGTTCCGCGCGTGGATGAGCTTGCACCGTGCAAACCGCGGAGCTAGCCTGCGCGGAATTCCAGGTAGTCGTCCATGCGCGACTGCATCCGGGCCAGCCGGCCCGCGGATCCCTCCTCGAAGGGCACTGCCACCGCTCGGGCCGTCCTTGCCCTTGGTGTCCACCTGCCAGGTGCCGACGGTTTGCCCGCCGCTGACCAGCGTCCGGCGGAAGACCCCGTTGCCGCCCGGGGCGATGGCCTCCGAATGCTCCGGGGCGAGCGTGGCGCTGCGGTCCTGGTAACCGAGCAGGAACTCGTCGAACCCCGGCAGGGCAAGCACGCTGCGCGCACCGGGGGCGTCGTCCCGGAGCGCATCGATCTCCGGTGCCAAGTGAATATGTCTGGCCGCCGAGTTCGCGGGTCGCCAGTTCGGCGCCCAGGGTCTTCAGCGCCGCACGGACGGGTGTCAGCCCGAGGCCCAGCCACCAGGCGCAGTCGGCGACCGTCGCCGGCCCGTGCGAGCGGAAATAGCGCAGGACAATCTCCCGCAGGGCGGGTTCGGGGTCGACGGCGGTTGTTTCGGGGACCGCACCGGGCGACCACCGGGCGCTGGCCATGAACAGCTGGCGGGTTTCGGACCCGGGTTCCATGCGCCCCTGCACCAGCTCGCCGGTCAGGCTCAGGGCGACCAGCAGGTGGTAGCCGCGCTGCCCGGAAACATCCGATCCGGCGGCAGACATTGCCTCCATCAATTCGGAGCGGCTGGCCCCGGCGGTCCCGCAGCGTTCCACGATCGCGGGAAGCAGTGCTTCCGAGTTCCGCCTCCGTGATGTTTTCACTCCGCCACGTGCCCGCTGCCTGCGCCCTGATGCGCGGCGCGGTGACGCTCAGCAATCGATGGAGCATCCGCGGATCCAGGAACATGAGCGTGCCGCGGGCGCCCCAGGAACGGACGATGCTTCCGGACTCGAGAGCCTCGTGGATTTGGGCCCGGGTGCTGCCGGGAAGCCGCACGCCCAGCGCCCAGCAGGCCTGCGCCAGGTCCTGGGCCTGCATCATGCCCAGGCGCCGGACCACGTCGGCCGGGGTTCCCGCGCGCCCGGACCCCGCCGGGATCCCGGGCAGCAGGCCCTGGGCGGCCAGCCGCAGCCGTGCCACCCGGAGCTTGTCGCTGCGTGTCATCGGGGCGGGTGTGGCGGCCATGGGTCGGGCTCCCGGGTGGTTGGAGGCTGCAGCTGTTAGAGGCTGCAGCCGATCAGCAGCGGTTCGTTGTGCAGTTCGATGCCGAAGCGTTCCTTGACGCCGGCGCGCACGGCCCGGGCGATGGCCAGGATGTCCTCGCTGCCCGCTCCCCCGCGGTTGGTGATCGCGAGCGTGTGCTTGGAGGACAGCGAGGCGCGGCCCCCCGCCACGGCTTCGCCGGCGGTGCCGGGCAGGCCGTAGCCCTTGCCGAAGCCTGCGCGGTCGATCAGCCAGGCCGCGGAGAGCTTGATCTTGCCCGGCTCGGCGGCCGGGAAGTTCGGTGCGCCCTCCGGCAGCGATTCCAGCACGGAGGCGTCGACGATCGGGTTGGTGAAGAAGGAACCCGTCGAGTAGGTGTCGCGGTCGGACGGATCGAACACCATGCCCTTGGAGGCGCGCAGTTCCAGCACCTTGGTGCGCACCGCGCCGGCGTCGGCCCGCTCGCCGGCCTCGACGCCGAGGGAGTTGGCGAGTTCCTTGTAGCGGACGGGTGCGGAGTCGGGGCGGCGCTCGAGCGCGAAGCTGACCGAGAGCACCACGTATTCCGGGGACCCCTCGACGGTGGTGCGCTTGAGCAGCGAGTCCCGGTAGCCGAAGCCCAGGCCGGCGTTGCCGAAGTGCGGTGGTGCGGCCGGTGGAGCGCTCGAACACGCGGACCTCCAGCAGGCTGTGGGCGACCTCCGCCCCGTAGGCGCCGACGTTCTGCACCGGGGTGGCGCCGGCCGAGCCGGGGATGCCGGAGAGCGCCTCGAGCCCGCTGAGCCCGGCGGCCAGGGTCTGCGCGACGGCGTCGTCCCAGGGGTGGCCGGCGGCGATGTCCACGCGGATGCGCCCGTCGCCCAGTTCCCCGGCGATCTCGCACGCCGCGCGATTCGATGTGCAGCACGGTTCCGTCGTATCCGGCATCGTCGATGACCAGGTTCGACCCGCCGCCGATGATCAGCAGCTTGTCCCCGCGGGAGTCGGCCCCGGCCACGGCCGCCACGATCTCTTCCTCGGTGGTGGCGCGCACCAGGGTGCGGGCCGGGCCGCCGACGCCGGTGGTGGTCATCTGGGAGAGCAACGGGGTGTTCACTGTTTCTTGCGCCTGTTCTGGGAATGCCTGCCGGCGCGGATGCCGGCGGTCTGGAGATCGGTGGTGGGGAAATCCCGGGGCTGTGCCGGGACCGGCCGACAGCGGGGTTTACTCTTTGATGGTAGCCGCGCCGGTGGCCGATTGCCCGTCGGGCCCCGGTTCCGGCGACGGGTTCTGTTCGGCCGTGGATTCCGGTTCCCGGGCCTTCTTGCGTTCCGGGGCCGTGGCGCCGGCCAGCATGAAGGACATGACCACCAGCACCCCGACGGACGCCAGGGCATTGAGCAGGCCGATCCGGTCGGCCAGCAGGCCCAGCAGCGGGGGCCCGCCCAGGAACGCGCCGTAGCCGATGGTCGAGACCACCGAGACCCGCGCCGCGGCCCGCATGGGGTCGTCGGACGCGGCGGTCATCGCGATCGGGAAGCTCAGCGCCACGCCCAGTCCCCACAGTGCCAGCGCGACCATGGCCACCTGCAACGAGGGTCCGAAGACGAAGAGCAGCAGCCCGGCCAGCGCGCTTGCCGCCGAGACCCGCATGACGAGCACCCGCCCGAAGCGGTCCAGGATGCGGCCGCCGAGCATCCGCGCCACGGTCATCGCGGTCACGAACACCCCGTAGCCCAGGGCGCCGACCGTGTTCGCCGAGCCGTAGCCGTCGGAGAGCGCCAGCGCCACCCAGTCGCCCGCGGCGCCCTCGGCCAGCGCCATGCCCAGCACCAGCAGGCCCAGCACCAGGGTGCGGGGTTCGCGCCAGGCGGCGGCCAGCAGCGCCTTGTTGGAGGGGCCGCTGCCGGTGCTTGTGGTTTCCGGGTCGGAAGGTCGCGCGCGCCGCCGTGGACCAGCAGGACCACGACCAGCGCCATGAACCCGAAGTGCCAGGCGATCGACAGGTGGATTGCCGCGCCGATCGCCCCGGCCGCGGCACCGACCACGGTTCCGACGGAAAAGAAGCCGTGCAGCGCGGGCATGATGCCCTTGCCCAGCGCCCGTTCCATGGCCGCGCCCTGGACGTTGGAGGCGACGTTCCAGCTGGCCGTTCCCATGCCCTGGAGCGCCAGCGCCAGCCCGGTCAGCGCCACGGAGCCGAAGACCGCCGAGCCGATGCCCACCGCGGCCATGGCCAGCGACGCGAGCGTCGCGCCAAGCACCATGGTGCGCTTGGATCCCAGCCTCATCACGATGAAGCCGGAGGCGGAGACGGACAGGAAGGAGCCCGCGGTCATGCACAGCAGCAGCAGGCCGACCTCCCCGTGGCTCAGCCCCAGCGCGTCGCGCACCGAGGGCAGCCTGGCCACCAGCGTGGAGATGACAAGCCCGGAGGCGAAGTACGTGGCGATGACGCCGTTGCGCCAGGGCAGCACCTCGGGGTTGGCCACGGCCTTCACCGGCCGCGGCCTGGCCTGGCCCGTCTTGGCGCCGGGTCGGGGATCCGTTGCTCAGAACTGCACCAGGGCCTGCGCCTTGACCAGCACCTTGGTGCCCTCGAGCGTGACGGTCAGGTCCACGCGCGCGGTGCGGGCTTCCGCGTCCAGCGCGCCGATCGCGCCGCTGATCTCGACGGCGGTGCCCTCGTGCTCGCTCGGGTTGCTGCCGGCCGGGTCTGCCACCGGCACCGGCTTGGTGAAGCGGGTCTGGTAGTCGATGACCGCGCCCGGGTTGCCCACCCAGTTGCTGACCAGCTGCACGGCCGAGCCCATGGTGAACATGCCGTGGGCGATGACGCCGGGCAGCCCGACCTCGGTGGCGAAGCGTTCGTTCCAGTGGATCGGGTTGAAGTCCCCCGAGGCGCCCGCGTAGCGCACCAGGTCCGCGCGGTTCACGTGGATGGTGGTGGAGCCGATGTCCATGCCCTTTTCAAGGGTTGCAAAGTCGATCATTACTGGTCCTCTCCGCGTACCAGAAGGGAGGAAACCGTCGTGGCGACCTTGTCGCCGGCGGTCGTGGTGATTTCCGAACGGGTGGTGATCATCGCCCCGCCGCCCATGGCACGGACGGTGTCGACGTGCAGTTCGGCGAGCAGTTCGTCGCCGGCGACGATCGGGCGGTGGTGGGTGAAGCGCTGGTCGGCGTGCACCACGCGGGAGAAGTCGATGCCGCTGGCCGGGTCGGCGATCAGCTGCGCGTCGGCGCGCTGGGCGACGATGATGGCGAAGGTCGGCGGGGCCAGCAGGTCGGCGTGGCCAAGCTCGGCCGCGGCGGCCAGCTCGAAGTGCGCCGGGTGGGTCGCCTTGACGGCTGCGGCGAATTCGCGGATCTTCTCGCGGCCGACCACGTAGGGATCCTTGGCCGGGTAAACGCGCCCGGCCAACTCGGGATTGATGCTCATCGGATGTTTCTCTCCTGGGCAGGTGTTTGGGAACTGTGGGGATAATGCGGGTGGGGCGCTAGGACTTCTTCTTGCGTTCGCGCCGGGGACGGGCGGCCGGAACGATGCCCTGGGAGACGCGCCAGGCCTTTGCGTCGCGGGCGCGCACCGTCATGCCGACGAGGTGGGTCAACACTCCGACGCCGATGATGCCGATGGCCGTGTACATCAGCGGCTGGTTTTTCATGTTGGCACCGATGATGGCCAGGATGATGCCGGTTCCCGAGATGATCATCGACCCGAAGGCCAGCTTTTTGTAGAGTCCGGAAGAAGCTTCCCAGGGAGTATTGGTCATGGGTCAATCCTAATTCAGATGCGCGGGCGAAAATCAGAACAATGCCGACTGGATCGCCGGGGATTCCGTCACGTATTGGCCCAGCACGATTTTCCGGCCCTTGAGCAGGGATGCGTCGGCAACAAAGAGATCGGGGGCGTTCCCCAGCCGCACCCCGAGGCCCTGGCCCAGGACCGCCGCCACGGTGAAGCCGTGCTCGCCGCCGGTCAGGTCGGCCGGGTAGGGCTGC
>CAWFRB010000036.1:0-23618 GCA_963818105.1 uncultured Actinomycetota bacterium | reverse complement strand
GGCCCTGCCGGCCTTCCTGTTCACCTACGTGCTCAAGATCTTCGGCATGGGTTTCCTGGTTCTCTTTTCCGGGCTTCCCGACTGGGTTCACCGTCCCGCTTTCATGTGGGGGGCCATCGGCGCCCTGGTCCTTTGGCAAATTGGCGAGATCCGTGCCTTCTCCAAGGCGCGCCTTCCCATCTTTGCCGACGAAGAACCGACCCCGCCCGGAAGTGGAGAGTCCCAGCATGGAAACCCACGCTAAGCACCCCGATGAAATGCCTCATGAACGCCCGGTGCGTGAGATCATCAACTACATCGTTGGCGGGCTCATCGCTTGGGGTTTGATAGGCTGGGGTCTGGATCTTTTACTGGACACCCGATGGATACTCTTCGTTGGTGCGCTGCTTGGTGCCACCGCGGGATACTTCTTGGCAAGCCATCATCAACGGCACCGACGCCGCGAAGACAGTACCGAGTAATGAGATCGACCACCAGAACTTCACACGGTGAGCGGCGCTCTGCGCCGAGTCACCAACTTTGCCCCATGACCGAAACTGCAGAGAGGACAGCGCGTTGACCGCGTTTGCGCTTCCGACGGCCACAGAACCATATGTACCGCCAACCATTTCCGATACCCACCTTCCCGAGGTCCTTCCTTGGCTGGCCGAGTACGGGACCGGTTTCGGCAAGCAGATGATCATGATCATCCTTTCGATCATCTTGATCGTGTGGTTCTTCAAGTCCGCAATCAAGAACCCGAAGTTGGTCCCAGGCAAGGCTCAGTTCCTTGCAGAAAGCGCCTACGGCTTTGTTCGCAACTCCGTAGGCCGCGACATCATCGGCGAAAAGAACTTCCGCCCCTGGGTACCGCTGCTTTTCGCAACCTTCTTCTTCGTCCTGCTGAATAACCTCTTCGGTGCGATTCCGTTCCTTCAGCTCCCATCCTTCTCGCACGCAGGTTCGGCTTACGCCATGGCCATGATTATCTACGGCACCTGGATTGCCGTGGGCGTGAAGAACCACGGTATCCGCTACTTCAAGCTGGCCGTTGTTCCGTCGGGTGTCCCGGGCTGGATCATGCCGCTGATGGTTCCGTTGGAAATCATCTCCAACTTCATCGTTCGTCCGCTGACCCACTCGCTGCGTTTGATGGCAACCATGCTGGCCGGCCACATGATCGTGATGCTCGCCGCCACCGGCGCACGTCACCTGATCATGGTCCAGGAATCGCTGGCCCTGAACGCCGTTGGCGTTCTGGTCATCGCCGGTTCCGTAGCGATGTACTTCCTTGAACTCTTGATCATGGTCCTGCAGGCCTTCGTATTCACCCTGCTGACCGCCATCTACATCCAGGGTGCCCTGGATGCAGACGCCCACTAAGCATTCGGGCTCGCACTAAACCAACACAAAGCTTTCCCCTTCAATCAGGGAATGACCTCACAACCTGCCGACAAAGTGTCGGTATCTTGAAAGGAACGAAATGGAACTCCACGGCTCCCTCAACATGATCGGCTACGGCCTGGCTGCTATCGGTTCGGCCATCGGCGTGGGCATGATCTTCGCTGCCTACATCAACGGCGTTGCACGCCAGCCGGAAGCACACGCATCCTTCAGCCAATCGCCATGCTGGGCTTCGCCCTTGCAGAAGCACTGGCAATCTTGGGCTTGGTCTTCGCCTTCGTCATCGGCGCTTAGTTCCTTTGGTGGTGGCCCTGCCACTATCGCAGGGCTATTGCAATTGGAACTTAAGAGATAAGGAAGAGTGAGAATGATCAGCAACGAATTGATCCTCGCATCAGGTGCGGGCGCCAACCCGCTGCTTCCGAACCCGTGGGAAATTCTTGTCACTGCTGCAGGCTTCGCTGTCCTGTTGTTCATCGTGGTCAAGTACATTGCCCCGGCATTCGAGAAGTCCTACCAGGACCGTGTTACGGCCATCGAAGGTGGACTTGAGAAGGCTGAAGCCGCACAGGCAGAAGCCAACGCCACCCTTGAGCAGTACAAGGCCCAGCTGCTGGAAGCACGCACCGAAGCCAACCGCATCCGTGAGGATGCGCGCGAAGAAGGTGCCCAGATCCTGGCAGAGCTGAAGACCAAGGCCTCCGAGGAGTCCGCTCGTATCACCGAGCAGGCCCACCGTCAGATCGAAGCCGAGCGCGTTGCAGCAGTTACCTCGCTGCGCGCCGAGGTCGGAACCCTGGCAACTTCGCTGGCCAGCAAGATCGTCGACGACGCTCTTGAGAACGACGAGCGCGCAGCTCGCGTGGTCGATAAGTTCCTGGCAGATCTGGAAAACCAGCAGAACGCAGGTGCATCGAACTAATGGCAGGTGTATCGAGCGAGTCACTCGCCGCGGCGCTGGCGTCGTTGGAAACCAAGCTTGCACACGCGTCCTTGGAATTGTCGACAGAGCTGTTCGGTGCCCTTCGGGTCATCGACGGCGATGCAGGCCTGCGTCGCGCACTGACTGATCCCGCCCGTGGGGCATCGGACAAGGCAGGGCTTGTAGCCCAGCTGTTGCGCGGAAAGGTTTCGGCAGACGCCGAGGCCACCGTCGCTGGTCTTGCCACTTCGCGCTGGAGCTCGGCACGAGACATTGGCGATGCATTGGAGATCGTGGCAGCTAACGCTGCAATCATGGTCGCCGAACGTCAGGGCGGTTCCGCTGGCTTGGAGAGGCTCGAAGAAGACCTCTTCGCGTTCATCCGTGTTGTTGGGTCCAGTCATGATCTGCAGCGTGCACTTGATGATGCTCAGGCAACGACGGAAGCGAAATGCGCCCTGGCGCTGAAGCTTGTCCCGACTGCCAGTGAAGCATCTGCACTGCTGATCCGCCAGGCCGTCGCTTCGCCACGTGGGCTCAAGCCCGTCGCATTGCTGGAGCGCTTCGTGGAATTGGTGGCTAAGCGCCAGGATCGCTGGATTGCCCAGGTAAGCGTCACTCGTGACCTCACCGCCGAGCAGTTCACGCGCCTGCAGGCAGGCCTGAATAACCTTTACGGTCGAGACTTGAAGATCAATGTCAATATCGACCCGGAACTAGTCGGCGGCATCCGCGTGAAGGTGGGCGATGAAGTGGTTGACGCTTCCATCGCCACCCGCGTGTCGGATCTTCGCCGCCGGTTGGCAGGCTAGGTAGACCCCCTTCGGGGTCTACCTGCCGGCCAGTCACCATAGACTGAATCAATTTTCGGTTACCGCACACGATTGAACCGCGGTAATCACAACTTAGGAGAGCAGGGACTGCAGATGGCCGATTTGACCATCAACGCCGACGACGTCCGCAATGCCTTGAATGAGTTCGCAGCGTCCTACGAACCGGGCAAAGCTGAGCGCACCGAGGTCGGCCGCGTAACCACGGCAAGTGACGGTATCGCCAAGGTGGAGGGTCTTCCCTCCGTCATGGCAAATGAGCTGCTTCGCTTCGAAGACGGCACCCTGGGCCTGGCCCAGAACCTTGACACCCGCGAGATCGGTGTCGTCGTCTTGGGCGACTTCACCGGCATCGCCGAAGGCCAGCGCGTAGAGCGCACCGGCGAGATCCTCTCGGTTCCAGTGGGCGACGCCTTCCTGGGCCGCGTTGTTGACCCGCTGGGCGAGCCGATCGATGACCTTGGACCGATCGCGTCCACCGGACGTCGCGTACTGGAAGCCCAGGCTCCCGGCGTAACCGAGCGTAAGTCGGTTCACGAACCGCTGCAGACCGGCATGAAGGCCATCGACGCGATGATCCCGATCGGCCGTGGCCAGCGTCAGCTGATCATTGGCGACCGTCAGACCGGCAAGACCGCTCTGGCCGTGGATGCCATCATCAACCAGAAGGCCAACTGGGCTTCGGGCGACACCAACAAGCAGGTCCGCTGCATCTACGTGGCAATTGGTCAGAAGGCTTCGACCATTGCCGCAGTGCGCCAGACCCTTGAAGACCACGGTGCACTGGAATACACCACGATCGTTGCCTCCCCGGCATCCGATCCGGCTGGCTTCAAGTACCTGGCACCGTACGCCGGCTCGGCCATTGGCCAGCAGTGGATGTACGACGGCAAGCACGTTCTGATCGTCTTTGATGATCTGTCCAAGCAGGCCGAAGCCTACCGCGCCGTTTCCCTGTTGCTGCGCCGTCCGCCAGGACGCGAAGCTTACCCGGGCGACGTCTTCTACTTGCACTCCCGCTTGCTCGAGCGTTGTGCAAAGCTCTCCGACGCACTCGGTGCGGGCTCGATGACCGGTCTTCCGATCATCGAAACCAAGGCAAACGACGTATCGGCGTTCATCCCGACCAACGTCATTTCCATCACCGACGGCCAGATCTTCTTGCAGTCGGACCTCTTCAACGCCAACCAGCGTCCGGCAGTTGACGTGGGCGTATCGGTGTCCCGCGTTGGTGGCTCGGCGCAGATCAAGGCCATGAAGAAGGTTGCCGGTACCTTGAAGCTTGAATTGGCTCAGTACCGCGACATGCAGGCATTCGCCATGTTTGCCTCGGACCTGGATGCCGCTTCCAAGCAGCAGCTGACCCGTGGTGCACGCCTGATGGAACTGCTCAAGCAGGGACAGTACGCACCGTTCCCGGTTGAGGATCAGGTTGTCTCCGTTTGGGCCGGCACCAACGGCTACCTGGACGATGTCCCGGTTGAAGACGTTCGCCGCTTCGAGACCGACTTCCTGGCTCACTTGCGTCACCGCACCAACGTGCTGACCGTGATTGCCGAGACCGGCAAGCTCGAAGACGACACCGTTGAATCGCTCAAGTCGAACATCGCCGATTTCAAGGCCGGCTTCTTCGGTGAAGGTGACGACAAGCTTGTCGCCGCCGGACACGAAGAATTCGACGCCTTGGCCGAGGGATCCGTCGACCAGGAAAAGATCGTCAAGCAAAAGCGCTGACATCACCTTTGAGTAAGGGTTGCCGCGCCGCCTAGCGCGGCGCGGCAACCCCTACAAAGGGATAAGGAAAGGACAAACATGGGAGCCCAGATCCGGGTCTACCGCCAGAAGATTGCATCGACGACGTCGATGGGCAAGATCTTCAAGGCGATGGAACTGATCGCTACTTCCCGTATTGGCAAGGCACGCGCGCGTGTCTCGGCATCGCTGCCGTACGCCAATGCGATTACCCGTGCTGTTACTGCCGTCGCGTCACAGTCCGAGATCGATCACCCACTGACCACCGAGCCGGAATCAATCCGTCGCGCGGCAGTCTTGGTAATGACCTCGGACCGCGGACTCGCCGGGTCCTACTCCGCCAGCGTCTTGAAGCAGGCAGAGCACCTCGTTGAATTGCTCCATGAAGAAGGCAAGGACGTCAAGACCTACTTGGTCGGCCGCAAGGCGCAGGCGTACTTTGACTTCCGCGGACGCGATTACGCGAAGGTGTGGACCGGTGGAACCGACGCCCCGGAGTTTGAAACCGCACGCGAACTGCGCGAGGTCCTGCTCAAGGACTTCGCCGACGAATTTGAAGTGGGCGGCGTGGATGAAATCCACGTTGTATTCACCCAGTTCAAGTCCATGGTCGTTCAGGAACCGACGGTCATTCGTTTGCTGCCGCTTGAGGTTGTCGAGGAGGAGTCCGAGACTCCTGCCGATGAACTGCTGCCGCTCTACGAATACGAGCCGGAACCGGAGCAGGTGCTTGACGCACTGCTTCCGCGTTACATCGAGTCGCGCATCTTCAATGCAATGTTGCAGGCAGCAGCTTCCGAGCTTGCCGCACGCCAGCGTGCCATGAAGACCGCCGGTGACAACGCCAAGGAACTGATCAAGAAGTACACGCGTCTTCGTAACAACGCCCGCCAGGCCGAGGTTACCCAGGAACTCTCCGAAATCGTTGCCGGCGCTGACGCGCTGAACGGCTAACCGAGATCTTCCCAAACACTTACATCCACGCCATCTACACAAATGAAGTGAGAGAGAGATGACTGCCCAACTTAACGAGCAGGGTACCGCTGCCACGACCGGTGCAACCGGCCGTATCGCACGCGTTATCGGCCCGGTTGTCGACGTCGAATTCCCCGCCGACTCCCTGCCTGCCATTTACAACGCTCTTTCCGCTGAGATCACCCTCAACGGCGAGACCAAGACCATCACCTTCGAAACCAGCCAGCACCTCGGTGACTCAATGGTTCGTGCGATCGCGCTGCAGGCCACCGACGGACTTGTCCGCGGTACCTCGGTGCTCGATTCGGGTGCCCCGATCTCCGTGCCAGTAGGCGACGGCGTCAAGGGTCACATCTTCAACGTCCTGGGCGAGCCCCTCGACGTTCCGGCTTCGGAAATCCAGGTTTCCGAGCGCTGGCCGATCCACCGCAAGCCACCGGCATTCGCGAGCCTCGAAGGCTCGACCGAAATGCTGGAAACCGGCATCAAGTCGATTGACCTTTTGACCCCTTACATCAAGGGCGGCAAGATTGGTCTGTTCGGCGGCGCCGGCGTTGGCAAGACGGTTCTGATCCAGGAAATGATCACCCGTGTTGCACGTAACTTCGGTGGTACCTCGGTATTCGCCGGTGTTGGCGAGCGCACCCGTGAAGGTAACGACCTCTGGGTCGAAATGGAAGAAGCAAACGTTCTGAAGGACACCGCCTTGGTGTTCGGCCAGATGGATGAGCCGCCAGGAACGCGTCTGCGCGTGGCACTGTCCGCACTGACCATGGCGGAATACTTCCGCGATGTCCAGAACCAGGACGTTCTGCTCTTCATCGACAACATCTTCCGCTTCACCCAGGCCGGTTCCGAGGTGTCGACCCTTCTGGGCCGCATGCCTTCGGCCGTGGGTTACCAGCCGAACCTGGCCGACGAGATGGGTCTCCTCCAGGAGCGCATCACCTCGACCAAGGGCCACTCGATCACGTCGATGCAGGCCGTTTACGTGCCTGCAGATGACTACACCGACCCGGCTCCGGCAGCGACCTTCGCCCACTTGGACGCGACCACGGAACTTTCCCGTGAAATCGCTTCCCGTGGTCTGTACCCGGCCATCGATCCGCTGACCTCCACGTCGCGAATCCTTGACCCGCAGTACGTTGGTCACGACCACTACAACACCGCCGTGCGCGTCAAGCAGATCCTTCAGAAGAACAAGGAACTGCAGGACATCATCGCCATCCTCGGTGTCGACGAACTGTCCGAAGAAGACAAGATTGTTGTTTCGCGCGCACGTCGCATCCAGCAGTTCCTGTCCCAGAACACCTACACTGCAAAGCAGTTCACCGGTGTCGAGGGCTCGACGGTTGCCATCAAGGACACCATCGAAGGCTTCAACGCGATCTGCAACGGCGATGTCGACCACATCGCAGAGCAGGCATTCTTCAACATTGGCGGCATGGACGATGTCGAGCGCCAGTGGGCCAAGATCCAGGAATCGACCAAGTAATCATGGCCGAACTCCAAGTCGAAATTGTTGCTGCCGACCACTTCGTGTGGTCCGGCGCGGCAAAACTGGTCAAGGGACGTTCCAGCGAAGGCGAGATCGGGATCCTTCCCGATCACGCGCCGATGCTGGCCGTGCTGGCTGCCGGAGATCTGGAAATCGTACCGGTTTCCGGTCCCCGCTTCACGGTCCAGGTTGACGGCGGGTTCTTCTCCGTTGATGCCAACCGCGTTGTGATCGTTGCCGATAACGCCGTCATGGCCGAATCTGCCCCGGCGGGAACTCGATAGTCCTGCCTTGAACGAACTCGGCATTCCTGTACTCATCGTTCTGGCAGCCTTGCTGCTGGTGGTGATGTTCTTGGGCGCCATGGGAGTGCGCCGTATTCAGTTACGGCGCACTCTTGGCACATTCGACGCTTCGATCTCCACGACCCCCGGGAAGTGGATGATGGTTATCGCTCGTTATGGAGCCGGAGAGCTTGAGTTTCTCAAGCTCTTTTCCGTCTCCCCGATTGCGGTGCACAAGTTTTTGCGTAGTTCCATTGAACTCAATGGATGGCGAAAGCCCGCGGAAGAAGAAAAGCACCTGGTACAGCCTGGTAGCGTCATCGTGATGGTGACCTATGAAGGCCGAGAAATATTGATTGCCATGGACTACGGGACCTATAACGGTCTCTCGGCCTGGCTGGAGGCCGGCCCCGTTGCGGGCGTCGGCACCTGGCGGCAAGACTAAACGCATAAAGCAGTGGGGCGGGATGATGTTCATCATCCCGCCCCACTGCTTTAACTATTCTTCGGGTCGGGCCGCGACTTCACCCTTTGCCGGCGTATGAAACGCCGGGGTGTTGCAACGGCCCGGGGGTTCAAAGAGTTTCTGAAGTCCTAGAGACCGACAACGCCGGTTGCCTGAGGACCCTTGGCGCCCTGGCCAACTTCGAATTCCACGCGCTGGTTTTCTTCCAGCGTGCGGAAGCCATTGGTCTGGATTTCCGAGTAGTGAACGAAAACGTCAGCCTCGGCGCCATCCGGAGTGATAAAGCCGAATCCCTTTTCGGCGTTAAACCACTTCACGGTTCCCTGAGCCATGTATTTCTCCTCATTTAGTGCGAAAAACCGACCGGCGCACCGTGCGCCGGCCGTGATTGGTACAGAAGTGAGAAGAACACTGACTTGGACTAAACCGCATCAGCCGCTTCACACCCGCAACCTAGCTTTGGCGGGTATGACTAACCAACACAAAGACTGAGTCCAGCATCACATAGCCATGTGATCTGGGTCAACACCTTTGGCGTTGGTGCTAAACAGAAACTTCATAAATTGATTCACCGTTGCGGATGACCTGCAGCAGGTTGAGCTTCTCATCCAGCAGGAGCAGGTCGGCGACGAATCCCTGGTGGAGTTGCCCGGCCTCGTCGACGAGCCCAAGCACCTCGGCCGGGACCTTGGTGGCGGAGACCAGGGCCTCCGAAAGCGGGACGCCCCCGGCAACCGCCGAACGAAGGACATCGAGCATGGTGGCCGTGCCGCCGGCCAGCGAACCGTTGGAGGTCAGGCGCGCCTCGCCGTTTGCGACGGTCACCTGTGCCGGGCCCAGGGCGTAGTTCCCGTCGGCCAGGCCCGCGGCCGCCATGGAGTCGGTGACCAGCGCGATGGAGTCGGCGCCGACCAGGTTGAAGACGGTGCGAACCGTCACCGGGTCGAGGTGCACGCCGTCGGCGATGAGCTCGACGATGATCTTGTTGGCTGCCGCGAGTTCCAGGCAGGCGGCAACGGGGCCGGGGGAGCGGTGGTGCAGCGACGGCATGCCGTTGAACAGGTGGGTCACGGTGGGGCGTTCGGTGAAGCCGTCCACGCCGGCGCTACCGAGTTCCTCGCGGGCCAGTTCCAGGGAACTGGTCACGGCGGTGGCATCGGCATCGGTGTGGCCCAGCGAGGGGACGACGCCCTGGGACACCAGCTGCTCGAGCAGTGCGTCCGAACCCCGGCGTTCGGGGGCGTAGGTCATGGTGCGCAATTGTCCGGCCGAGGCCTCGATCAACGCGTCGACGAAATCGGGTTCCGGATCGGACAGGAAGGCCGGGTCCTGCGCGCCGCAGCGGACGTCCGAGAGGTACGGGCCTTCGGCGTGGATGCCGGCGATGTCGCCGCGCGCGGCGAACTCGGCCAGCACCCGGGCGGAGGCGAGCATGTCGCTCGCGGTCCGCGGTCACCAGGGAAGCCAGCAGGGTGGTGGTCCCTGCGCGGTGCAGGAAGTCGATGGCCTTGCCGATGGCCTGCGCATCGCCGGAGGGGAAGTCCCCGCCCACGGCGCCGTGGCAGTGCAGGTCGATGAGGCCCGGGGTGATGATGGTTCCCTCCGGGGTGGTCCGCAGTTCAAAGCTGGCGGCATCCTCGAGGAAGGCAAACTCCGTTGCGTTCCCGGCGAAGGCGATGCGGTTGCCGTCGACCGCAACGATGCCGTCGGTGATTTCGGTTCCGTGCGAGAGGAGGCGTCCGGTGAGTGCGTAGCGGGCCGGGGAGGCTGATGGAGTCATGACCCCATTCTAGGTCGCGGTGCGCAGCTGGCCACGGATTGACGTCCGCAATCGGACGCGTGCCAACCGGGCGGCGCGCGGCCGGCACGTACGGCAAAGGGTTGCCGGTTCAGTGCAGAACTGAACCGGCAACCCTTTGGGTTGGTGGAATCCTAGAAGAGCCGTGCGGCGCTGTCGTCGACTCCGCGCATGGCGTCGTAGTCCAGCACGAGGCAGTCGATGCCGCGGTCGGTGGCCAGCGTGCGGGCCTGCGGCTTGATCTTCTGCGCGGCAAACACCCCGCGCACCGGCTTGAGCAGCGGGTCGCGGTTGAGCAGTTCCAGGTACCGGGTCAGCTGCTCGACGCCGTCGATGTCGCCCACGCGCTTGAGCTCGATGGCGACGGTGGAGCCCCCGGCATCGCGGGCCAGGATGTCCACCGGGCCGATGGCCGTCATGTATTCGCGGCGGATCAGGGTGAACCCTGCGCCGACGGTCTCGATCTGGTCGGCCAGCAGTCGCTGCAGGTCGGATTCGACGCCGTCCTTGATCAGGCCCGGGTCGGTGCCGAGGTTGTGCTCGGTGTCGTGGATGATTTCCTTGATGTGGACCACCAGGCGGTCATCGGACTTCTGGTGGGCGACGTGCCAGAGCTCGACGTCGCCCTCGGCGGCCTGCTCCTCGTCCGGTTCCACGATCCGCATGACGGCGGGCGGGCTCATCCAGTTCAGCGGCTTGTAGCTGCCGCCGTCGGAATGGACCAGGACCGAGCCGTCGGCCTTCACCATCAACAGGCGGGTCGCCAGGGGGAGGTGGGCACGCAAACGGCCCTCATAATCAACTGAACACTTGGCAATCACTAAACGCACACCGTGCACTCTACCGGGTTTCGGGCATCCGGCAGTGGCCAAGAGTGTGCAGCGGCACAGGCACCGCCGGCGACTTGGGGCAGAATTGAGATATGGCCCGCTCGAATCGCCCCCGACGTTCAACCGCCCCCGCACCGCGTGGGGGACGGTCCAATAAATGGACCCGCCCGGAGCTCGGAAGCGACGAGCCGTGGCTGGAGAAGGCCCGCTACGGCGTGCAGCGCCTGCAGGACGCCCCGGACGGCCAATGGCACGTGCGCAAGATTTCGGCCACCGGTGCCGCCAAGACGTACAAATGCCCGGGCTGCGACCAGTTCATCAAGCCGGGCATCGAGCACGTCGTGGCGTGGCGCGCGGACCACTGGTCCGGTGACGACGCCTCGGCCGCGGCCCGCAGGCACTGGCATTCCAAGTGCTGGGATTCCCGTTCCTACAAGTACTAGCCGCCGCGGAACCGCCGTCGGCGGCTAGCGGTGGTCCTGCCGGGCGATGAAGACCTCGCGCAGGATGAGCATGGCGGCGGCGGCGGTGGGAATGGCCATCAGCGCCCCCGCCACGCCCATGAGGGTGCCGCCGGCGATCACCGAGATGACGGCCACGGCGCCGGGGACCGACACTGCCTTCTGCATGACCTTCGGGGAGACGAAGTAGGCCTCGACCTGCAGGTAGCCGAAGTAGCAAATCGCGTAGATGACGGCGCTCTGCCAGCCCAGGGTCAGCGAGATCAGCGACACCAGGATGCCGGCGATCGCGGCGCCGATCAGCGGGATGAACGCCAGGATGGCGACCAGCAGGGTGAGCAGCGCGGCGAACGGGACCTGGAGGATGCTCATGAGGATCAGCGCGACAGTGGCGTTCACCACCGCGACAAAGGCCTGCCCCATGACGTAGTTGCCGACCGAGCGGGTGATGGTGTTGCCAAGCTTCTCGATGTTTGCCCGCTTGGAGCGCGGCGCAAGCCTGTAGCCGAAGGCCATGAGCGACGGAAGCGAGGCGAGGAAGTAGATCGCCAGCACCAACACGATGAAGACACCGAACAGGCCCTGGGCAACGACGCTGCCGACACCCAGGACGCCGCCGAAGATCCCGCCCACGGCGCCGGTGTCGGAGAAGAACTTGCCGATTTCCTGGCTGATGCGGTCGGAGACGTGGTACTGCTGGTCCAGGGAAACGAAGAATTCCGACTTCAGGAATTCGTCGACGATGCTCGGGGCACGTTCGATGAACTGCGCCGTCTGGGTGACGATGGTCGGGATGATGATGCCGATGAATCCTCCGGCAACGCCCAGGAGCAAGGCCATGGTGATCAATACGCCGGCCGTGCGCGAAAGCCCCCTGCCGACGAAGAACCGCACCACCGGGTCGAGGCCCAGCGCGATGAACAGGGCTATGGCAATCCAGATGACCAGCGAACCCACGTTGGTGAGCAGGAAGAATCCGAGCAACGCGAGACCGACGCCGACCGTGAAGAGGAATCCGAAGGCCACCGG
The DNA here is from genome assembly GCA_963818105.1 of uncultured Actinomycetota bacterium. GTDB lineage: Bacteria > Actinomycetota > Actinomycetes > Actinomycetales > Micrococcaceae > Paeniglutamicibacter. Next base: position 11,390 of record CAWFRB010000036.1, on the reverse strand, counting down.
GTGCGCCCGGGAACCGTTGAGGGTTTCCGGCGCGGTTCCCGGGTCGTCGTGGCCGGGAGCCGGCGGGAACCCGAAGTTCTCGGGTGGCTTGATGCGCGAATCCAAGGTGTGCTGCGCCCTGCCGATCACGCGGCGCCACAACGGAGCCGTCGCCGCGGCCTCGTCAACCTCGTGGTCGGCTGCCTGCGGCTGCCTGCCCGTGAGTTTCCCGGGAATCTCCGGTGAATGGGTGCCGGGGTCGTTTGGGCCGTTGGCGGGCACTTCCGGTCCCTTGGGTTCGTCCGCATCATGAGTAGTCACAGCCCGAGCCTAATACCTTTTGCGCTTGGGCCGGAGGCGAGGGGTGTCGGCATGCAGGGGCGTGGAAAAGGATTGATCAGGTGCCGAAGACTCTGGTGGTTCTGGTTACATCTTGGAACACTAGGGAGTGCCCACTCGTTAGACTTAGGGTGTGCCACCAGTTCGAATGTTTTTCGGTTGGCGCACTGAGGCCGATTCTCGACCCCCGTTCCGTTAGGTGTAATTGTGCGAAAGATCTTTTCAGCGATCGCGATCATTCTTGGGCTGGTAGCCCTGGTAGTGGGCATCGGTCAGCGAACCATCTGGGCTCCGCCCGAGACGCTGACCGCTTCCTTCTCCCAGCCTCCGGCAGCAGCCCCGGTGACTCTGATCCAGTCAGGCGTAGGCACCGTTTCCGGGCAGCCGGCGGTGATCACCATCAACGGCGAAGGCAAGTTCAGCGCATCCATGGTGCGTAGCTCCGACGCCGAGGCATGGGTGGGCAAGGCTGCACACACCAACGTCACGGGCATCGACGTCACCAACAAGGTGCTCGAGGCGAACACCGTCACGGGTGAGGACAACGTGCCGAACCCCGTCGGTGGCGACATCTTCGAGGCCACCCAAAAGGCCGACAAGTCCATGACGTACCACTGGACGAACCCCGATGACGGTTCCTGGACGCTGCTGGTGGCTGCAGACGGCAAGGCCGCTGCGCCGACCGACATCACCGTCACCTGGCCCGGCGACACGGCGACCCCGCTGTCGATGCCGCTGATCATCATCGGCGCGCTCCTGCTTGCCGGCGGCCTGGCCGGTGCCGTTTTCCGTCCCAAGCCGCGTGGCGGATCCGGCGGCGGACGCCGTGCGGCAGCCCGCGAAGCGGAAGCTGAAGCCGTAACGGGAACCCTTCCGCAGGTCCAGGAACCCAAGGACACCAAGGGCTCCTCGACCACGCAGAAGGTTGTGGCAACCCTCGGCGTCCTCGCCATGGTTGTGTTGCCCTCGACCCCGGCGCTGGCCAGCGCCGCTCCGAGCCCCAAGGAGAGCGTGAAGAAGGAGGAGCAGGTGTACCCCGTCGTGATGCAAGGCCAGCTTGAGCGGATCCTTGAAGCCATCTCGAAGTCCGTTGCGACCGCCGACAAGTCCAAGGATGCCAAGGACCTCGACGAGCGCACCGCGGGTGCCCTGAAGATCCTGCGCGCCGAAAACTACGGGCTGCGCAACGACGGCGTGAAGGTTGACGCCGTTCCGGCCGTCAACACCTCGGTCATCCGGTCCGCGGCGGTGCCGACCCAGAATGCCGCCACCTTCCCGCGTTCCATCATGGTCGTCACGGCCAAGGACTCCGAGGCATCGACGATCCCGATGGCGATGACCCTGACGCAGTCCGGACCGCGCGAGGACTACAAGCTCGTATTCGCAACGCCGATGCTGCCGGGCTCGACCTTCCCGGGCATCGCCGTGGGCGACACCGCGGTGAAGATGGCAACCGGCGATGCCGAGGGCCTGACCATGACCCCCAAGGACGCGTTGACCCGCCTGGCAAACGTCATGGATGACGAGAAATCCAAGTATGCCGACGAATTCTCCAAGAGCGCCTTCCTGACGCTCAACGCCAAGGGCCAGAACGAGCTGGTGAAGGCCAACAAGAACGCGAACATCACGTTCAAGCGCACCGTCAACACCAAGCAGACCACCGTCCTGGCGGTTCCCGGCGGAGGCGTCCTGGTCTCCGGCCACATCACGTCCGAGACCACCGCCAAGCCCAAGGAAACGGGCGGAACCATCGGATTGGATGCGACAACCGCAAAGATCACCGGGGCCAAGGAAACCAAGAAGGGCATTTCCATCACCTACGGCGAGCCGGTGCTGCTGTTCATCCCGGCCGCGGATTCCAAGGACAAGGTCAGCGTCGTCGCTGCCGAGGTCGTCACCAGGCGTGCCAGCCTGCTGAAGTAGCCACGGCGGGCCCGTTCGGGGCCGGCCGGGCCAAGGCGAAGTGGATCGAATGAAAATTTCGGTCCACTTCGCCTTTCTTGTGGGCGCAGGTTTTCCCAGCGGGCGTGCTGCGGCCTAAAGTAGAGGCATGACCTCCAGCATGCCTGAACCCACTGCACCATCCTCACGCGGCGCCATTGATCTGGCGGCCCTGAAAAAGGTTCACCCGGAGCAGGTCGATGCTCCGGAGAACAACGCCCCCAGCTGGGTGCGCACGATCGACCAGGCGCTCTTCCCCGAGATCGTTGCGCTCTCCCAGCAGGTTCCGGTGATCGTGTCCCTCGGCAGCCCGCGCTCTCCGGCCTCGGTGCAGCTCGACGGGTTGCTGGCCTCGGTGGTCAACGCCAAGAACGGCTCCGTCGTCATGGCCACCGTCGACGCCGAAACCGAATCGACGATCGCCCAGGCATTCCAGGTCACCCAGATTCCCTCGGTCATCGCGCTGATCAACGGCCAGCCCGTTCCGATGTTCCAGGGCAGTGCCGAGGTCTCCCAGATCCAGTCGCTGCTCGACGAACTGCTTTCGCTGGGCATCCAGAACGGCGTGGCGGGAACCGTTGCGCCCTTCAGCACCGGGTCGGCGCCCGCCGAGGCGCCGCTGCCGCCGCTGCACCAGGCCGCCCTTGAGGCCATCGAGGCCGGGGATTTCCAGGCCGCCGAGATCGCGTACAAGCACGCCCTGAACGACAAGCCCAACGACACCGACGCCGCGATCGGCCTGAACCAGGTGCGCCTGCTCATGCGCACCCAGGACCAGGACCTGGCCGCCGTCCGCGCCGCGGGCGCCGCCAACCCCGACGACCTCGAGGCCCAGCTGGCCGTTGCCGACATGGACGTCGTCGGCGGACACGTCGAGGACGCCTTTGGCCGGCTGGTGAACTTCATCGGCCGCAACTTCGGCGACGAGCGCGAGGCCGCCCGGGCACGCCTGGTCGAGCTGTACTCGATCGTGGGCGTCCACGACGAGCGCGTCGTGGCATCGCGCCAGAAGCTTGCGCGCGTGCTCTTCTAGCAGGACCCGGCGGTCGATTCCGCCGTGGCACGTGAACGGGGAGGCCGGTCAGATTGACCGGCCTCCCCGTTTTTCGTCTTCTTGGCGTCGCCGGATTCTCAGCTTCCGGTCCAGCGCCGCAGCGTGCTGTTGAGCAGCCCGATGAGCACCGCGGTCCACCAGCAGGCCTGGGACACGCTGAGGGCGAGCATCAGCCGGGCGCGCAGGCCGCGGGCGACCTCGCCGAACCTGGTGGTGCCGGGCATGGCCAGCAGCCGGTGCATGAGCGGGGCGATGGCCAGGCCGTTGAGCATGATCACCAGCACGCACACCAGCTTCACGCGCGTGGGGATGCTGCCCAGGTCCGGGTTGATGAACGCGCCGGAGGCCAGCAGCATGGCCAGCCCGCCCCAGATCAGCGGCTTGGCGGCCGACTCGAGCCGGCCGGGTTCGTGGATCTCGCGCTTGCCCAGCAGCCAGAGCAGGCCGATCCAGTCGATCACCAGGATGGTGCCGAACGAGACGACCAGCGCCAGGATGTGCACGGCGAGCCCGATGCGGTGCACCTCCTGGCCGGTGTCCAGGTTGTGGCCGACCAGCACCGAGGCCGACCAGCCCGCCACGCACAGGCCGGCCAGCGCCGCGCGCCTGGCCCGACCGTCCGGATGCACGGGCCGTGCGGATCGGGGCGGACCGGTGCAGTGCTTCCTCGGCGGGGAGCGCGGGCTGCTCGGCGGTCGGCGCAGGCGCCTGCGCCAGGGAATCGATCATGGTTGTTCCTTCGAGCGGATGGCTCGTCGGTGGCCGCGGGCGGGCCGCCGGTTTGCGAGGAGGCGTTCGGCCAGGTTCATGGCCCGGGTGGCGAGGGCGCCGTAGACGATGCCGACAACCAGCGAGACCGCAACGGCCAGGGCCGCGTACTTCTTGTCGAACAGCGGGAAGACCAGCCAGTGGGAGACGTAGATGTACAGCGAGGCCCCGGCCAGCACCGCGACGGCCCGGTGCAGGAAACGCGGGACGGGGATGGTCGCGATCCAGATGACCATCAGCATGCCCACCATGATCGTGGCGTTGCGCAGGTCGTTGTCGAACAGCCCGGGAACGGAGAGCAGCGTCACCGCCGAGACGGCCGCGCGCTGCCACGCCGTGCGGGAGGCCGCGGCGGCCCAGCCCAGGGCGAAGAGCCACAGCATCGGGCCCTGCCACGGCATCGGGAGGACAATCACATCGAAGCGCAGCAGCAGGTCGAGCCCGACAAGCGCCATCGGGAACGCCCAGGGCCACCTGCGCAAGGCCGGTCGGCGGCGGGGATGGCCAGCAGCACGGCAAGCCCCAGCAGGATGTAGACAAGGGCCTCCACGAACCAGAAATGCTCGTTGGTGCCGAACTTCGGTGTTCCCAGCAGCGAGTTCAGCAGGAGCATGTTCGTCCAGTTGTACTTGTCCGTCACCATCAAGGCGAACGCGATGACCGCCACGGTGGGCACCACGATCCGCACCACGGCGCGCAGCTGCCGGCGCAACCGCTCCCGCCGCGTGCCCGCCAGCATGAAGCGCGCAAAGTTGTAGCCGGCCAGCCCCATGAGCACATGGGCGGTGCCCTGCCACTTGAACAGGCCGATGTGCGAGGAGATGATGAAGACGATCGCCACGGCGCGCAGCACGATCCCGGTGTCCATCGGCGGCACCAGGGACCGCAGCGCGCGCAGGGCCTTGCTGCCCGTTTCCTCCCGGCGCGGCGCCCCGGCCAGGGCCTCCAGCTCCGCCACCGGCATCAGGTGCCATCCGGGCGGCAGGGTGCCCATCAGCTGCTCAAGCCGGACGGAGGCCGCGACGTAGGACAGCGAATCGCCGCCCAGGGACACGAACGTGTCGGTGCCGGCGATGTCCCCGCGCTCCAGCGCGTCGGCGATCGCCAGCCGGACGGTGTCCTGCCCCGGGGCCGCCGTCCGCGAAGAGTCGGCGGACGGGGTCGTGCCGCCGGGGCAGTGAGCGCCTGCGGCGGCGGGCGTGCCGCCCAGGGCCAGCACCGCGGGGTAGTCGGGTTTGCCGTTGGCCAGCCGGGGGAGTTCCTCCACCGGGTGCAGGGCCAGGGCCCCGCGCGGCAGCCCAAGCTCCCGGGCCAGGATCCCGGCGAGCATGGGCAGGTCGTGCTCGCCCTCGACGGCCGCAACGATGCCCTCGTCGGTGCCGGCGACAGCCGCGGAAACGCCCAGGGCGGTGAGCTTCCGCTCCACCTGTCCCAGGTCCACGCGCAGGCCGACGATCTTCACGAAGCGGCTGCGCCGGCCGGTGATTTCATACAGGCCCTCGGGGGTGCGCCGGGCCAGGTCCCCGGTGTGCAACCTTTCCACGGTGCGCCCGGCGGCCAGGTCCTCGGGGGATTCGGCGTAGCCGAGCATGACGTTGGGTCCGGTGTAGACCAGTTCGGAGGCGTCCAGCCCGGGAACCGGTTCAAGGTGGAATTCGCCGCCCGGGATGGGCACGCCGATGGACGCGGGGTTGGCCTCGGCGAGGTCCGGCGGCAGGTAGGCCATGCGCGCGGTGGCCTCGGTCTGCCCGTACATGACAAACAGGTCCCAGCCGCGGCTCTGGCCCAGCTGCGCGTAGGAGCGCACCTTTTCCGGGGCCAGGCGGCCGCCCGCCTGGGTGACGTGGCGCAGGGCCGGCAGCTCCATGTCGGCGAACCCGACCCGTTCCAGCAGGTCGAAGGTGTAGGGGACGGCGGCGAAGGACGTCACCTTCCGGGAATGCATGAGGTCCCAGAAGCACGGGTCGACCACGGATACGTTGGTCAACGCGATCGCCGCGCCCACGGACAGGTGGCTGTTGACCACCGACATGCCGTAGCAGTAGGACAGTGGCAGCGTCGTGGCCGCCACGTCGCCGGGGCGCAGGTCGAGGTATTCGGCAATGGCCCGCGCGTTGGCCTGGATCCCGGCGGCGGAGAGCCGGACCAGCTTGGGGGAGCCGGTGGAGCCCGAGGTGCTCAGCAGCAGTGCCAGTTCGGGGTGCAGCCGGTGGCCGGTGCCCTCGCGCCGCTCCTGCACCAGGGATGCCTGCCCCGCCGAGGTGATGACCACGTCCGGGTCGTAGGCTTCGACAAGCGCGGCCGAGGCATCGCCCCCGCCCGCGGGAAGGATCAGCAGCGGGTGCCCGGCGGCGAGTGCGGCAAGATAGGCCACCAGGGACGGCAGGGAGTTCTCGGCCTCGAGCGCCACGAGACGTCGCACCGGCCCCAGGGATCGCGCGGTCGACTCCACCTGGGCGGCAAGCTCGGCATAGCTCAGCGAACCGTGGTCATGGTGGATCGCGGTCCGGTCCCCGAAGCGCGCCAAATCGGCGGCGAAGGAGACGGCGGCCATGGGGGCCGCGTCTAGGTCTGATTGTGTTGTCATCGCCCGACAATTTATTAGGCATGGCTAACCTAAAGCAAATTGATTAGCTCCCGCGAGCATGCCCTTAGTCGCCAACATCGGGCTGACCTCTGGATTAGTCCGTTGGGATGACTCCTCCGGGACACGTCACACTGGTACTTTTTAGCCATGAGCAACTCTTACCTGGATCCCGGCACGGCGGCCCTGTCGATTCGTTCGCTGGGCAAGCGATTTGGCGAAAAAGTCGCCGTGAACGGCATCTCCCTGGATGTGCCCACCGGCTCGTTCTTTGGCCTGGTGGGGCCCAACGGCGCCGGCAAGACCACCGCGCTGTCCATGGCCACCGGGCTCATGCGCCCCGACGCCGGCCAGGTGTGGATCCACGGGATCGACGTCTGGGCCGAACCCGCGAAGGCCAAGGCCTCCCTGGGCGTGCTGGCCGACGGCGTGCGCCTCTTCGACAGGCTCTCGGGCCGCCAGCTTGTCACCTACTGCGGGGCTGCTGCGCGGCATGGACCGGGCCACGGTCGATACGCGCACCGACGACCTGCTGCGCGTGCTGGACCTGGCCGACGCGGGAAGCAAGCTGGTCGTCGACTACTCGGCCGGCATGACCAAGAAGATCGCGCTGGCCACGGCGCTGATCCATTCCCCGCGCGTGCTGGTGCTCGATGAGCCGTTCGAGGCCGTCGACCCGGTTTCGGCGGCGAACATCCGCGACATCCTGTCCGACTACGTGGCGCACGGCGGCACCGTCATCGTCTCCTCCCACGTGATGGACCTGGTCCAGCGCATGTGCAGCCACGTCGCGGTGATCGCCAACGGCAACCTGCTGGCCGCGGGATCCGTGGACGAGGTCCGCGGCGGCATGTCCCTGGAAGACCGCTTTGTCGACCTGGTCGGCGGGCGCGGATCGAATGAGGGGCTCTCGTGGTTGCACACCTCCTAAGCCTCAAGCTCCTGCTGCTGCGCAATTCCTTCAGGCGCAGCCCCTGGCAGCTGGTCGGCGTCATCATCGGCGGGCTCTACGGCCTGGGCCTGATCGTCGCGCTCGTTGCCGCGCTGGTCTTCGCGGCCACCCTGGACACGGCCGACATCCTCATGTACCTGGTGCTGGCCGTTTCGGCCATCACGCTGGGCTGGGCGCTCATCCCGCTGGTGGCCTTCGGCGTGGACCTGACCCTTGACCCCGCGCGTTTCACGACCTTCACGATCTCCCGGCCGAAGCTCGCCGCGGGGCTGCTGCTCTCCGGTTTCATCGGCATCCCGGGCCTGCTCACCCTGCTGCTTCTGGGCTCGCAGTTCCTGGCCTGGCGCTTCGACGCGGCGGCGCTGGCGGCCGCGGTGGTCTGCGGCGTGCTGGCGGCACTCATGTGCCTGGCGCTGGCCCGGCTGACCACCACCTCCATGACCCGGTTGACCGGCTCGCGGCGGTTCCGGGACGTCGCCGGCATCTTCGCGATCGTCCCGCTGATCCTGCTGGGCCCGATCATCGGAACCGTTTCCGGCGGATTCGAATCGGCGCTCGGCTGGCTGCCGCAGCTCGCCGACGTGCTGGCCTGGACCCCGCTGGGCGTCTTTGCCGCCGTCCCGGGCGACCTCGCCTCCGGGGCGCCGCTGGCGGGCCTGCTGCGCTTCGTGCTCGGGCTGGCCTACCTTGGCGCTGGTGGTGTGGGCGTGGGAGCGTTCCCTGCACCAGGCCATGGAGACGCCGGTCGCCCCGGCCGCCAGCACCAAGGCCGTGGGCATGGGGCTCTTCAACTTCTTCCCGGCCACTCCGACCGGGGCCGTCGCGGCCCGCGCGCTGACCTACTGGCTCAAGGACCCGCGCTACGCGGCGAGCATCGTGATTGTCCCGCTGCTGCCGGTGATCCTCTGGTTCGCCTCCTCGAACTCGGGAACCGGATCGCTGATGCTGGGGCTCGGCCCGTTCCTGGCCATCCTGTTGGCCTTCTCGATCTCCGCCGATGTCTCCTACGACTCGACGGCGTTCTCCCTGCATGTGCTCACGGGCGTCAGCGGCGTGGCCGACCGTGCCGGGCGGGTGATCGCCTGCGGCATGTTTGCGCTGCCCGTGACGCTGCTTGCCACGATCCTGCCCCCGGTCTTCCTGGGGCGCACGGACCTGCTGCCTGCCATGATCGGGCTGTCCCTGGGCGCGCTGTTTTCCGGATTCGGCGTCGCCTCGGTCTCCTCGGCCCGGTTCACCTACTCGGTGCCGCTGCCGGGGGACAGCCCCTTCAAGACCCCGCCGGGTGCCGGCGCGCGCATGGCCGTGGTGCAGCTGTGCACCTTCGGCATCATGTTCCTGCTGCTGGTTCCGGCCCTGGGCCTCACGGTCGCGCAGCTCGTCACCGGGCAGGCGCTCTACGGCTGGCTGGCGTTGCCGGTCGGGATCGTCCTCGGTGTGGTGCTGCTCATTCTCGGCATCCGGCTGGGCGGCCGCTGGCTGGAAAACCGCATGCCGGAACTGATGCAGGCGGTCATGGTCAACAAATAGGCATCCGGTGGTGCGACTTACCGCACCACCGGATTCGCCCTGTTTCAGCGTCCGGGTTGTTAGACTGGTGGACATGAGCATGCCCCTAGATCCGTTCAAAGACGACCCGCGTACAACTTCCGGCGGCGGTGCCACGACCATCGAGCGCACCGAAGTTGCCCAGGAAGTGGAGGCCGGCGACCATGAGCGCTTTGCCCACTATGTGCAGAAGGAAAAGATCATGGAGTCCGCCTTCACCGGCGACCCGGTGATCGCCCTGTGCGGCAAGGTCTGGGTTCCGGGCCGCGACCCGAACAAGTTCCCGGTCTGCCCCGAATGCAAGGAAATCTACGAGTCCCTCTCCGGCGGCGGAGACAAGGGCAAGAAGTAACACCCCACACCAATCAAGTCCCTAGCCACCCCGTGCCTGCGCGGGCGTTGCTTCCCGAGCGCCACGGAGGGTGTGTGCATGACAGATACGTTGTTCTCCCTTGGAGACAAACTGCCCATGGAGGATCGTCTTCCTCCGGCTTACCCCGAACGAGCCGCCTGGGGCACCGGCTCCAAGCTGCGTGCCTGGCAGGCGGAGGCGCTTAGCAAGTACTTCACCACCGAGCCGAAGGACTTCCTGGCCGTGGCAACGCCCGGTGCAGGCAAGACCACCTTCGCGCTGCGCCTGGCCAAGGTGCTGGTCGACGCAAAGACCGTCAACCGCATCATCGTCGTGGCACCCACCGACCACCTCAAGAAGCAGTGGGCGGATGCCGCGGGCCGCGTGGGCCTGTCCATCGACCCCAACTTCAAGAACGCGGACGGCCGCCACGGCGACGGCTACATCGGCGTGGTGCTCACCTACGCCCAGGTGGCCTCCAAGCCGCTGCTGCACCGCGCCAAGACCGAGGCCGCGCGCACCCTGGTGATCCTGGACGAGATCCACCACGGCGGCGACGCGCTTTCCTGGGGCGACGGCATCCGCGAGGCCTTCGAGCCCGCCACCCGCCGCCTGGCCCTGACCGGTACCCCGTTCCGCTCCGACACCGCGGCGATCCCGTTTGTCGACTACGTCGAGGGCAACGACGGCATCCGCCGTTCCAAGGCCGACTACACCTACGGCTACGGCAACGCCCTGAAGGACCACGTGGTCCGCCCGGTGCTGTTCATGGCCTACTCCGGATCATGCGCTGGAAGACCAGCGCCGGCGAGGAAATGGAAGCCCAGCTCGGCGAGGGCTTCACCAAGGACATCACGGCCCACGCCTGGCGCACCGCGCTGGACCCGGCCGGCGACTGGATCCCCTCGGTGCTCGAGGCCGCGGACAAGCGGCTGACCCAGGTCCGCCGCACGGTGCCCGACGCCGGCGGCCTGGTCATCGCCACCGACCACGAGGACGCCCGCGCCTACTCGGCGCAGCTGGAGAAGATCACCGGCGAAAAGGTCACCACGATCCTTTCCGACGACGCCGGCGCCTCGAAGAAGATCGACGAGTTCTCCGCCGGCGACAGCCGCTGGATGGTCGCCGTGCGCATGGTGTCCGAAGGCGTCGACGTGCCGCGCCTGTGCGTGGGCGTGTATGCGACGTCGACCTCCACCCCGCTCTTCTTCGCCCAGGCCATCGGCCGCTACGTGCGAAGCCGGAAGCGCGGCGAGGTCGCCAGCGTGTTCCTGCCCTCGGTGCCGATCCTCATGGCCCTGGCCAACGAGATGGAAGCCGAGCGCGACCACGCGCTGGACCGCCCCGAAAAGCACGTCGAGGACCCGGACTACAACCCCGAGGATGCGCTTGTCGCCGAGGCCAACCGCGAGGAAAAGGCCAGCGACGAGCTGAACAAGCAGAAGTTCGAGGCGCTGCATTCCAACGCGTCCTTCGACCGCGTGCTCTTCGACGGCGGCGAGTTCGGCACCGGCGGCGCCGTGGGCTCCGAGGAGGAACAGGACTTCCTGGGCATCCCCGGGCTGCTGGACGCCGACCAGGTGGGCGTGCTGCTGCGCCAGCGCCAGGCCGAACAGGTCACCCGGCGCAAGGTGCGCAAGAGCCACGAGGAAGCCGCGGCGGCACCGGTCATCGACCACCGCGCGCTCATGGACATGCGTTCCCAGCTCTCGAAGAACGTGTCGGCGTGGAGCGCACGCACCGGAACCCCGCACGGGGTCATCCACACCAAGCTGCGCGAGGTCTGCGGCGGCCCGGCCGTGGCCCAGGCCAACGCCGAGCAGCTGCAAACGCGCCTGAACAAGCTGCAGGGCTGGTTCATCGGCAAGAAATA
>CAWFRB010000035.1:0-13913 GCA_963818105.1 uncultured Actinomycetota bacterium | reverse complement strand
GCCTTTATCGGCGCATAGAACTTCATCCTGCATTTGATGCCGTCCCGGCCGGGGTTTCGGATCCGGCTGCGGTCGGAGGGGGAACATCCGGGCTAGGCTGCGATGTCGACGGCGGCTTCGTCCAGCACGGCGTTGAATCCCCCGTGGTGGAAGCGGCTCCGTTGGATGCCGGCCCCGGTGCCCTGGCGGATGAGCCGGGTCAGGCCCTCGGAGACGTAGTCGGCGTCCCCGTTCCGCTTCAGGGCGTGCTGGATGTAGTCCATCAGGCTGCGCAGCATGTTCACCGCCGAGGTCTTCCGCCCGTCGAGGGGGTCGAAGTGGTTGCCGTGCAGCCCGAACTTGGCCGCCTGCCACTGGGCGAGGTCCAGTGCATCGGCCAACGGCGGGACGACCGGGGGTGCCCCGTTGAGGCTGGTGTCCACCAGGGACCTGACGATCAGGGCGAGCAGGACGGTGTTGGAGGCGCTCATCTGGGCATCGGCCACCCGGACCTCCACGGTGGGGTAGTGCGTGGAGAGCCGCGCGCCCCAACTGATGTGCCCGGAATCCAGCACGACGTCGGAGTCGAGCATGAACTGCATCCGCCGTTGGTAGTCCGGCAGGTCAAGGAAGTGGGGCGGGATGCCCTGGATGGCCCAGCGCCGGTAGTGGATGTTTCGCCAGGAGGCGAAGCCGGTGTCGCCTCCGCGCCAGTAGGGCGAATTGGATCCGCAGGCGGTCAGGACCGGGAGCCAGCGGCGCAGTTCGTTCAGTGCGATGACGCCTGATTCCTGGTCCTCGATGCCCACGTGAACGTGCAGGCCCGAGAGATAGTGCTCGCTGGCGATTCCCTCGCACAGGGACGTGATGGCCCGGTACCGGTCGGTCGGGGTCACCACGGCCGGGGCGTCGGGGATGCGCGGGGGAGTGCCCAGCGCAACCACCCGGAGGCCCAGATCGATCGTCGCCCGCGACAAGGCCTCCCGGTAGTTTCGCACCGTGGCCAGGGCCTCGGCACCCTCGGTGCAGACCGGGCTGTTGCTTTCCACCTGGCAGGCGAGGAATTCGCCGACGGTGTTGGTGCCGCCCACCGTGAGTGCCAGCAGTTCGGCCCGTGCCGAGGCCGGCGGTGCGCAGGGCAATCCGGTGAGCGGGCTGATGATGAAAAATTCTTCCTCCATGCCAAAGGTACGCATGGTGTGTACCTGCTTTCGCTTGGCGAGTTCGGATTCTTTGGAAGCGGTGTGGCTCTGGTTCCCTCGAACATGGGAGTCGGCCGGTGGATCGTTGGAGCATCAGGCGATCGCGAACGATGGTTATACGGTGAACCCGTGAGTTCGGGAGTCTATGGGTGTCGGACCGGCCCTGTGCCGCCGAGCGGGCCCATCCGCTCGAGGACTATCTGGGGATCCTTGGGTGGGCGGGTTGTCCGGAAACCGTAGAACGTTTCGCATTTGCCGCACCAACAGTCGACTTCCCACATGGCCGGCCCACCATCGGCGGGATTTCTTGACCGCACGGACGCGCTCATAGACCAGATAATCGTCTGTTTCACAGAGATCGCAGGTTGGATGCGCCATGTGCATTTGGAGCAAGGTGTTGGGCGTTCGTTTGGAGGTGACGATGGCGGGCCTGGAATGTGTCTAGCCTCTATGACATGTGATGTGTTCATGGGCTTGTCCTCGGAGAGTTCCTTCGAAAAAGAAGACGTTTTCGGGTGGCGCTCGTATTGCGCATGTCAATGATGGAGCATGAAAACGAGGTATTCAATAGCCCAGGCGGTGGCCGCCTACCCACACTTCTTGTGGCCGGATCCGAGTTGGGAAAATCGCAACGGGACCGAGCCCACGGAACGTGAAGCCTGCAAAAATCGGGAATTGGCAATGGATGCAAGCTGTCCACGGGATTAACATGGTGATGACGATTTGTTCCCGCATTCACCAGAAAGGTGTTCGTCATGCTGCCCATCATTATTGCCATTGTGGCCGTCATCCTGCTGTTCACCGGCGGCTTCGTCCAGTCCCTCCAGTTCTTGCTCTGGGTGGGCATTGTGTGCCTCATCGTCTCCGCGGTCATGTTCATCATGCGATCGATGTCGGGCCACCGCAGCGCCTAGCACGAATAGCCCCGGCCGGAACGGGGCGCCCATGCCAAGGAGGCGTGGCCATCGACCTGTTGCCAGTCAGAATGGCCGCGCCACCGAAAACCAGCCCCGGCTTGGAGAGTCCCGCAGGTGAGGTCATTGACCCCGAGACGGGATTCATGGAGCCGGGGCGGGGCGGGTCTGCGCCTAATCACGGGGGCGGACCCGCCTGCTGTATCCCCTTGCACCGAGGGGGAGCCTTCATCCTTACCGTGGGGTTCAACACGGTCGGAGGATCCTTGTCCATGATCCATCGTAGGCACACTGCGCCGAGGAAGTAAGGACCCGGAACTTCAACCCGGTTGGCCGGCCTGCCCGGTCCATGCGAGCCGGCCGGAGAATGGGCCAGACAGAAAACCGGGGACCCCGCCGCACATGCGCGGCGGAGTCCCCGGTTCCGCAGACTCGGATGGGTCGGAGATCCCGAGCCCGGCCCATCCGGCTTACTTGTCGGTCACGTCCTTGGCCGCATCCTTGAGGTGCTCACCGGCCTGCTTGGCCTTCGCCACGGCCTGGTCCTTGAGTCCCTCGGCCTGCAGGCTCTCGTTGTCGGTGGCATCCCCGACCTTCTCCTTCACCTTGCCCGTGGCGTCCTTGGCCGCGTTGCTGATCTTGTCTCCGATGCCCATGGCAAAACTCCTTTGATTCGTGGTTGCGGAAATGATTGCCGGACCAATTTACTGGCCGCCACGCGGATCACTCGCGGCGTGGAAGCCGGGCCCGGCGGGTCGGCAATGTTGTTGCCAACGACTGTGGGCGGGAGGCTGCAGTGAATGAAACCCCCGCCAAGAGGTTCACGCCCCAGCTCCGCTAGGGGCCCAGATGATCGGTGCGGCCAGATCGCCGGGACGCTGGTCGCTCGGGCATGCCGTCAAGGTGCACTTCGGTGTCTTCTCCGGGTGCAGGACCCAATCGTGGAAGCATCGGGTCGTCCACCGAATCGGGTCGGTGTTCCCCATGCTCGGAGACGGCATCCTTGCGCAGGCGCGGGTGCCCGGGGGCAAAGTCGTCGTGGACCACACCCGCAACGCGGATCACGTGGCCTTTCCCGAACCACGTGGACGGTGTGCTCCTCCGGGGCGGTGGCATCCGGTTCTCTCCCGCGCGTCATGTCCGTCGTTGGGCTGCCGGGGATCCGGCCCGGTCATGGCCTCCAGGCTTCCCAGGCCGGCCCGGGAGTAGTAGTCGTAGAGGCACTTTTCGTCCTCTGCGCTCAAGCCCCCGGCGGGTTCGATGTCCGGTGCGTCCTTCACGAAATCCTTGGGGAACTTCACGTAAAGGTTTCCGTTGGATACCTCGGCTTCGTTGAGCGGCACGAAGTTTTCGGTGCTTCCCAGGAATCCCGTATGCACGGCGACAAAATCGGGGATGCCGGTCCGGTCATCGAGGTAGATGTGGCCGAGGGTCCCGATCATCTCGCCGTCCGATCCGAAGACCTTGGCGTTGGATTCCAGCAGGCCCTTGAGCTCTTCATGGCTCAGCATGATGGTGCCCTTTCGAGAAAATCCTTGGGCGCGCCGATCCGTCAGATGTGGTCTGGGGAATCGGCACGAAGCCTACGCATCCATCAGACCACCGGGTACCGTACCGATCAAGGGAACCCGGCGGGTTTCGGGAGTCTTTTGGGCCGCGCATCCCCTGGGCATAGCGATTTTCCCAACCCGTCGCCTCCCGAACGCTTCCGGATGGCCAGCGAGGCAACAGCGGCAACCTGTTGGAACGGCATGAACCACGCTTGGTGCTTCCCTCCGAATTCCTGCATCGGGGTTTCAGCCGCGGAAACGGATCGTGAGTTGTGCTGGGCTCCAGACGGGCGGGAACGCCCCAGGGTAAGTGGATCCGGCACCTGGAGGCCCCGATTTTCGATGGGGCACACCCTTCGGGCAGATGCGAATCGTCGCGTGTTTTCTCCGTGTCGAACAACTCAGTGCGTGGCGGGCAACAAGCTGTAGTGGCCGACATGGCGTTCGTTCGAACAGCACGGTGGGACAAGACCCGTGGCATGTTCACCTGGCGGCATCCGGATCCGCCGGTGCCTTGTCCCGGCGCGGACGGCTCAGTGCCTTGGTGCGCACTGGTCTTGACCGGTACCGGGCCGGAAATTCGGCCCTGTTGCCAGTATGCCGGGCTGCTCACCGGCATGTCGCTTGCCTCGTGGACCCAGTGACCCTTCCGCCTGCCCCTGCCCGCACCGGATCGTCGCCAGCCTGCGCAGGCGGGAAACCCCGAGAATTCTGATCCGGCCGAGAAGGACAAATCGAGAAGGTGAAGGGGCGCTTTGGGCGTGGCCGGGTCCCGCCGGGGTATTCGTTGGTAGGGTTCGATCTCAACCTGCCAACCAGGCAGGTTCGCCACGGCGAAAAGAGGAACCGATGAGCTACAAGGTCACCCATCACGGAGGCAAGCGCGAGGACCACACCTCGCGAACCGGGTACAAGGTTCTTCCCAGCGGAGTGCTTCAGATCATCAGCGTCCCCGAGAGCGGATACAGCAAGGTGCTTTCCGAATACGGCCCGACGGGGTGGTTGGCCGTCGAGGGAACGCGCATCCTTGACTTCACCGACGTGCACCAGGGCTCGGATGGAAAGATCGTCAACGGAACCTACCACCAAGAGGCCTAGCCCTTGTCGGGATGAGCGCCCTGGTCGTTGGCCCTTCACCTCAGGGGGTTGCCGGGTGGTGGGCCGGCGATGTGGCCGCGTGCTGCTCGGCGACCAGGTATTCTTCCACCGCCAGTTCGGGCACGCGGTAGGACCTGCCGAAACGTACGGCGGGCAGCTCCCCGGCATGCACCAGCCGGTAGACGGTCATTTTTGACACCCGCATCGACAGGGCCACCTCGGACACCGTGAGATAGTGCGCGTTCTCGAACCTCTGCAGATCAACCATTGCGTCCCCATCCGTTTGTCCGTCGTCCCCACGACGGAGCGGTGAACATGTGTACCTTCAACGACAGGTGCAACGTTGTGCTCATCGTAAACACAAACCTCCCGCAAGCAACAGAGGGTTGTTCCCGGCGTGCGGGGCCCGTGGTTGGGATGGATGCCACCCCAATCCTGCCGCCACCAACAGCGGCGAAAGGCGGCTGCACTGCCGTAGCAACCGTTCTTGTTTTGCGCTTTACTGGTCTTATCCCCGTTGGTGCCATTGAAAAAGAGGTCAATGATCATGGATTCGGGCCAGCTAACTTGGACCATCATTCTCATCGTCGTGGTCCTGGCAATCATCGTCCTGGGGCTTTTCTTTGGCCGGCGCTGGAAGCATGCCAAGGACCACGAAAAGGCGGAGAATCTCCGCCAGGGGGCAGCGGCCGAGGAACTCAACGCACGCGAAGGCCAAGCCAAGGCCGCCCGAGCGGCAGCCGACGCACAACAGGCAGAGGTTGACGCCGAACGCCTCCGCGACGAGGCCCGCATCCAGACCGAGGAGGCCCAATCAGCCCAGTCGCGAGCCGAGGAACAAGCCATGAAGGCCGACTCCATCGATCCGGAGGTTGAAACCGAAACAAGTGGACGTCACCGCACCGATGCAACCGGCGCACCGGAGGAACAGCCCGGCGATCCCAACCAACCGGAACAACCCCGCAAGACCCGGGATGATGGCGAAAACCGGGACGGAGACGCCGCACGGTATTGATGCCACCGGCCACCAGGTCGGATGATCGGAGGACCACGGATGCCACGGCAGGAAAACCCGCAGATCAAGGACGAAGAACTCTACGAGGCACTGCGGGAGGCGGGAAACTCGAAGCAGAAATCCGCACGGATCGCCAACGCCGCTGCCCGCGACGGCCGCAAGGCCGTGGCCAAGCGGGGCGGTGAAGCCGGGGACTACGAGGACTGGACGGTTCCCGAGCTCAGAAGGCACGGGCCAAGGAAATCGGCCTGACCGGATACTCGCAAACAGCGCAAGAGCGAACTGATCAAATCCCTGCGCCATTCATAGCAGGACCCACCCACCGCCAGGAGGCCCCGATGCCAACGAACACCCCCGAATTCGAGCCCGGCCACGACGACGAAACCGTGGACGAACCATTCGACGGACGGGAAAGCCAGCCCGTGGCCGAAGGATCTTCAGATGACCCCCGGACGTTGGACGCCGTGGACCCGCTGCGGGACGCCGAGCTTTTGGTCGACGAGGGATCCGGCCACGAGGCCCGTGCCGGGGCGGAAGAAATCCCGGTGATCAACGAGGAAGGCCTCGAACCCGAACTCGAACCCTTCGATGTCGCGCCCCCGGACGACGAAGAAGGATAGGGGGTTCAGCGAAGGATCAACGGGCGGCCCGTGCAAGCGCCGGATCGGACAACGGCCCCGGCGCCGGTGGATACAGCGGGTCGGGATCAGTGTCCGGCGGCGGAGCCGGGGGATAGAAGGGATCCGGCCCCGGCAGCGGGGGAGTCGGCGGTTCGGGAGCAGGTTCGTGCGCGGGCAGGGTGTCGCCCTGGTGAACGAATGAGCGGCCTAAGCCTTGGGAATCCTTCGCTAGCCCAGGTGCTCCTCGGTGTTGAGAGCCAAAAGTCCAACCGGATCGGTACACAATGAAGGGACAGAATCGAAACCAGTCTCAGGTGCCTCGTGGCCATCGTTGCACGCTTCGGCACCGAACGTCTATGCGTCTTTCGGGCCGGCAGAACAGGTCGGTGGTGACAGCGGCCCCTGGCGGGGATCCACTGCCCGAACCATGGCCGAGGGCGAAGCCAAACCGTATGCCGGGGTTCTGTCTCGGGCCGACCTCGGGTGCCGCATCGCCTGCGAAACCCGGTGCCACGGAAGGGGAAGAACAATGAACCAGCTGGATCTGATCCGGGCAGCGGCCGAGGACGTGGCCTCCGCGCGGGTGCTGCTCCGGGAACGCGAAGAGACGCTGGATGCGATCGTGCAGACCGCATTGGAACACGGGGTACCCATGGCCCAGGTGGACGAAGCCAAAAGCCCGTCCTGGAACGCGGCCACTCCAACGGCGGACGAGCACCAGGCGCTGACCGCACCCTAGGCGGAGATAGCGCCGCCAAACCCGCAAAGGGGCAAGATTTTAACCAGCACGAATGCCCTGGCATGCGAGGGGTGCCATGGATGCCGCCCCTTCCGGAGGCTGCCTTGATCATGGTGCTAGTGGATCGCGTCATGAGCTTGTCCAGCTCCAAGGACCTGCGGCGAGAGTCCGTTCATCCGGTTAGGCAAGGCGGATCGTGCAAGGCCCCCGCGAAGGGTCCATAAAATGACAGGTACCATCAAGTCCAGCATGGACAAGAAGCCTTGGAGCACCAGTGATGTTTGTGTTCCAAGGCTTTCCTCAAGTAGTTTCTCCACCTTTGGGTGGGCTACTTCGAACCGCTTCGGGAAGATGTCCTAGATCGCGGAAGCGATCCAGATGATCAAGGCAACGATCACCAGAACACCCACGATTGTCCATACAAGGTTGCTTCCACGCATGTAACTCACCTTCGTTCTCTTCGTTGGTAATTTTCATCATCGGCTTGCGGGGCGCCCAATTCAAGACGAAGAAAGCTACGCGGGCATCTTGACATGATTCCCCGGGCCGACTAGGACACTTTACGGCACGACGACTTTACGAGACATTTGGCGCCCCGTGGCTTCAACAAAGACGATTGCCGGATGGAGACCGGAGCGCGTGTCTCAAAAATCTGTAGTTTTCCAAGACAGCTACGGATACGATCGCTGCCTTTCCTCACTATCGGTCGTTTGCGCACAGTTTGCTGTTCGCGCTCAAAACGTTATTCGTCGAATTCCTCGGCACAGTCTAGAGTCGTCTCCACGCGTCAGGCGCTTCCCCGGCCGCTCCACCACATCTACCGAGCATCGTCGCGATCGGGCGTTCAGTCACAGGTTGGTTTGACGGCCGCCTTCGTTCTACAAGCCGATCGGCTAGTGGGACAAGCCCCCGGCAGAGCCGCCCCCAGGCGGGAGGCTCTGCCGATGAGTGCTCAGTAGCTGATGACCTGGGGCTGGCCGAGGTGCTTGAGGCCCTCGAGGCCGAATTCCAGGCCGTAGCCGGACATCTTGGCCCCGCCGAACGGGACACGGGGGTCCACGGTGCCGTGCTTGTTGATCCACACCGATCCTGCCTGGACGCGCGAGGCGACCTTCCGGGCTGCATCGATGTCGGAGGACCAGACCGATGCGCCGAGCCCCACGTCCAGCCCGTTGGCCATGGCGACCGCTTCGTCGATGGTGGAGTACTTGATGATCGGCAGGGCCGGACCGAATTGTTCCTCGGCGACCAGCGGGTTCTCGTTGTCGATGTCCGCGATGAGGGTCGTGGGGTAGAAGTAGCCCGGCTGCCCGGCCTCGGGATTCCCGCCCAGCAGGATCCTGGCCCCGGAGTCCTTGGCGGCCTGGACCAGGGTGGCGACGATGTCGAACTGGGACTTGTTCTGCAGGGGCCCCAGCACGTTGTTTTCATCGAGCCCCACGCCCATGGGCATTTGCCTTCGCGACCTCGACCAGCGACTGGCAGACCTCTTCGTAGATGTCCTCGTGGACGTAGAGGCGCTTGAGTGCGGCGCAGGTCTGGCCGGTGTTGATGAAGGCTCCCCAGAAGAGGTCCTCGGCAATGGCCTTCGGGTCCGCGTCCGGCAGCACGATGCCAGCGTCGTTGCCGCCCAGTTCCAGGGTCAGCCGCTTCACGGTGTCGGCGGAGGAGCGGATGATGTCCTGGCCCGCGGCGGTGGAGCCGGTGAACATGATCTTGGCGATATCCGGGTGGCTGGCCATCACGGCGCCGACGTCGCGGCGGCCCGAGACCACGTGCAGCACGTCGGCCGGCAGCGCGGTGTTCAGCACGTGGGCCAGAGCGAGCACCGACAACGGGGTGTTGGCCGAGGGCTTGAGGACCACTGTGTTGCCCATGCGCAGGGCCGGGGCCAGCTGCCAGATGCTGATCATCATCGGCCAGTTCCACGGTCCGATCGCCCCGACCACGCCCAGCGGACGGTAGTGCAGTTCGGCGCGGCCGCCCGCATCCTCGAAGAGGACCTCGGGCTCGAGTTCGAATGACGCGTTGGCGCGCAGCCAGGCCGCGCAGGCACCGACCTCGAAGCGGGCGTTGGGACCATTCAGCGGCTTGCCCTGCTCACGGGAAAGCAGCACGGCCAGTGCCTCGGCGTTGGCTTCGACGGCATCCGCGGCGCGGTTCAATGCTGCCGAACGCTCGGCGTGGGGCAGGGCAGCCCAAGCTGGCTGGGCGTCCCTGGCCGCGGCGATGGCCAGTTCCAGGTCGGCGACGCCGTGTTCCGGGGCGCGGCCCACGGTTTCCCCGGTGGCTGGGTCCTTGATCTCACGTCCGCCGGCGGCGGGCTGGATCGCGGCGAGAAGGTCCTCAAAGGTCAGTGGAGTGGTGGTCGTGACTGGGGTGTTCATGATGGTCTTCCTTCAATTCTGGGTCAAAATCTTCTGTGCGGGACGCGTGGCCGGTACCCGGACCTGTCGACCGGGCACGGGTTTCAGACGGCCATTGAGGTCTCCGGCCGCGGGATGGTTGTGAGCTGTTCCTCCACGGCCCGGGCGGCCCCGATGCCGGATTCGATGGCGCCGTCGATGAAGCCTCCCCAACCGTTGGCGATGTCCGAGCCCGCGATGCGGATGCGGCCCTCGGGGCGCTGGAGTTCGGCGAGGGATTCGGTGAGGTAGCCGGTGTAGTGCATGGACCACGTGTTGCGGGAATGCTCGTCATCGACCCAGTTGTGACCGGCGACTTCCAGGACTTCCAGGCCGGGGACGATTCCATCGAGGATGCGCTGGGCCGCTGCAGTGTCGGTGACGTCGACGGCCGCGGCATCGGGGCCGAAGCAGACAAGCGTGGTGGTGTCGGCATCGATGTACTCGGCCTGGACGAAGTTCAGGGGTGCGTCCTCGGGGCCCATGGCGACGAAGCGTTCCTGGCGTCCCTTGACCTTGATCCAGAGCTTGGCACCGCGGCCGGCATGGCTGCGTGTCGCGGCCTTCCGCTTGGTCGCGGAGAGTTCGGGCTGCATGTCGATGTCGTTCAGGGTGCCCAGGGGAACTGCGAGGACGAGCTGGCGGGCGGTGAACTGCTGCCCGTCGGTGGTTTGGACGACGACCCCGTCGGCGTCCTGCTTGATGGAAACCACCGGCTGGTTGAGCAGCAGCTCGGCGGTGGAATCGGCCAGGATGGCCTCGGCGAGGCGTCGGGTGCCGCCCTCGATCTTGAAGGTCGCACAGGTCTCGAACATGAGCTGCCAGGAGCCGCTGGCCGCGGCGCACCAGCGCAGCGCCTGCGTGTAGGCGGCCTGGTCCAGGGTGCCGTTGAAGTTCAGGGTCCAGAAGGAGCGCAGCAGCTGTCGCTGGTCCTCGGGCAGGTCCAGGCGGTCGATGGCCTCGGAGAGCGTGGTGCCGTCGATGTCGGTGATCTCGGGGTTGGCCAATGGCGACCAGGGCAGGGGAAAGTATTTGCGTGCGTCGGCCAGCAGGGCCTGGTTGGGGGCATCGAGCAGGTCCATCAGTTCATCGGGATGCCCCGTGTGCTGTTGGCCGTCGGCGGTCCAGTAGGCCTTGGTGAACTCGGGTGCGGCGACCGGGTCGATCCCGTAGCGGCCCATTTCCGCCCAGACGTAGGGCTGGGTCCAGTGGACCCAGGTGCCGCCGAGTTCCAGGTTCCTGCCCAGGTGTTCCTCGAGGTGGGTGCGGCCGGCGATGCGGTCGCGTGCTTCGAGGATTGTGGTCTTGTATCCTCGGCGGGACAGTTCGCGGGCCGCGGTGAGGCCGGCAAATCCCGCGCCGACGATAATGACGTCAGTGGTTTCCATGGCGGGTTTTCCTTAGCTGTAGACGAAGAATTCGATGGTGGGCTCGATGATGGTCCAGCGCGTCATAGCTCCCTTGGAGAGGGAGGCCATGGATCCGGCGGTGAGCTCGAGCGTGTCCCCGCCCTGGACCTCGATGCGGATGTGCCCGGAGACGATGTAGATGGTTTCGTCTTCCGCGATGGGCAGGTCGAAGGGCTCGGGTGCCTGCTCGGGGGTGATGTTCCAGAGGCCGGAGGCGAGGGCCTGGTTGCCGTTGTCGCCGTTGCGGCGCAGCCACTGGACGGTGCCGACCTCGAAGGGTTCGAATGCGGTGGGGGTGTGCTGGGCGTGGAATACCTGGGTCATGATGGATTTTCTTCTTTCGATTGGTTGGAAACTGGGGCTTCAGGCTGGGGTGTCGTGTGACTGGAGCTCTGGGGGGTTCAGTGGTTCACGCAGCAGTGGGAGGCGGTCTTGGAAACGGCGCCGGATGACGAACAGCACCAGGGAGAGCAGGAGGATGCCGACGCCGATGGCCAATTCGACGGGCCCGCCGTACCCGGAAATTTGGGACGAGGATGCCCCGACCACCAGGACGGCCGCGCCGTACACGGTGAGGACGACGGCCAGGGGGACGGCCCAGCGGCCGAGCTTGAAGCTTCGGGGTGCGTTGGGCCGGTCCAATCGAAGAAGGAGGAAGCCCGAGACGGCGAGCAGGATGGCCAGGAGGTAGCCGATGTTGGCCGCCACGAGGATGGAGATGGGATTGGAGACGAAGAGGACCAGCAGGATGTTCATGACCACGGCGACGACAATGGCCCTGGCCGGTACCTGGTGGCGGTTGAGTTTCTCGAACTGGCGGGGAACCAGCCCGTCGACGGCCGCCCCGTAGAGTGCGCGTGATCCGTCGGCCATGCTGGCGTTCACGCCCATGAGCAGCGCCCCGATGGTGATGAGCAGTGCCACGTCCCCGGCGAAACCGGCAGGCAGCACGGAGGCGAAGCCGTTGACGAACACCGCTGCGGGGTCCGCGGCGGCATCGGCCTGCGACACCAGTCCACCGACGCCGATGGGTACCAGGGCGAACATCATGAAGGTGTAGGCGCCGGAGGAGGACAATGCTCGGCGGGCGTCCTTCGTGCTGCGGTATTCGGGCGTGAAGGCCGCGCACATTTCGGTGCCGTAGGCGGTCCAGCCGATGAGGTAGAGCCAGACGGCGGCGTCCTGCCAACCGCCCCAGTGGTCGGCGCCCGGCTGGCCCAGGCCCCAGGTCAGGTTGCTGGCGTCCCATTGTCCGCTCACCAGCGGGGCAATCACGAAGGTGAGCAGGGGGATCAGCAGCAGGGCACCGAAGACCTTGCTCACCCAGGCCGCGGGTTGCGCGCCGAAGAGGTTCGGGACCATGAGCGCCAGGATCAGCCCGATCCCGATCAACTGCGCGGGTCCGATCTGCAGGATGCCCAGGTCCAGGGCCCACGTCGCTTCCGGGAACCATCGGACCTGGATGATTGCGCCGGCGGTCAGGCTCACGATGGAAATGACGGCGGACCAGCCGAACCAGTAGCCAAAGGTCGCAAGGGCGCCGGCGGGGGCAAACCGCCCCTTCCAGGCCTCATGCGCATAGATCGGGACCCCGCCGGGCTTGTCCGGGAACATTGACGCCATCTCGGCAAACAGGTGGTTCTGTGCCCATCCGATGCCGGCCGCCAGGGCCCAGATGAACAGCGCGGACAGGGCCCCGATGGCGGCCATGGTTGCCCCGAAGGACACGAAGAGGCCGCCGGAGACGGCCATCGCCAGGGCGAATGCGTCCTGCCAACGCAGGGTTCGGTGCAGGGCCGGAGCGGCGTTGTGGGGGTCGAGCGAGGCAGCCATGAGGGGGCCTTTCGATCACGAGTAAACGGGCCGCGCGGGGAACGGGTTGCGCGGATGCGGGGACGTGGTCCGCCTCACATTCTTAAAACTATGCATTTGCTTAGTTGTTTGTGTCAAGGGGCACAGTGTCGGGCTAGACTCGGGAGGTGACTACGACTCGGAACAACAAATACGGCGAGGGCAAGGAAGCCCTCCTCGCCGCAACCGTCGCCGTGGTGGCCGAGCGCGGCCTCCACGGACTGACGTTTCGCGCGGTCAGTGAGGTCGCGCGTGTCAACAACAGCTTGATCAGCCACCACTTCGGGACCAAGGACGCATTGCTCCACGAGGCCGTGGCGTGGGCAACCTCCAGGGCCATACGCCTCAGCGATCTCTCTGCCGCCGAAACGATCGACGGGGGATTCGCCCGCAGCCTCGTCGAGCTGGTCGAGCGTGAGCCACACCTGCAGTTGTTCCAGTATGAATTCGTGCTCGAGGCGCGCCGCCGCCCCGACCTCCGCGACGAGGCGGTTGCCCTCTACGAGGGATACATCGATGCCCTGGAACACGCGCTGGCGAACCAAGGGCACGTCAACACCCGGCCGCTGGCACGCGCCGTCTTTGCCGCCCTGGATGGTTTGGTGCTCCAGCAACTCACCGTGGCGGATCCCGGCTCCGTGCGGGAAGCCATCGAATGCATCGGGGCCCTGCTCAAAGCCAATTTGCCCGCGAGCCGCCAGCTGGCGTAGGACGCCACTCGCCCCATAAGGTTGGCTCCTGCAATGCCCAGTCGAGGCATGCGCATTGCACGAGGTGCTTTTCCGCCTGTTCGCCGTCGTTCAAGACGCGGATCCGGGTATTCTCTACGCGAATGACAGTGTTGCCGTCTGAACTCTTGAACATCCCTCCGGCTACGGCTACGGCCGGCGCGCCACGGTCAAGGTATGAGTACAGAACTACACCGTCAACTGGTCGAACCCACATTCCAAGAGCGCAGAGAACGTATTCGGCAATCGAGCCCCATGCAGCAGCTTCTGCTGTCTTTGGCATGATCCTCAACCTGCTCGGCAGGGACAAATATCACCGTGAAAACCGAGCCACTTATCGTTGCGATTCACAGGGTTCCCTGGTTTTTCACCGGATTAACTGTCGGATTTTTGGTGTCCGAGT
>CAWFRB010000034.1:0-40078 GCA_963818105.1 uncultured Actinomycetota bacterium | reverse complement strand
TCATCGCCGTTGACTTAATCGAAACGTGAGCCTAGTCTCACTAGGGTGGAGCCGTTGTTCCGCATTGCCCGGCCGATTCGCCGCGGGCCCCTCAGCCTTGAGTTTCCCTTTCGATTGGAGCCATTCATGGAGCTACACCACCTCACGGCCACCAAGGCACGCGAACTTTTTGACGCCAAGGAACTCTCGCCCGTCGAGCTGCTCGACGCGGTCGTGGCCCGCACCGCGGCCGTGGAACCGAGCATCAACGCCCTGACCGAGCAGATGCTCGACGTGGCCTACGATGCGGCCCGCGCCTCGCAGGAACGCTTCGCCAAGCCGGGCACGCGGCTCGGCGCGCTCGAGGGAATCCCGCTGCTGCTCAAGGAAGAGCAGCCGATCGCCGGATACACCTCCGAGGAAGGTTCCCTGCTGGAGAAGGGGAACATCGCCGAGGTCACCCACCCCATCGTCGAGCGGATCTTCGCCGCCGGCGCCGTGGTGCACGGCCGCACCACCACCCCCGAATTCTGCTGCCGCCGGCTACACCCACTCCAAGCTCTGGGGCGTCACCCGCAACCCGTGGAACCTGGAGATGACCCCGGGCGGATCCTCCGGCGGCTCCGGCGCCGCGCTGGCCGCCGGCGAAACCATCCTGGCCACCGGCTCCGACATCGGCGGATCCATCCGCATCCCCGCCTCCTTCAACGGCCTGGTCGGCTTCAAGCCGCCGTTCGGCCGCGTGCCGGGCATGGCCCCGTTCAACCAGGACACCTACTGCGCCGACGGCCCGATGGGCCGCAGCGTCGCCGACGTCGCCATGCTGCAGAACGTCATCGCCGGACCGCACCATGCCGACCAGGCCTCGCTGCGCCCCGCCTACGTGCTTGACACCCCGAACGCGCAGGCCGCCGCCGGCATGCGCGTCGCCCTGTGCGTGAACCTCGGCGACTACGCCATCGACCCGGCCGTCGAGGCCAACACCCGTGCCGCCGCCGAGGCCCTGCGCAACGCCGGGGTCATCGTGGACGAGGTCACCCTGCCGTGGACCCGCAAGCAGCTTGTCGAAACGGCACTGGCACACTTCGGCGGCATCATGGGCGCCTTCATCTCGGAGATCGCCGGGCGAGCACCAGGACCTGCTCATGCCCTACACCCGCGACTTCGCCAGAGCGCGCCGCCACGGGCGGCTCCTTCGCCGGCGGCCTGGTCGCCGAGGCCGAGCTCTACGCACCGCTGGGCAAGCTGCTGGAAAGCTACGACGCCCTGCTCTGCCCGACCAACGCGGCCCAGGGCCTGGCTGCGGACTTCCCGGATCCCGAAGCCCTCATCGAGATCGACGGCCAGCAGGTTTCCTGGCTCGAATCGGCGCTGACCCTTCCGTTCAACGTCATCGGCCGCGTGCCGGTGCTCTCCGTTCCCTCCGGCATCGCCCCGAACGGCGTGCCGACCGGCGTGCAGATCGTCGGACGCACCTACGACGACGCGACCGTCTTCACCCTGGGCGCGGCACTTGAGCAGTCGTTGAACCTGTGGACCCAGTCCACGCTGGTGGCCCGCCGTGAACGCCGTGGCAAACGTCTAGGACGACCACCGGCACCTTAGACAGGATTGGCAGCGATCCCCTTCCGGCCGTGGGGGCGGGCGGGGGCGCTGCCAATCCATTTTTGCGCCCGGCTACCGGGCGACGCGTGCGCCGTTTCGATCAAGGGTTGCAACAAGCCCGTCAAGCAGTGCGTGGATGCCCAGGTCGAATGCCGCCTGCGCGCTCCAGCTCTCCGCGTCCTCCGGATCCAGGTTCGCGTGCAATTCGGTGAGTTCCGCCGGCAGCGAGTCGCGGTTGAGCAGCGTATCGGGCGCCACGATGTCCAGGGCCGACCCGAGCACATAGGCCTCCACCGCGCGCATGACCGCCACCGCCTCGCCGCGCCTCCAGCCGCCGCGGACCAAGCTGGCCACCACCTTCTCGTAGGTGGCCAGGGTCGCCGGATCGGAGATCGCCGTCGTGGCCATCACCGCGATGATCTTGGGGTGCTCGGCAAACGCCTTGATGTAGTCGCGCGCCCAGGCCAGCAGCGCATCCCGCCACCCCAGGGAATCGAAGTAGCTCGCATCGATGTGCTCGGACAGGATCCCGCGCATCGCCTCGATGAGGTCCTGCTTGCCCGCAATGTGGTTGTACAGGGACGCGGGTTTCCGGTCGACCTCCTCGGCCAGCCGCTTCATGGTGAGCGCCTCGATTCCCTCGCGCCCGACCAATTCGAGCGCGGCGATGGCGATCTTCCGGCGATTCATGCTCATCCTTGACTCCCCACACTAAAAACACTTGCACGAGCCGCAAAAGTGACCATTGACACACTCTAGCCTCGGCTGTAGATTCCATTCTACTTATACGAACGACGTTCGTTCGTGCTGCTCGGCGCCCCACTCCCACTCTTCTGGTCGGTGCCGAGCCATGCCGTTTACGTTGCTTGGCCTTGGAAAGGGTTTGCATGAACACGCAGCAGCAGAGATCCACCTTGTTTCACGGAGGAACCGTGTGGCCCGGAAAGGGGCTGGGCGACTCGCACGCCTTGCTCGTCCGCGACGGCCTGATCGCCGCACTGGGCACCGAAGCGGTGCAGCAGGCCAAGGACATCGACCACGAGGCGATCGACCTCGACGGCGGCTTCCTCATGCCGGGGTTCGGCGAGGGCCACTCCCACCCGATCCACGGCGGCCTTGAAAATCACGGCCCCGGGCTGGTCGGGCTCACCTCGGTGGAAGCAATCGTCGCCGAGGTCCGGCGCTACGCCGAGGAAAACCCCGACGAGGAATGGATCCAGGGCGTCGCCTACAACGGCTCGCTCGCCGAAGGCGGCCTCTTCGACGCCCGCTGGCTCGATGAAGGCGTTGCCGACCGCCCCGTGGTCCTGCGCGGCTGGGACGGCCACACGCTCTGGTGCAACTCGGAGGCGCTGCGCCGGGCCTCGATCACCAAGGACACCCCCGAGCCGGAGATGGGCGAAATCCCGCGGCGTGCCGACGGCGAGCCGCTGGGCGTGCTGCGCGAATGGGGCGCCCTGGACCTGATGGCCGCGGTCTGCCCGCCGCCCGCCTTCGAGGTGCGCCTGAAGGCGCTGACCTCCGCCCTGGACATGTTCACCTCCTTCGGGATCACCTGGGCCCAGGAGTCCTGGGCCGAACTGGACAACTACAAGGTCTACATCGAGGCCGCACGGCGCGGACTGCTCAAGGTGCGCATGAACATCGCCCTGATCGCCGACCCGCGGCACTTCCCGGGTTCGCTTCAGGAGATGCTTGCGGCGCGCGAGGAGATCCGGGCCCTGAACCACCCCAACCTCACGTTCAACACCATCAAGTTCTTCGCCGACGGGGTCATCGAAAACGAGACGGCGTCCCTGCTGGACCCCTATTGCACGGCGGAACACCACGGCATGAGGATCTGGGAGCCGGCGGAGCTGTCCAAGGCCGTCGCGGCCGTGCGCGCCGAAGGGTTCCAGCCCTACATCCATGCCATCGGCGACGACGCGGTGCGCATTTCCCTGGATGCCATGGAGCATTCGGCGGCACTCACCGATGAGGCCGCCGCACGCCCCGTGGTCACCCACGTGCAGCTCGCCAGCGACCAGGACCTGGCGCGCTTTGCCGAGCTGGGCGTCGTGGCAAACATGCAGCCGCTCTGGGCCCAGCTCGACGCGCTCATGACGGTGCTGACCATCCCGCGGTTGGGCAGGGAACGCGCCGACACGCAGTACAAGACCCGCACGCTGGCCGAATCCGGCGCCTGGCTCGCCTTCGGTTCGGACTGGCCGGCGTCCTCCGCCGACCCGCGCGAGGGCATCGCCATTGCCGCCTCGCGGACCACCACGGACGGGGATCCGGACGGCGGCTGGGTCCCCGAGCAGATCATCGGGATCGAGGACGCGCTGGACATCTACACGCGCGGCACCGCCTTCCAGGGTTTCGCCGATGCGCACCCGACCCCGTGGGGCACCCTGGCCGCCGGCCACAGCGCCGACCTGGTGTGGCTCGGGCAGGACCCGCGGTCCGCGGCGCCGGCCGAGCTGCCCGCCAATCCGGTCATCGCCACCTACCTTGCCGGCGAGGCCACCTACGCCAACGACCTCGACAACATCACCGACAACGAAGGACGACCGAGCCATGTCGAACAGTAACCCCGGCGCGGCACAGCTCCAGGCCGCAGGCACCGACGCCGCCGCCGCACCGCAGCTCAAGCGCGTCCTGGGCGTCCCCGGCCTGGTGCTCTTCGGGCTGGTCTACATGGTTCCGCTGACGGTCTTCACCACCTACGGGATCGTCACCCAGGTCTCCGGCGGACGCCTGCCCCTGGCGTACCTGATCACGCTGTGCGTCATGATGTTCACCGCACGCTCCTACGGGCTCATGTCCAAGGCGTTCCCCTACGCGGGCTCCGCCTACACCTACACGCAGCGAAGCTTCGGCCCGGCCACCGGGCTGATGGCCGGCTGGTCCCTGCTGCTGGACTACCTCTTCCTGCCCATGCTGAACTACCTGGTCACCGGCATCTACCTCAACGCGGCCTTCCCGGCGATCCCCAACTGGGTGTTCATCGTCGTGGTGATCGCGCTTGTCACCACCCTGAACATCATCGGGATCGTCTCGGTCACCCGGGCCAACCTGGCGATCATCGCCGTCCAGGCCGTGTTCATCGTCGTGTTCATAGCGATGGCCGTGGCCTCGGCCACCGGGCAGGCCGACCTGAGCATCACCAAGCCGTTCACCGGCGACGGCAGCGCCGACGGGTTCGCCCCGCTGATGTCCGGCGCTGCGATCCTGTGCCTGTCCTTCCTGGGCTTCGACTCGATCTCCACCCTGGCGGAGGAGACCAAGAACCCGCGCCGCTCGCTGCCGATCGCCATCACGCTGGTCACCCTCGGCGCGGGAATCCTGTTTGTCGTCCTCGCCTACGTGGCCCAGCTGGCCTACCCGAGCAACGTCTTCACCGACCCGGATGCCGCGGCGATGGATGTCATGCTGGCCGTCGGCGGGCAGACGTTCACCGCGATCTTCCTGGCCGCGTTCACGGCCGGCGGCATCGGGTCCTCGATCGCCGCGCAGGCCTCCGTGGCCCGGATCCTCTACGCGATGGGCCGCGACGGCGTGCTGCCCAAGTCCTTCTTCGGGCGGCTCAGCCGCAGGTTCAACACCCCGGTCCTCTCCATCCTGGCGGTGTCGGTGATCGCCATGGGCTCGCTGTTCGTGACGCTGCAGCTGATCTCCGAGACCGTGAGCTTCGGGGCGCTTGTCGCGTTCTCCGCGGTCAACCTCGCGGTCATCAAGCACTACTTCTTCGACGAGGCCAGGCGCGGGGCCGTGGACACGTTCAGGTTCCTGGTGCTGCCGCTGATCGGCCTGGCGCTGACGGTCTGGCTGTGGACCAGCCTGTCGGCCACGGCCCTGACCATCGGGCTGGTCTGGCTTGGCATCGGCTTCATCTGGCTGCTGGTCATCACCCGCGGCTTCCGCCGTCCGACGCCGAACCTGGACATGACCGAAAAGTAGCAGCCCGCCGCTGGTCCAGTGCATGGACAGGGCGCATCGCTGGTGAAACACCGGAAGCCGCTCCCCTTGAGGGGCGGCTTCCGTGCATGGTGCGGGGCTCTACGCCCAGATGTATTCCTCGGCGATCGCTCCGTCGCGCCACTTCGCGACGCGTCACCATGCGGCTCCCGTCCTCGAACTCGCCGATGACACAGGTCCACTCGCCGGATCCGAAGGCGATCGGGTGGGAGGTGATCCGGGGCGGCGTGCCCCCGACCGAATCGACGAAGGCCTTCATCGCGTCAATGTGCTGCTCGACCCCGCGGGTGGGTTCCTGGCCCTTCCAGTCCACGAGCACGTCGTCCGGTGTGGTGGTGGGCAAAGACGCCGTTCCAGTCGGCGTTGTTCCAACCGTCGAAGTCGAGGTCGTCCATTCCCTTGAGGTTGCGGCTCAACCTGTTCGTCACCCATGGTTTCCTCCATTCTCCGGGCGCGCCAGGCTCGGTCTCCGGATCGCGCTGCCGTGCCTCCCCGTGGGCTTGACGCGACCAGCGTAGATCGGGCGGTCAACGACATACAACGGCCGCGGAAAACCACAAACGAAAGGCAACGGGCCGCGGGGTTTCCCGCGGCCGTTGCCATGTTTGACCTGCCTGTTGGTTTGCAGTGTGCTTGTCCGTTATGCCTGCGCCAGGTACAGCTTGCGCAGCGGCGCGTCCAGGATCCAGGTGGTGCGCATGCCCTCGCTGAGACGGCAGACGGTTCCCGGCTCGAGCTTCAGCACGGCCGCGGCGAAGCCGTTGGCCGCGTGGATCTGCACCGTGGCGGAACCGCTGAGCACCACAAAGAGTTCCTCGGCCTCGACGTCGGTCATGATTCCGGCGCTCATTTCCCAGAGGCCGAATTCCACGCCGAAGATCTCCCCGAGCCGCTCGGCGGCGGTGGTGGGATCCCCGGCCACCGACTGGTCCGCCGGAACGGCCTCGTGTTCCAGCACCGCGGAGGGCGCATGGAGTGTGCGGGTCGTTGAAGCTGGTCATATCCATGTTTTCGATGATACTCACGAGTCGAACCCCATTCCCACGGCATCCATGGTCTTGAGGAACAGTCCGCGCTCGCCCTCGCGGCGGTCGGCGCGGGCCAGGGCGGCGGTCATCATCTTGACGCCGATCCAGGCCGCCGGTTCCGGAGGGAACGGCAGCGGCTTCTTCTTGACCATTTCCAGCTCGGTGATCTCGTTCTTCTTGCCCTCGAGCAGGTCCAGCATGACCTTGGCGCCGAAGCGCGAGGCCCCGACGCCCAGGCCGGTGAAGCCGGCGCAGTAGGCGACCTTGCCCTTGTAGGCCAGGTCGAAGAAGGAGAAGAAGCGGCTGCAGGAGTCGATCGCCCCGCCCCAGGCGTGCGAGAACTTCAGTTCCTGCAGTTCCGGGAAGGTGGCGAAGAAGTGCGCGGCAAGCTTCTTGTACGTGGTCTCGCTGTCGTAGTACTCGGGGTTGACCTTGCCGCCGAAACGGTAGATCGCGTCGATAGCCGCCGTAGAGGATGCGGAAATCGCCGTTCTCGTCGATGATCGGGCGCGAGTAGTGGAAGCGGTTGTTCAGGTCCACGAGCCCGTGCAGGGTCTCCCAGCCGATCGCCTTGCGCTGCACCTCGGTCAACGGCTCGGTGACAAGCACGTAGTCGTAGACCGGGACGGTCATCAGCGCGTTGCGCTTGAGCAGGGACGGGAAGACGTTGGTGGCCAGGGCGACCTTGGAGGCGACAACCTGGCCGGCGGCGGTCTTGGCGACGATCTTGCCGTCGTCTTCCTCGATGTCGGTGACCTTGGACTGCTCGAAGATGCGCACGCCGAGCTTTTCGCAGGCTGCGAGCAGGCCCCAGGCCAGCTTCGCCGGGTTCACCAGGACGGTGTCGCCGCGGCTCCAGGAACCGGAAATGAAGGCATCCGACTTGACCAGCTTGGAGGTTTCTTCGCGGTCGAGGTACAGCGGGTCCTCGCCGTCCGCTTCCTCGCGCAGCCAGGCGTCCTGGTGCGGTTCGGTGGCAACGGCCAGCGCGCCCTCGCGGATCAGGTCGCAGTCGATGCCGTAGCGTTCGATGGTCTCGATCAGCTCGGCAAGGTTCTCGTTGCCCAGCTCGGTCAGCCGCGCGTTTTCCTTGGGCAGGTGCTGCTCGCCGTTGGATTCGCCGTGGACCAGCGAGGCCTCGCAGAAGCCGCCGTTGCGGCCCGAGGCCTCGGACCCGATCCAGCCGGCCTCGAGGAGCACCACGTCGGTTTCCGGGTTGCGTTCCTTGGCCTGCAGGGCGGTCCACAACCCGGTGTAGCCGCCGCCGACCACCAGCAGGTCGGCGGTGGTCGGAGGTGCGCAGCGGTTCGCGGACGCCGGGACGCAACGGGGAATCGAGCCAGTACACGGCCCGCTTGGTGTCGCGCAGCGACGCCGCACACAGTGCCGGGTCGATGGTTTTTTCGGCATTCTCAAAGAATGTCGGTTTTGATGTAGTCATTGTCTTTTTCTCTAGAGACTGTTGTTCTGCGCGGGTTCCAGTTCCCCGTCGAGCGGGGTCCCGGTCCTCGAGGCCGCTGTCGCTGCCGTCGGTTTCCCAACGCGGGCGCGGCACCGAGGCCAGCAGCGTCTGGGTGTAGGGGTGTTGCGGGTTGCTCAGCACTGCCTTGGTCGGGCCGCTCTCCACGATGGCGCCGTTTTGGACCACCAGCAGCTCGTCGCAGATTTCCCCGACGATGGCCAGGTCGTGGCTGATGAACAGCACCGAGACGCCGCTTTCCTTGCGCAGCTTGTTGATCAGCTCAAGCACCTGGGCCTGGACCGACACATCGAGTGCGCTGGTTGCCTCGTCGAGCACCAGCAGGCGCGGGCTCAGCGCCATGGCCTTGGCGATGGCAACGCGCTGGCGCTGGCCGCCGGAGAGCTTGCGCGGGTAGAGGTTTGCGTGCTTTTCCTCCAGGCCCACGGATTCAAGCAATTCCTTGATGCGTGCCTTCATGGCCTTGGCGTCGAGCTTGTAGTGCAGCTTCAGGACGGTTGCCAGCGCCTTGGCCGGGGTGAGCCGCGAATCCAGGGACTGGTAGGGGTCCTGGAACACCATCTGGACGCGCGAAGCGGTCTTCAGCCGGCGTTCCTTGGCGCTGCCGCCCTTGACGTCGCCGCCGGCCATGGTCATCTCACCGGTGTCCGCATGTTCCAGGCCCGCGACGATGCGCCCGAGGGTCGACTTGCCCGAACCCGACTCGCCAACGATCGCCAGGCCGCCGCCGGCCGGGATGGCCAGCGAGACGGACTTCAGCGCCTCCACCGGCGGCTGCCCGTGGATGTGGTAGGTCTTGGAGACGTTGTCCACGCTCAGCACCGGGGCCGCTGCGGACTCGGCGCGGTGCGCGCCGGTCTTCGGGGCGCCCTGCATGCTGGGCGTCGCCGCAACAAGCTGCTTGGTGTAGTCCGAGACGGGGCGTTCGAAGACCTGGCGGGTTTCGCCGTGCTCCTGCACCACGCCGTGGCGCAGCACGTAGGTGCGGTCCGCGATCGACGCGGCCAGGGCCAGGTCGTGGGTGATGAACAGCATGCCCATGGAGCGCTCGCGCACGGCGTTGGAGAGCAGCTGGATCACCGCGGCCTGGGTGGTGACATCCAGGGCGGTCGTCGACTCGTCGCAGATCAGCAGTTCCGGGTCGTTCATCAGGGCGCCGGCGATCATGACGCGCTGCAGCATGCCGCCGGAGAACTCGTGCGGGTACTGCTTCATGCGGGCCTCGGGGTTGGTCAGCCCCATGGATCCGAGCAGTTCCACGGCGCGGGCCTCCAGCGCCGCCTTGTTGGCGCCCGGCTCCTGCATCATCGGTTCGATCAGGTGGGCACCGAGGGTGCGCACCGGGTTGATCGACGAGCGCGGGTCCTGGAAGACCATGGCGGCACGGGTGCGGCGCATGGCGCGCAGCTCCGCCGGGGATGCCTTGAGCACCTGGACGCCCTCGAGGTCGATCTCGCCGGTGACGTCGGCCGAGGAGGGCAGCAGGCCCAACACGGCGCGGGCGGTCAACGACTTTCCGGATCCCGATTCGCCGACCAGTGCCACGGTCTCGCCGCGCGCGATGTGCAGGGACACCTTGTCCAGCAGCAGGGTCGAGCCCGTTGGCTGGTTGATCTCGATGCTCAGGTCACTGATGTTTAAGAGGTTCATGCGAAGGGATCTCCCAGCTTGTCCGAAAGCCAGCCGCCGACGGTGTTGACGGCCACGACAACGAGCACCACGGCCACCGACGGGATGAGTGCCGGCAGGAAGTTGCCGCTGACCAATGCGGCCTGGCCTTCGTTGATCATGTTGCCCCAGTCGGCCTGCGGCGCCTGGATGCCCAGGCCCAGGAAGGACAGGGCGGCGAGCTCGACGAGCACGTACCCGAAGTTCTGCGTGGTCTGCGAACCGACCACGCCCAGCACGTTGGGCATCACCGCGCGGGTGGCGATCCACGGTGCGGAGAATCCCTGCACCTTGTAGGCCGGCACGTACTGGCGGTTCTTTTCGGTTGCCACCAGTTGGCGGGTCAGCCGCCCGATGTACGGGGTGTAGGCGATGGACATGGCAAGCACCGGGGCCACCAGGCCCTTGCCGAAGAGTGCCACGGCAAGGATTGCCAGCAGCAGTGCCGGGGAACGCCAGCACGATGTCGAAGACGCGGCTGATGATCGCATCGACCTTGCCGCCGGCCCAGCCCGCCCACAACCCGAGCAGCAGGCCCAGGATGGTGGAAAGCAGGACCACGAACGCGGGACCGGCCAGCGCGGTGCGCGAACCGTGGATCATGCGGGAGAAGATGTCGCGGCCCAGGGCGTCGGTGCCCAGCAGTGCTGGGCGGTCGGTCCCGAGTTGACCCGCAACAGGTCCACGGCCGAGGGCGAGTACGGTGCCACCAGCGGGGCGAAGACCGCGGCGAGCAGGATGAGCGCCAGGAATGTCGTGGCGAGGATCAGCCCCCAGCGACGGTTTTTCAGAGCTCAGGCGTTTGATGGGCAAACGCGGAGCAGCTTGGATGCTCATCGTGCTCCCTCCCCCGCCTTGAGGCGTGGATCGATAACGGGACCCAGGAGGTCAACCAGGGTATTGATGGCTACGAATGCGGTGACGACGATCAGCACGATGGCCTGCACCACGGGGAAGTCCAGGCGGTCCACGGAGGAAACCAGCAGGGAACCCAGGCCGGCCAGGCCGAAGGCCTGCTCCACGATCGCCGAGGAGACCAGCAGGCCGGCAACCAGCAGGCCGCTGACGGTGAGGATCGGGCCGGTGGCGTTGCGCAGCACGTGGCGGATGACCACCGCCACCGGGGTGATGCCGCGGGAGCGGGCAACCTCGACGTGTTCGCGGGCGAACTGCTCGACCATGGACGAGCGGGTCACGCGGCCCACCACGGCGATGAATGAGAGCGCCAGCGCCAGCGACGGAAGGACCAGGTGGTAGACCATGTCCCCGAAGCCGGTTCCCGAACCGAAGGAGGGGAACATGCCAAGCTGCACCGCGAAGATCGCGATCAGGACGATGGCGCCGACGAAGGACGGGATGGCTGCCAGGCCGGACATCGAGGCCACGATGGCACGGTCCGCCCAGGTGCCGCGCAGCAGCGCCGCGCGCGATGCCGGCGGCCAGGCCGAGGATCGCGATCATCACTCCGGCCATGACCACCAGGCCCAGGGTCACCGGCAGGCGGCCCAGGATCACGTCGGTGACGTCCTGGCGGTACTGCAGCGAGCGGCCGAAGTCGCCGTGCAGGATGATGCCGGTGACCCAGTTCCAGTACTGCTCCAGCGGCGGCTTGTCCAGGCCGTAGATGGCGGTGACTTCGGCGATGGCCTCGGGGTTGGGGCTACGCCCGCGCAGCAGGAAGCTGATCGGGTCCCCCGGCACCAGCCAGCGGGAGAAGAACACGATCACCGAGGAAACGAACACGGTGAAGAGGAATGCGCCGATCTTGCCGGCCGCCAGTTTCAGTGCCGCGACCGCCTGGCGCGGGGGCTTGGTTGCCCCCGGCGCCGGCGGGGTCGCTGTGGCGAGGTTACTTTGCGCCAATTTGGGCCGCCCATGGGTAGTACAGGTAGTTCACCGACGGTGAGGCACCCGTGATCTTGTTGTTCATCCAGATATTGGTCGGGCTCTCGTAGAGCGGCAACCAGGGAATTTCCTTGTTGGCGATTTTCTGTGCCTCCACGGCCTTGGCAAGGCTCTTGGCGGGATCCTTCGTGTGCACGCTGGCGTTCGTTGCCTTGTCGAACTCCGGGTTCGACCAGTTTCCGTAGTTGGAGAAGTCCCCGGTGCGCAGGATGCGAGAACATTTCCAGCGGGTTGCCCGCGGAGAGGTACCAGTTGGTGTAGAACAGGTCGGTGCCCTCGCGGGCCGCCGGATCCGAGAAGAGCGCGGAGTAGGCGTTCGGGGTCACCGTGTTGATCTTGGCCTTCAGGCCGATCGATTCGGCCGCAGCGGCGGTTGCCTGGGCGGTCACCGCGAAGTTGTTGCCCATGGGCGCGGTGGTGATGGTGATTTCCTGGCCGGCAACGCCCTGTTCCTGGATGATCTTGGCCGCGGCCTCGATATCGTACGGGTAGTCGACCAAGGTCCTTGAAGGCGGCTTCCTTGGTTGCGGCATCGGCCGATCCCCACACCGACTCGGTGGTCAGCGAGTTGGTCCGGGTGGCGTAGCCGGCCTCGGCCGCCTGCACCAAGCCGTTGCGGTCAATGGCCATCAACAACGCCTTGCGGACCTCCGGGTTTCCCAGCGGGCCCTCGGGGTTGGAGACGACCAGGCTGTTCACGGCGGAGTTCAGTCCGAAGAAGACATCTGCCGGCGCCCGAGGCCTTCAATTCGCCGATGGCGTTGGAGGGAAGCATCCAGCCGCCGTCGATCTCGCCGGACTTCAGGGCGTTGACGCGTGCCACGGGGTCGGTCTGGATGACGAATTCGACTTCCTTGGCCTTGGCCGTCAGCTTCTTGTCCCAGTAGCCGTCGAAGCGGGTGAGGTTGATCTTCTCGCCGCTCTGCCAGCTCTTGAGTTCAAACGGGCCGGTGCAGTTCACGCCGCCGGTGGAGTTTCCGTAGTCGGCGCCGGCCTTCTTGAGGGTTGCTTCCGATTCGATGACGCCCGGGGCACCCGACAGTGAATTCGTTGAACAAGGCGTCCGGGACCTTGGTGGTCACGGTGACCTCGTTGGCACCGGTCTTCTTGATGTCCTTGACGTTGGTGTACGCCGAGTACCAGAACGAACCCACGGCCGGATCCAGGTGGCGGTTCATGGAGAACACCACGTCGTCCGCGGTCAGCGTGGTTCCGTCGTGGAACTTGACGCCCTCACGAATGGTGTAAACCCAGGTGGTCGGGTCTCGGGTTCTCGAACTTGGTGGCCAGGCCCGGGGCCAACGCTCATGTCCGCGTTCAGGCGCAGCAACGACTCGCAGACGTTGGCCAGGACCTGGTTGTCCGAGAAGTCAAAGGCGTAGGCGTAGTCCAGCGAGCTCGGTTCGGCGTACAAGGACCAGGTCAGCTTGTCGAGCTCCCCGGAGGGTGCCGGGGTGTTGACGGTGAGGTCGAAGCTGGGCTTCGCGGCGCTGGCGCTGTCCTCGCCCGGGGAGGCCGAGCATGCGGCAAGGGCCAGCACGGCTCCGGCAGCGAACGCGAGTTTCAGGGTTTTCTTCATCATGTTCTTCGGGGCCTTACTTGGAATTCACGGAGATGTCGGCTGCCACGTACACGCACTTGCCGTCGATCCAGGTGGAGGTGACGCGGCTGCGGAAGATGTCCTCCGGCGGCAACGTCGAACGGGTTCGGGTGCACGATCGCGAAGTCGGCGAAGTAGCCGGGGGCAATGGTGCCGGTGACGTCGTCGCGGTGGTTCACGAAGGCGGTGCCGGAGGTGTAGGCGGCGAGGATCGTGGCCAGGTCCAGGCGCTGCTTTTCGCCGCCCAG
The DNA here is from genome assembly GCA_963818105.1 of uncultured Actinomycetota bacterium. Classification (GTDB taxonomy): domain Bacteria; phylum Actinomycetota; class Actinomycetes; order Actinomycetales; family Micrococcaceae; genus Paeniglutamicibacter. Next base: position 26,605 of record CAWFRB010000034.1, on the reverse strand, counting down.
CGGCTCGTCGTCAGCCTCCGGGGAGATGCGGTTCACGGCAATGTGCGAACCGGCAATCGGGTCGGCGCTGGAGACGGGCCAGTCGCTGCCCGCCGCCAGCTTGGCGCCGCCGTTGAACAGGTCGCCGAACGGGTACTGGCGGTCCTGGGCGGATTCCGGCATGAACGGCAGGGTGAGCGTGTCGAGCTGGTCCTCGTGGCAGGCCCAGAGCGGCTGCAGGTTTGCCACGGCGTCGAGGTCGGCGAAGCGCGCGGCGTCGGCTTCCGAGACAACCTGCAGGTGGGCCAGGTGGTGGCGCAGCTTGCTCGGTCCGTTGGCGGCGCGGGCTGCCTCGAGTGCGTCCAGCGCATCGCGCACCGCGCGGTCGCCCAGTGCGTGGAAGTGCACCTGGAAGCCTGCGGCGTCCAGGGCCGTCACGTAGACGGCAAGGTCCTCGGCGGAGATGAAGGAAAGCCCCTTGTTGTGGGTGGCGTGGCCGCACTTGTCGCGGTACGGCTCGATCATGGCGGCGGTGAAGTTCTCGGCGATGCCGTCGACCATGATCTTCACGGTGCCCAGGTTGAAGCGGTCCGGGAGGCCCAGCGCTTCGGCTTCGGCACGTGGTGCGATCATTGCATCGACCTGTTCCAGGCCCTGGTCGCGCTTCCACCACTGGGCGCCGCGGACGCGGACCTTCAGTTGCCCTCGGCAATCAGGCGGTAGTAGGCGTCCTTGGGGTCGGGGATGCCGACACCTGCACCGACCATGGCATCCTGCCAGCCGGTGATGCCCTGGGCAATCAGTTCGTCCTGGGCGCGGGAGAGCCCTGCAACCAGCAGTTCGGCGGTGGCGGCAGGGGCGTGCTCTTCGACCAGGCCCATGGCACCCTCGTGCAGGGTGCCCGCGGGTGATCCGTCGGCCAGGCGCTCGATGCGTCCGTCGGAGGGATCCGGGGTGTTGGCGTCAACGCCGGCGGCGCGGAAGGCAGCGCTGTTGGCCCACATGGAGTGGTGGTCGCGGCTGGACAGGGAGACCGGGCGGTCGGAAACCACGGCGTCGATGAGCGAGGCCAGCGGTGCGCCGCCCTCGTAGTGGTCCATGGACCAACCGGCGCCCTGGATCCAGGCGACGTCGGGGTTGGCTGCGGCATAGGCGGCGATGAGGGCCACCGCTTCCTCGGCATTGTCGGCTTCGGACAAGTTGCACTGGAGCAATTCGGTGCCGCCACCGGTCGGGTGGATGTGCGAGTCCTGGAATCCGGGCGCCAACAGCGCACCGTCGAGGTCGATGACTTCGGTGTCGGAGCCGAGGTGTGCTTCAAGCTCGCCCTCCGGCACGATTGCCGTGATGCGGCCGTTGCGAACAAGCACTGCCTGTCCCGTGATTGGTTCACCGGAACCGGTAAAAACACTGCCCCCGTGGAATGCGATTTCCGCGAACTCCTGCATTTGTGACCCTCGTCTCCATAGTCTGTTTGGTAGAACACTATGGGAGGTCAACGCGCCTGTCAATGCTGTTGACAGATCTGTTGTCATCATTGAATGTAGGGTTGGTGGAGTAACCACCAAGGCCCGCCCGCAGCGGGGAGAACGGAGGCCCGAGTGGCAGGCGGATCATCAAAGGCAAGGGGCGCCAAGGCCCCCCTTGACCGCGATGTTTTTATCGAGGCAGCACTGCGCATTGCCTCGCGCCCGCACACGCTGTCGCTGACCTACCGCGACCTCGGGCAGGAACTCAACGTTGACCCGACGGCGATTTACCGGCATTTCCACAGCAAGGAAAGCCTCATGCAGGAGCTGCTGGACCGGGTCTATCGAATGGCCCATGCCAGGATGGAAACCCCCGTCAGAGGATTGGGACACGTGCCTGATCGAATTCGCGACCGCGACCCTCGACACGTTCCTGGAATACCCCGCCATAGCAGTGACGGCAACGTCGCTGACCACCAGCGGACCGGGCGAACTGGACAGCATGGAACTCATGCTCGCCTGCTTCTCGCGAAGCCGGCCTGCAGGGCAGGGCCCTGGCCGAACAATACGCAATCTTCGGCTCCTACGTCCTTGCCGGCGCCGCCGGACTGGCCAGGGACCTGGCCGACCCCGCGGGCAACGGATCCTACGAGTGGTTTGCCGGCCCGATGCTGGCAGAGCCTTCGCGCCACCCATTGGCCACCTCGAGCCGCGACGACATCCTGGCCCTTGAGCAGCGGGAAATCTTCCTCGCCGGCGTCAAGCAAATCGTTGCGGTGGCCAGGGAAAAAGCGCAATCCTAGGCCTCGGAGCAACGTTGGCTTTCGGACGGCAGAGGGCTCACCGTCAAAGACACCGCTGGCACAGGATGAACGCACATCGCGCCCGGTTCCCGCTGTCCGGCAAATTCGCATTACAGCATGTTCCAGGTCCGGGCGCCCATCCATTCGAGCACTTTGGCCCAATGCCCAAGCTTCGGATCGATGGCCCCAATATGGTCCAGCTCAGAGTGTTCCATGAGCTCGATATCGGAACCCTCAGACCGGGCCGTGGCCACGAAGTCACGCGAGTGTTCAATGGGCACCCGCGCGTCTTGCACACCATGGACCAGCAAAACGGGGACCTTCAGCGGCAGGTGGTGAATCGGCGAGGCTTCACGGTACGTGGCAGGTTCCGCGTTGCCGAAGTACTCGGGCACGGCTCCGTCACCCAGCCCCTCGGCACGCGTGCGAGCGATGTCCGTCAGCGGCGCCAACGCGACCACCGCGTCCACCCACGCACTCGCACTCGCACTCGCCAGCAACGCCAATTGCCCTCCGACGGAATGCCCAATGGCGATGCGCGGCCCGCCCGTGCCACGGGCCCACTGGCTGTCGGTGATCGTTTCAATGGCAAGTGCCACGTCATCGACGGGTTCCGGCCAGACACTGCTTTCCGCTCCCCGCCTGTATTCGACGTTGGCAACCGCCCAACCACCTACCAGCAGGTCGGCAACCATCGCGTCCATGAGTGATGCGGTGAATCCTCTTCGCCAGTAGCCCCCGTGAACGAGAATCGCCACCCCCCTGCCCGCGTTGGTTCCCGAAGGCGTGTGGCACTGGATGTGCTGGTCCGGTTCGGGACCGTATGCGATGTCGTGTCGACTCATGGGTTCTCCTCGTCGCCCTTGGGTATGGCTTCGTTCGGTGGGGTGCGTACCGGCTTGCGTGGACACTCCGTTGCGGGAATGGGGACGTTCCATGCGTGGGGCTTGGGCAGAAGCCCTGGTGCTCGACCGCTCGCACGGCGGATCCGGTCGGAGCGTATTGCGCCGCCCGGATCCGGTCACCGCGCGGTTGCTAGTTGTCTCGTCCGGTTGTTATCGATGAAGATCCAACGGCAGCGATGGCCTCGATCTCGATCACAAAATCGCTTTCGATGAGCGACACGACCTGGACGCCGGTACTGGTGGGCGCATGGTTTCCAAAGTACCTGCGCCTCACTTCCCAGTATTCTTCGCTGACGGTTCGATCCAACGGGATGGAGAAGTAGGTGACGAGCTTAACCACGTCCTGCAGCGTGGCACCCTGGCTTGCCAGAACCGCAGTCATCTTCTCGAAGATCTTCTCTGCCTGGCGAACAGGGTCCCCCGGTGCATACGCGCTGCCGTCAGGCTCCCGGGCAACCACTCCCGCCAAGTAGACGGTGTCGCCAACGCGAATCGCCGGTGAAATCGGCGGCGTCAGCGCAGTGCTTGAACCGTCCAACGTCTTGTTTCCTTCATTGTTCACAGAGCTTCTCCTTGCTTGTTGGTCCTGCTTGAGTGTCTGGCCTCGGGTGCTCCGTCGGTGCACAATCCGGCACGGAGCACCCGTAAATCCACTTCTTGTCAGGGCGATGATTCATCCGCCTCTCGATGACGGGCCGGCGAACCGGCGACGTGGCTTTCCGCCGGCTCCCTAAGCCGTATCAGACCCTGCTGGGCTCGCCGATCGCGCAGCCGACACCGTGCTCGGCCATCCGGGACAGGATCCTGGTGGCCACCGGCTCAAGATCGTTGATGTAGTCGGGAACGATGATCATCACCCCATCAAGCTTCGCTTCCAGCACCGTGGCGGCGAGCCTGCGAGCGAGTGATTCGTAGGATCCCACCATCACGGAACTCGAGACCGAGCTGACTTCTTCGTCGCCAAAGATCTTGGACTTCTCTCCGACGTCCTTGTTGCTGGGGTTCTGCTGGTAGCCGGCTTTGACGTCCGCGATGCATTCGCGGTCCACCCCGGCGTCGAAGTGCTCCAGCAAGGCTTGTGCCTCTTCGTCGGTTTCACCGGGAATCAAGTAGACGAGCCCGAAAGTCTTCAGGTCCGGCTTGCCCAGTTCCCGGGCGACTTCCTTGGCCTTCTTGGCAGCGGCGAGGTGGCTGGGGTTGTCGCTGGCAACGACAAATGCGACATCGCAGTTTTCGGCGGCGAACCGGAATCCCCTGCCGGAGGACCCCGCGTTGACGATCGGAGGCATCTTCGAGGGCTTCGGACCCATCGTTGCTTCGTTCGTTTCGAAGAACTCGCCCTTGTGGGTGACCACTGGCTCGCTCCACAGGCGCTTGACCAGCTGGATCCATTCATCCCCGAGGCGGTAGCGGTCATCGTGGTCCAACGCACCGTCCCACAAGCCGACGTGGTTCAGGTCCAGGAAGCTCGCGCCCGTGACAAGATTCAGTCCGACCCGTCCCGGGCCGATCTGGTCAAGCGTGGTGATCATCTTGGCGATGCGTTGCCGGAGGGTAGACGGTCATGTGCGCGGTGGCCCACACGTTGATGCGGCTGGTCGCCTGCAGTAGCGCCGCAGAGGTCGTCAGCGATTCCAGGGAAACCATCCAGTGCTCGGATGGCCCCTTGCGCCCTCGCCAGATGGCCGGGCTGAGCACGAAATCGAACCCGATCTCCTCTGCATTCCGGGTGACTTCCAGTACGTGGTCGAACGTCCCGGGCGTGTAGGGGGCGTTCGAAGAGTGGATCCATCCGTTCTTTCCGACAGGGATGAACACTCCAACATCAATTGTCTTTTGCATTTGCGCTCCTTGCTTGTTCGAAACATATAAGTCAGCAGAGAATGGTGATCGGCCCGAACCCAGATTCAGATCAGATCCCGCGAAAACCGGGTTCCCTAGCTGCCCGCCGACAGCTCATGGGGGGCCAAGGTGCCTTCCGTTGCGGCGGGGCCGGCCTTTCGCTGAGACATACTCAAGGCAATGACCGCGACGGCCGACAGCACCAATGCTCCGGCGAATAGCGGGAAAATGCTTTTCGCGGCCCAGCCGCCCGAAATCAGGTATCCGACCAGAATGGGTGCGGTGATCGACACCAGTCGTCCGCTGCCGATCATCCAGCCCGTCCCCGTGACTCGAGCTTGGGGCGAGTAAAGCTCTGGCGAAAGTGCGTAGAATCCGGCAAGTCCGGCGGTGGTGAGCAGGCCCAACACGAAGGCCACGCCAATTGCCGGTGCCGTCAGGTGCATGACTTGCGCGAACACCACAAAGCTGATTGCAGCCGCGAAAAGGGTGATGGTCAGCAGGATTCGGCTTCGGATGAAAACGGCGACGAGGCCGAAGACCAGGCAGCCGATGATGCCACCGAAGTTCACGATGGTTCCAACCGTCACACCCAGCGATTTGTCGCCGGAAGCCGTGGCCATGATCTTCGGTGTCCACGTGTTGGCAAAGTAGTAACCGCTGGTCAGCAATCCGTAACCAACCCACAGCATGATCGTTCGGAACCCGGCGGAACCGGCAAAGACCTCCTTCACGACACCCTGGCGCGTTTGCTGCAAGGGGACTGGCGGAAGCTCATCGATTTTCACCTGGCCCATCGATCCGAGGAGTGCATTGATCTTTTCCATGGCGTTTGCCGGGCGCTTGTTGACCAGGAAGTCTAGTGACTCCGGAAGCATCTTCAGCGAGGCGATCAGCAACAGCGCAGACACCACCGCACCGACAATAAAAATCGACTGCCAGCCGAATCGCGGGATGAAGAGACCCGCAAAGATGCCACACAATGTTGCTCCGATGCCAAAGCCTGCGGCATAGATGCCCATCACGGTTCCCCTGCGCTTTTCCGAGGAGAACTCCGCGACCAATACGTTCAGGGTGGCCGTCATGCCGCCGACACCGATTCCGGTAATGATGCGGAACGCTATCAGTTGAGGCACATCGGTGCTCAACAACGACCCGACCATTCCGATGGTCACGATGCCCATCCCCATCAGCGCGAGTGGGCGTCGGCCGATTCGATCGGCCAGCGGAGTGAGGAAAATGGATCCTGCCGCCATGCCAATGAGGCCAGCACTCAGCAGGTATCCAAGTGTCACCGGGTCGATGCTCCACTCCGCCGACAAGGCAGGAGCCGCGAAGGCCATCACCGCCACGTCGAAACCGTCAACGAGCACCAAGACGAGTGCCAATGCGACCGTCCGATTTTGAAACCAGGTCATTTTTGACTGGCGGATGTTTGCAAGAATATCCATGCTGTGCTTTCTCATTTCTTACTACGATGCAGTGAGAGGGAAATGAGAGACTCGGCGATTCGGAAACACCGTCACACATGTCAGAATGTGTGCAATCACTGAGGTCTCTTGGCACAACCGAGGTCTTGTGGCTCGGCGGCAGAGCAACGGCTTACGCTGCCCTGAAATAGCCGTCAAAACCCCGTCGTCGATACGCAGATGCAAGCGAGGCTACGGCTACACATGAGAATCTATCAGGTTTTTGTCGACGGTCAATAGATCGCGATAACTCAATATCTGCGGCTCGACTAGGTGTTTCGGAGCACGACGAATCGACCCGGAGAGCCACGTGGACGACTCCGGGCCGATTCGTTATCCGTTACTCACTCGATAACAGCGATGCCATCAATCTCGATGACATAGTCATCGTCAAACAGGGCAGCAACCTGCACTCCCGTGCTCGTTGGCCTGTGGTCACCGAAGGCGCGACGCCTAACGTCCCAGTGCTCCTCGCTGACTTCTGGCGATTCAGCGGGATGCTGAAGTAGGTGGTCAGCTTGACTACTTTTGCAGCGAGCGCGCCTTCCTCGGCGAGCAGCTCCGCCATGATCTCAAAGATCTTTTCCGCCTGCCGAATGTGGTCGCCCGGGGCGTGTGCGTCACCGTTTGGCAGACATTGCCACCTGACCTGCGATATAGATGGTGTTGCCTACCCGCAGTCACTTCCGCTATCGGTGCTTATCTTGCATCAAATGCACTCTGCAATGCTCTGTTGTCATTTCGTTCCCAGCTCCTTCCAAGTTCATTGCTAGCGCGCCGCTACCGCGAACTTCGGTTCCCACATTGCATAGATCACGCCAAATTGCTTCCAAGGAGTGGGAACAGCTTCTGCGAAACGGCATCCAGGTCCTTGATGTAATCCGGAACTATGATCAGCACGCCGTCCAGTTCCGCTTCAAGCACCGTGTGTGCCGATGCGTCGCGCCAGCGATCTCATATGAGCCCTATCATTGCCGAATCCGGAACTGCGTCTGACTTCGTCGTCGCTAACTACCTTCGAGACGTTTCGCTAACGTCCTTGTTGCTCTTGTTCATGCTGGTATCCGGCCCTGACATCGTCCACGGCAGATCGAGTCCACGCCCGCGTTGAAGTGCTCGAGCAGCGCCTGAGCTTCTTCATCGGTCTCCGCAGGATACAAGCTGCATAAGAGACCAAAGGTCCTCAGCATCCGGCTTGTTCAGCTCCTTGCGCGCATGGATCTTCGGCTCCGCTTCGCAGACTGCGATGTACGCTCGGGCTCGTCGCTTGCCACACGAAAGCGATATCGCAGTTTTCTGCCGCAAACTTCAAACCCCTGAGTCGAAGACCCTGCGTTGACCAAGCGTGGGGCATACAGACGGCTTCGGGCCCATAGTCCCTTCCTTCGTCTCAAAGAACTCGCCCTTGTGTGTTACTACCGCTTCGGTCCATAGTCGCTTCACTAAGGAAATCCACTCATCTCCCAATCGGTAGCGATCGCCGTGGCTAAAGTTCTTCTTTCCACAAGCCGATGTGGCTCTAGATCGAGGTAGCTAGCTCCCGTCACAAGATTGAGTCCAACCCGGCCCGGTCCAATCTGGTCCAGAGTCGTAATCATTTTTGCGATGGTCGCCGGCGGGTACACCGTCATATGCGCAGTCGTCATGACCTTGATCCGCCTCCGTGGCCTGCAAGCAGCGCGGCCGAGGTGGTCACCGATTCCAAGGACACTCATCCAGTGTTCCGACGGCCCCTTGCAGCCCTCGCCAAATTGCCGCGCTGAGCACGAAATCGTAACCCCAAGCCTCTGCCTTTTTCGTTACTTCGAGAACGTGTCTCAAACGTTCCCGGCGTGTACGGCGTGTTCATGGAATGGATCCAGCCGTTCTTGCCAACTGGAAGGAAAACTCCTACTTCAATCTTCTTGTTCATTACTCTTCTTTCGGATGTGTAGACTCATAGGTCAATTGCGAATCACAGATACTCTGGGCCCACCCCTTGTTTGCACGTCCGCACAAAGTGCGGGCGTGAATGCTCGCAGATAGCCAAATGTACATCTCAAATGGTGATTTGACATGGCTTTCTACGCAACGCACGTTTCGTGTTGCTCGATGGCTCCGCAAGTCGAAACCGCATCAAAAGCCGTACGCAGAAGTTAGTTCTGACCCCGTACTCGTGTTCCGTTACAGATGCTCATACATAATCTCGATGTATGAGGACACTCAGTTAAACCTAGGGCAACACAGAGAGTTGGCGCTACAGACATCTTTCCTTGAACCACCGAATTCTTGTGCAACGGTTAATTCGCAATGGCTTACGTTGCGCGTCCAGCTCGAATCTGCCTCGACATGCGTGACATGTGGCGCGAATCACCAGCTGTCCGTAAAATCTATCATAGCACTTCTAACGGTCAAGTCGTTCACGCATCGTCTGCAAATCTGCGTCGCCAACCAGCAGCTCTCAATTCCTCTAAGCGCGCCATTGCGCTCTAACGCTACCGCTGTTTCCCTGCGCCATTCCCGAGCCGCCTCAGCGCTGTCCAATTACATTTTCTATGTTCCTCACTGGATGCTTGACCCGTAACTATTTATCCCTTAGAGTTCTTTTCACTCGATGTGACTCGCAGTTCAATTGCCTTTAAATGTCGCATCTACTCGCAATGTAAGCCATTGCGAGAACATCGGGTCACAAAATCTCGGTGATATCAGGAGACGCGCAGAGATACACGCGCCTGGTTCCGGTATTCCGCCAATCTTCGCATTCGTATCTTTCCGTCTCACTTCCTCCGCCAGAGATAGTGAGAAAATATGCTCAAAATTTCCATTGTTGTTGGCAATCCAAAACCACAATCACGCACGCTCAAGGTCGCGCAAACATTCGCTGAGAAGCTCTTCGATTCCGTTGAGCACCAAGTTGAAGTCATCGATCTCGCTGACTACGCCGAAGAAATCTTCCGGTGGCCCAATGAAATCTCGCTTCGCTGAACGCCAAGGTCGCAGCTAGCGATGTCGCCATCTTTGCTTCGCCCACTACAAAGCGACCTACACCGGCCTGCTGAAGGCATTCCTGGATCGATACCCCGCCAACGGTCTTTCTGGAGTCGTTGCTATTCCAGTTATGACCGGGGCCGATCTGACGCATTCTATTGCGGACGTTTACCTTCCTTCCCGTATTTGCCGAACTCGGAGCAATCGTCCCAGGACGCGGCTTCTACTTCGTGACATCTCAGATGGATCGACTCGAATCCCGTGTGCAGGAAATTGTCGATGAATATTCCGGAAACTTCACTCGCCTCGCCCATGTAGGGCATTTGCCACGACAATGAATAGAAATTCTTTGTCCATCGAAGACATCGAAAACATTGAAGGACTAGTGAAATGACAACCATGCATGCACTCGAAGGCGTCCAGCTCGGTAGCGCCGTGACCAGAAGCTCTTCCGCAGCACTCTCAGCAACTATGCCTCCGGAATCACCATCATCAGCGGCACTAATGGTGATGAGCCCGTTGGTTTCACTTGCCAGTCGTTCTACAGCGTGTCGGTTGAACCACCTCTCATTTCTTTTAGCGTAATGCTCACGTCAACCACGTATCCCAAATCCGTGAATCCGGCAAGTTTGCCGTGAACGTGCTCGCAGATTCGCAGCAAGAGATTTCCAACCAGTTTGCCCGCAAAGGCACCGACAAGTCGGCTGGCATTTCCTGGCGTCCAACTCGCAAGAACAACCCCGTGATCGAGACTCGCTCATGTGGCTTGATTGCGACATCGTCTCTGAGCACGTCGCCGGAGATCACTACATTGTGGTGGGCCGCGTCAATGAAATGAGCCAGGAGGAATGGCACGCAAAGGCGCCTCTGCTGTTCTTCAAGGGACAGTACCGGGGTCTCAGCAGCTAGCCCCACGACTTTCCATTCAAAGCCTGTTGCTGCCTCCGGACGTTGGCGGCCGGAGGCAGCAACAGACCCTCAGGGCAGTGTCCACCCGACTTGCTACGGTCGGCGGATTTGTCCGCCGCTTTCATGCCCCGCTGTTCAACCAGCGGTCTTTGCATGCAGTTTTTCCATCTCTCACGCGCCAAGAAATTTAGCTCGATCTAGGTATTTTCAACAGCAATTGTTTTATTTGACAATCGAACTGCCCTAACTTCTGGAGAATCTTATGGTGAAAAAAGCATTATCTGGAACACTGTTCATGGCCTTGGGGATTTTCGCTCTCTCGGCCTGCTCCGGCGCCGAACCTGGCACCGCAGGAACCTCTCCCGTAAAGCCAGCTTTTGAATTGACTGTGACCACTCCAAAAGCGTCAAAAGAACTCGATAAATTCACGTGGTCGACATATGCTGAACCATCAACATTGGATTATGCATATGCGTTCGATTACGGAGACAATCAAGTTCTTTCGAACATTTGCGAATCCCTGTTGCGGCTCAACTCTGATCTGACGATCTCGCCCGGATTCGCACCTCCTTTGAGAACAAGACTCCCACTACCTGGGTCTACACGATCCGTGACGGCGTAAAGTTCCACGACGGTACGACACTCACCGCCGACGACGTTGTTGCTTCGCTAAGTCGCCACATGGACTCATCCGTCGGTTCGTACTGGGCGGCTTCGTTCGCCAACGTTGCTTCGATCAAGAAGACCAAAGAAACGAAGTCACCGTTACGACGAAGACTCCTGACTCACAAGTGAAATCTCGCTTTGTCCGGCGCACCTGGCGTCGTCGAATCCGCAGCAACTCTGCGCAAGTCCGGGCCGGACTACGGCAATTCGACCAAAGGGGTCAACTGCACCGGGCCATTTGAGCTTGACTCGTGGAAGAGCGGTGAACGGCTCACGCTCAAGCGCTTTGATGGCTACTGGGACAATGAGCTGAAGGCCAAGTCCAAAGAAGTAGATTTCATTTTCATGCCCGATCCCAGCGCACGCATGAACGCCTTCAAATCAGGGGAAGTCGATGGCGGCTGGCTGATTCCCAGCAACGCCGTCTCCGAATTCAATGCTTCAGGCGCCGGCCAGATCTACTTCGGTAAGAACACCGTCGTCAACTCGCTGGTTGCGACGAATCCTGACAGACCTTTGGCAAGCCTGAAGTTCGCAAAGCCTTGCTCCAGGCCATTGACCGGAATGCCTTGGTCCAGGCTGCAGAAGGGGGTTTGGCGAACGTACCAACTCCTTGACGCCACATTCAGTCTGGCCTTCGGATGACCCCAAGATTCTCGAATCGGCGTTCGGGCATCTTGAAGACTATCCCTACGACGTCGCTGCTGCTACCCAGACCATCAAGGACTCCGGCGTTCTCGGTCAAGAAATCACGATCACCACCACTCCGATGGGCAACGCCCACAATGTCGTTGCCCAGGCCATCGCAGCTGCCGCCGAGTCCATCGGGCTCAAAGCCAAAATCAACACGATGACCCCCGATTCCTACACCTCCTTGTTCTCCGATCCGGAGGCTCGCAAGGGAACCGACTTGTTCTTCAACATTTGGTACCTTTCCACTCCCGATCCCCTCGAAGTGATGTCGGTTCTGCGCACTGGTGAGTTCAGCAACTACGGCTCCTGGAGCAATCCCGAATTCGACAAGATCGTGACCAAAGCCATTGGAATCCAGGATCCGAAGCAGCGCGCGCAGAGGCGATCGGAGCCCAGAAGATCCTCAACGAGGAGATCCCGTGGCTGCCTCTCTACGAAACTCCAAACCTCTTGTGGATGAACAACCGGATTACCGGGGCTTCGCCATCGGTCAATTTCCTGTACTACCCATGGGCTGCACAGATCGGTGGAAAATAACACCCCTCTCTCATTTCCGGGGCCCCGGCACCCTTCTCCTGCCAGATGAATGCACTCGCATTCAAGCAACACCCCTATCTCGATCATAGCCAAGGGTGGAAGCAATCTGTCCGCCCTTTTTGTGTCCAGCGAGGTTCCATAGGCGCTCTTGTGACCGCGTTCCACCAATCGACAGGGTGCTGTCGGCACGAAGCAGTCATATCATGTCCGGTCTTCGATGTCATCCCCTACTCGTTCGTGTCCTTCGGTCAAAGTCTCTGTGGCTACTGAACAAACACCTCAGTCCTATGGAGTTTCGTTCTACCGCTTTGCCCACGTCTATTCTACCCACACGCCATAGTTGAGGTCGTTGCAATAGGGCATCCGGTTAGCTTTGCCATATTTCGGCAACGGATGTCCCTGAGACAACCGCTTATGCTGAGATCTCGTCCGTCTCCGCAAACGCCGGGTTGGTGGCGTCCAGTAAGACAGGGATTGGGAATGAATTCGAAGGGCATCCTCCAAAGTTGTAGAAACTTGGCTCTCTTGTTTGCGGTGCACGTGAAACAGACCCGTCCGATTGGTCCGTCCCTGCTCTGCCGCCTTCTTGGTTTGACGAATGCTTCGACATTCAACCACCCGGTCGGTACGTCCTTTCCGCCGTCCGCCGGTGCCTGGGCATGCGTGCCGATCGACATTCGATCGGCTTCTGCCAACGCTAGCCATGGACGAGTGAAATGTGGATGGGCGATCCCCGTCTCATACAGCGTCGGACTCCTCTCGAAGTTTCAGTTCGCGGAGTCCTCGAAGTAGGCAATGGCTTCGCCTCGATTGGATACTTGGAGCTTTCGGTAAATGGCCGTGATGTGGTTTTGCAGCGTCTTGGAAGAAATCCTGAGGTTGGCTGCGATCTCCCTGTTGCTCATCCCCTCCCGCATCGCTTCGATGGTTTCGCGCTCCCGCCGTGTGAGCAGGTCGCCCCGTTCATCTCCTCGATTCCGGGGAATCGATACGCTCCACGCTCGAGGACTGCGGCGACCGAGCAGTCCCGATGCTGGCGCCGAGATCCTCTATGATCCCAGCCGCCTCGTCGCTCGGTGTGTATGGATCATTCGGTTGGTGGCGGCCGTTGCCGTACTCCAAGCCAACCCAAATCCTGTCGGCAGTGATTCTAGCTTGACGGTCATGTGTCCCTCGGCGACTGCGGCAACCTCTTCTGTCAGACGCACGAGCAACAGGTACAACCTCGAAGCCAAGGACGTAGTCAGCGTGGAGGGCCAGTTGCTAAGTTCCAGGGAACACTGCAGGGCGTGATCCTGCGAGAATCTGTCAACTATGCCGGTCCTGACAAGTTCAAGGAAATCGAACTCGTCTGAGTTGCAAGCGTTCTGCGCGTTGCGTCAATTCCGCAGTCCCGCAGCGATGTCGTTCTCCTGCCGTCTGAACCTTGCTCGCCAAATCGCGCCGCAAAGGCCTGCAAGTCAGCAACATGCTGCTCCCGCTGGCGGGCGAGCGTCCCCGAGAACTGTCACACCAGTGTCCGGAAGTGACTGGCACGTTCCTGTCTGAGGTCACGGACCTTCTTCTCCAGCTGGCCGGACTCGATGTACGGAGTGACGATTGCTGAAACCATCTCAAGAAAGGCAACGTCCTCGACCTCGAAAGGGTCGAGCGAGCGTTTGTACATTTCCAGGAGCCCGACCCTCCGCAACCCTCGAAGCAGCGGAACACAGGCGTAGGCACGCAGGCCCTCGGCGGTGATCATGTCGCGTCCGTGGCGGGCTACAGGCAGCAGGTCGGGGACGGAGAGCGACTGCCGCAGTGCATAAACCTGTCCCCCGAACCCCTGTCCGAGTTTCCACGGGCCAAGTGCCTGCATGAATTTATCCGAGAGCCCGATGGTGCAATAGACCTCGATTTTCTGGCGCACCAGGTCCGCCAGTGCGATCGCCGCCGCGTCGGCCCCAAGAAAGCTTGCCACTTGGGCAAGGACGAACTCAACGGAACGTTGGGTATCGTCGCTCGACTGCAGGTGATGCGTGATGGAACGCAGCAGCTCGAACTGTTTCGCCAACCTGGTATCGGCGCTGTCGACAGCGGGCGCCGTGGCAATGGGGTCGATGCCGACCGAGGCCGCATGCGCCATGCCCAAACGGCCCAGGCGTTCGGTTCCTTCGAGCTCCGATGCCAGCTTCCGTGCCCGCTCGATGGTCTCGTCGTTGAAGAGTCTATATCCGCCGGCGCTGCGGACTGTGCTAAGGAGACCCGATTCCTCCCAAGAACGCAAGCGCCACTCGGAAACCCCACTTTCACGTGCTGCGACGCCGATAGTGACAAAGCGATTCTTCATGTTTCGAAGCCTAAGGTGGACACAAGGTTATCTGAAGGTTTGCTTAAGGATCGTTATTCCATCTATACAAACTAACGCTTCACAGTTACGTCTTCTCTGGCTTGCGCCCACCGTGGCGGTTGGCTCGGAATCCGCCAGCGGTTCGGTCTGAGGCCCGGTGGCGTTCCTGCGCGTTGCCGACGGAATCCGGAGACAGGGCCGCAGCCCGGAGGCAGTGGTGCGTCGGGTTCTGGGAATTCGGCTGTCGGCCACACACGACACGCCGAGTTCCCGCCCGGAAGGATCCGGACGGGAACTCGATTTGGGTGCTAATTGGCTTTAGTCGGCCAGCGCAGCGAAGGTTATTTCGCGCCGATCTTTGCCGCCCATGGGTAGTACATGAAGTTGATCGACGGCGAGGCGCCGGTGATCTTGTTGTTCATCCACAGCAGGTTCGGGCTCTCGTAGAGCGGCAGCCACGGGATCTCCGCATTGGTGATCTTCTGCGCCACGAGGGACTTGGTGAAGCGCTCGTCCTGGTCCATCGTTTGCACGGCATCGGTGACGGACTTGTCGAATTCCGGGTTCGACCACTTGCCGTAGTTGGAGAAGTCGTCGGTGCGCAGGATGGAGAACATCTCCTGCGGGTCGGCCACGGAAAGGTACCAGCTGGTGAAGTACAGGTCGGTTCCCTTGCGCGCTTCCGGGTCGGAGAAGAGCGCGGTGTAGGCGTTGGGGGTCACGGTGTTGATCTTGGCCTTGAGGCCGATCGACTCTGCCGCGGCCGCGGTCGCCTGGGAAATCACGGCGAAGTCATTGCTGATCGGCGCGGTGGTGATGGTGATTTCCTGGCCTTCGACGCCCTGCTCCTTGATGATCTTGGCCGCCGCCTCGACGTCATAGGGGTAATCCTCGAGGTCCTTGAATGCCGCTTCCTTGGTGGCCGGATCCGCATGGTTCCACACCGATTCGGTGGTCAGCGAGTTGGTTCGCTTGGCGTAGCCGGACGCCGCGGCCTGGACCAGGCCATTGCGGTCGATTGCCATCAGCAGCGCCTTGCGGACCTCCGGCTTGCCCAACGGGCCTTCAGGGTTCGAGGCAACCAGCGACTGCACTGCGGTGTTCATCCCGAAGTGAACCTTGCCGGCACCCGAGGCGTCCAGCTCCTTCACGGCGTTGGTTGGAACCAGCCATCCGCCGTCGACTTCGCCCGACTTCATCGCGTTGACGCGTGCCACCGGGTCGGTCATGACCACGAAGTCGAGTTCCTTGGCCTTGGCCTTCAGGTCCTTGTCCCAGTAGTCCGTCGAAGCGCGTCAGGGACAGCTTTTCGCCGCTCTGCCACTTCTTGAGTTCGAACGGTCCGGTGCAGTTGACCCCGCCCTTGGAGTTGCCGTATTCGGCACCGAGCTTCGCCATGGTTGCGGCGTTGCCGATGACGCCGGCGGCACCGGACATCGACTCGTTGAAGAGCGCATCGGGGATCTTCGAGGTGACGGTGACCTCGTTCGGGCCGGTCTTCTTGATGCTTTCAACATTCTGGTAGACCGAGAACCAGAAGGACCCGATCTTCGGGTCCAGGTGGCGGTTCATGGATGCCACCACGTCGTCAGCGGTGAGCGTGGTGCCGTCGTGGAACTTCACGCCCTCGCGGATGGTGTAAACCCAGGTCTTGGGCGTCGGGTTCTCGTACTTCGTGGCCAAGCCCGGGGAAATCGACATGTCGTCGTTCAGCCGCACCAGGGATTCACACACGTTGGAGAGGATCTGGTTGTCCGCGTAGTCGAAGGCGTAGGCGTAGTCCAGCGAGAACGGCTCGGCGTAGGTGGACCAGGTCAGCTTGTCCAGCTCGCCGGTCGGGGCAGGGGTATTTGCGGTAACTTCATAGCTCGGTGCTGCGGCTCCTTCGCCACCGCCAGCACCGCCGCCGGGGGAGGCCGAGCAGGCGGCAAGCGTCAGGACGGCACTTGCCGCCAGCGCAAGCTTCAGGGACTTGTTTCTCATTTTTCAGGCTCCTTGCTCAGGTGGAACAGATCGACGTCTTCAAAGCGAACACAATTGGCCATCGATCCCGGATGCGCGGGACCCGGCCGTGGTTGGTAGTCCTCGGCGTGAAACCCAAACAGGGGTTTGATGCATTGGCCATGCGGCTGGCGACGGTGCCGCCCGCAAGCCGGTTGGCCCCGCGGGACCGCGAGGAATTCCCGCGCCCAAGGCGCCGCATCACAAAATCCCCCGACATGTGACCCCCGTCTCTTTAGAGTGTTAGTTATGACCCTAAGTGCCGTCAATGCCGCTGTCAATGGTGTTGACATAGACGTTGTCAGCATCGAATGTAGGATGATCGGAGAAACCACAGATCCCGCCCGGCGGGTAGAACGGAGGCCCGCGTGTCAGGCAAATCATCCACCGGCAGGTCCGCCAAGGCGCCGCTGGATCGCGAAGTCTTTGTCGAAGCCGCGTTTCGCCTGGCTTCGCGCCCGCACACGCTGACCCTGACCTACCGCGATCTCGGCAAGGAAGTCGGGGTCGACCCCACCGCGATCTATCGGCATTTCCAAAGCAAGGAAAGCCTCATGCAGGAGCTGCTGGACAGGCTCTTCAAGATGGCCCATGCCCGAAGGACCGTCCCGACGTCGCAGTGGGAAGATTGCCTGGCGGAATTCGCCGGCGCCACCCTCGACACCTTCCTTGAGTACCCGGCCATCGCCGTCACGGCAACGTCGCTGACCACCAGCGGGCAGGGTGAACTCGACAGCATCGAGCTCATGCTCGCCTGCTTCTCCGAGGCGGGCCTGCAGCGGCCGCGCCCTGGCCGAGCAGTATGCGATCTTCGGCGCCTACGTGCTGGCCGGCGCGGCCGGACTGGCCAGGGACCTGGCGGAATCCTCCGACCCGGAATCCCACGAATGGTTCGCCGGACCGCTGCTCGTCGACCCGGCGCACCATCCGCTGGTCGCCTCCATCCGCGACGAGATCCTCGCACTCGACCACCGGGAGATGTTCATGGCCGGCGTGCGGCAAATCATCCAGGCAGCGCGGGCGAAGGCCAGACCTAAGGGCAGAACGGCGACACATCTTGGGCTTGACGGCCCGGACCGTGGAAAATCCGAAGATCCGCCCAACGAAGGACCGACCGGTGACCACCACCCAAGCACGCCTCCAGAAAACCCGGGGCGGCAACGCCGCATGGATCGTGGTGGTCATTGCGGGCATCAGCGCCGCACTGCACATCTGGAAGCTGCCCGCCGCACTGCCGATCATCCAGGAAAGCCTGGGCTTTTCGCTGCTGACGGCCGGGGTGCTGCTGGGCATCGTCCAGCTCGCCGGCATGGTCGGCGGCCTGGCTGTCTCCCTGCTGGCCGAGGTCATCGGCCCGCGCCGGACCCTGATTCTGGGGCTGCTTTTGCTCAGCGCCGGATCCGCCTTCGGCGCGCTGTCCACCGGGGCCGGCATGCTGCTGGCCTCCCGCGCCATCGAGGGCGTCGGCTTCATCGTGGCGACCGTGGTGGGACCCGGCTTGATCAGGTCCCACGCCCCGGCGCCGCGCGTCAACCTTGCGGTGGGATGCTGGAGCGCGTACCAGGGAACCGCCACCCTGGTGGGCCTGCTGGCCAGCGCCTTCCTGCTGCAGGTCGCCAGCTGGCAGTCGCTGTGGTGGATGATGGCCGCGGTCAGCCTGCTGCCCATCCCGCTGGTGCTGCGCTTTGTCCCGGCCGACCCCGAGGCGGGCACCGGCGGGGCGCGCACGGCGATGGCCCGCATCGGCATCACCGCGCGATCGGCCCGGGTGTGGATCGCCGGCATCGTCTTTGGCTGCTACACGATCCAGTGGATGGCGGTGGTCGGGTTCCTGCCCACCGTCTACGCGCAAAGCGGGATCACCGGGGTGGGCCCCGGCGTGCTCACGGGGCTGGTCGGCGGCATGAACGCCGTGGGCGCGCTGGCCACCGGGAACCTGCTGCAGCGCGGGGCACCCGCACGCCTGCTGCTCAACCTGGCCTTCGTGCTGATGGCCGTCACCAGCGTGCTGACCTTCGCGGTCGACTGGTCGCCGGTGCCCCACGGCATGGCCTGGCAGGTGGCCTGCGTGGCGCTGTTCTCGCTGACCGGCGCGATGGTGCCGACCACGCTGACCCGCATGGCGGTGGACCTGGCCCCGGAGGGCGGATCGGCGCCGGCGGCCATGGGGCTGATGCAGCAGATCTTCAACATCGGCAACTTCACCGGCCCCATGATCGTGGCCGGCTGGCCACGGCCACCGGCGGCTGGTCCTCCACCTGGTGGATGACCTGTGGCTTTGCCGCGCTCGGCATCCTGCTCTCGCTTGCCCTGAGCGAGCGGCGCCTGGGGCTGCGCTTCTCGCACCGCTAAAGACGACGCCAGAGACCCGGCTGGAACACCGAATCCCCGGGCGGAAGTTCCGGCCGGGGATTCACGGGTTGGCTCGATGTGCGTGCGCGCGGTCAGCCCTTGCGGCACTCCAGCAGCAGCGGGGTCAGCTCGGCGGGCGCGAGCTCCTCCGGCCAGTGCTCCAGCGAGCCGCCGAAGCGGGTTGCCGCCACAAACGACGCCCGTTCCACGGCGCTGTCGCCCCGTGCCCGCCGGCGTCAACGTGCCCGTGGTCGGTGGTCAGCACCAGGTACCAGTCCTCCCCCAGTTCCTCGACGCGGCGGGCGATGGCCTGCTTGATGCGCGCCAGGTGGCCCTCGATCCGGTCCATGGCCGCGGAGTATTCCGGGGTGTGCGGCCCGTAGACGTGGCCCTCGTCGTCGGCGTCGCAGAAGTAGATGAAGGAAACATCCGGGCCCTTGGAGGCCAGGACGTCGACCGCGTGGTCGGCGATCTGCGCGTCCGACCTTTTGGTAGCCGTAGGTTTCCCCGTCGCGGGAGATCACCCGGTGGTGGCCGGAGCGCTGCTGTTCGCGCCGCTCCCAGAGGACCGGCCCGGCGTCGGCCGGGTCCACCAGCGGCGGCCAGCCGGCGGCGGCCATGGTGGTGGTCGACTGGTCGGCGAAGTAGGCCCGGCTCAGGAAATCCGGGCGGTGCAGCAGCGTGTGGCCGATGAACTTGTTGTCCCTGACCCCGTGCTCGGCGTGGGTGCTGCCGGTGAGCAGGCGTGGACCAGCCCGGCCCGGAGAGCGTGGGCACCTCCATGACCAGCTCGTTGAACACGCCCTGCTCGATCACCGCGTCAAGCGTCGGCATCCTGCCGGTGCCGCGCGCCAGGTCGATGCGCAGGCCGTCGATTCCCACCAGTGCGATTTTCGGGCGTGCGGTCTTCGGGCTTGCGGTCGTCGGGCTCATGCCGCACGCTCCGCATCCACGAGCACCGAGGAGCGGCGGGTGTTGACCTCGACGCGCTGGGCCAGGGTGAACCCGGCGGCCTCGTGGGAGGGCATGTCCACCCGCAGGCTGGACCCGGCATGTTCGACGACCACGCTGGTCGTGGGGCCGCGCAGCACCATCGAGCTGACGATCCCCTCCCCGCGGTCGTGCGCCAGCAGGCTCAGGTCCTCGGGCCGGACCAGGGCCTCCAGGCCCGCGGCGGCGAGCAGGTCCGGGGCCGTGTTGGACATCGGCATCCGCCGGCCCAGCACCAGTGACCTCGTTGCCCTCGCGCAGCGCGGGGATCCGGTTCACGGCGCCCACGAACTCGGAGATGAAGGGGGTGCGCGGGCGCTGGTAGATCTCCTGCGGGGAGCCGAGCTGTTCGATGCGCCCGTTGAGCATCACGCCCACCCGGTCCGCGACCGTGAGCGCCTCCTCCTGGTCGTGGGTGACCAGCAGCGTGGTGGTTCCGGACTGCGTCTGGATCCGGCGGATTTCCTCCCGCAGGTGCACGCGCACCTGGGCGTCCAGGGCCGAAAGCGGCTCGTCGAGCAGCAGCACGCGCGGCTCGATCGCCAGCGCGCGGGCCAGCGCCACGCGCTGCTGCTGGCCGCCGGAGAGCTGGGCGGGGAACTTGGCGGCGTGTTCGCCCAGCCCCACGGTTTCCAGCAGTTCCTTGGCCCGGGCGGTGCGCTTGGAAAGGCTTGTCCCGGCGATCTTCAGCCCGTAGGCGACGTTTTCCACCGCGCTCATGTGCGGGAAGAGGCTGTAGGCCTGGAAGACGATCCCGATGCCGCGCTCGCGCACCGGGGTGCGGGTCATGTCCTTGCCGGCGATCCGCACGGTGCCGGCGTCGGGGGTTTCCAGCCCGGCCAGCACGCGCAGGATCGTGGTCTTGCCGCAGCCCGAGGGGCCGAGCAGGGCCAGCAGTTCGCCGCCGGCGAGGTCGAGGTCAAGGTTGTCCAGCACCGTGCGGCCGCCGAAGGCCTTGGTGATGCCGGACAGTGAGACTTCTGCAGAATCCCGGGTCATCGGGATCCCCCTTTCGTGGTGGATTTCTTGGTGCCGCGCCGCGCCGTCACTGTCGGACAGGGACGCCAGCAACAGCCAGGTGGCCAGGATGGTGAGGAAGGACAGGGCGGCCGCGGCGCGCGGCTGGTTCATGCCCACCTGCACCATGAAGACCGGGAAGGTCGAGTGCAGCAGCAGGCTTGCCAGCGCGTACTCCCCCAGCACCATGGCGCAGGAGAGCAGCGCGGAGCCCAGCAGGGCCGCGCGCATGTTCGGCAGCACCACGTGCAGCAGGGTCTGCCGGGGCTTGGCGCCCAGGCTGGCGCTTGCGGCGAACAGGGTCTGCACGTCCAGGGCGCGGATTCCCGCGTCCAGGCTCCGGTAGACCAGCGGCAGCGTGAGCACCATGTAGAAGGGCACCAGCGAATAGGTGCTGACCAGGAAGCTGGGTGCCACGTTGCGGAAGAACAGGTTGGCCCCGCCCACCAGCGCGATGGCCGGCACCACGTAGGGAACCACGGACAGCCATTCGGTCAGCCGCAGCATCTTCGGGGCCTTCAAGTGCAGGAAGAGCAGCGTCGGCACCAGCAGCACCAGCGATCCCAGCGTGCTGAGCACCGCCAGTTCCAGGGTGGTGAACAGTTGCGCGGCGAAGTCGGTGCCGGCCAGCGCGTCGGTCAGCGGTTCGAGCGTGAAGCCCTTGCCCGGCAGGGTGAAGCCGAACGCGGCCGAGGCCACCAGCGGGATGAAGAACATGACCAGCGCCGCGGCGAAGACGGC
The DNA here is from genome assembly GCA_963818105.1 of uncultured Actinomycetota bacterium. Lineage (GTDB taxonomy): Bacteria > Actinomycetota > Actinomycetes > Actinomycetales > Micrococcaceae > Paeniglutamicibacter. The sequence goes on along the minus strand of CAWFRB010000034.1, from coordinate 4,936 downwards.
GGTCCGCGCCGTGTCCTGCAGCTTCGGCCGGCGCGCGGTCTTGGTGCGCGGCGCCTTGTGTGGCGCGGTATCCGGAGTGTTCGGGTGCGGTTTCTAGCGCAGCCATTTGTTGGTCCTTCTTTCCAGCAGGGTCCGCAGGCCCATGGCCGCCACCACGATCACGATCATCCCGGTGACCAGCGCGGCGGCGAAGCTTTCGTCGGACATGACGTCGCCGGAGATGAAGAAGCCGATCAGGATCGGCACCAGGTTCACCCGGCCGCCGGCCAGCGCGTAGGCGGTGGCGTAGGCGCTGAACGAGTTGGCGAAGAGCAGCAGCAGCGCGCCGACGATCGGCGGCCACATGATGGGCAGGGCCACGTCCATCAGGTAGCGGAAGCGGCTGGCACCCAGCGAGTAGGCGGCCTCGGGCCACTGCTTCTTCAGGGAGCCGAAGGCCGGCAGCATGAGGATGGCCATCAGCGGGACCTGGAAGTACAGGTACACCAGCGCCAGCCCGAGGAACGATGCCAGCTGGATGTTCTCGCTCAGGTTCCAGCCGGTCAGCGACAGGATGATGCGGGTCGCCAGGCCCTGCACGCCGAGGGTCGCGATGAACGCGAAGGCCAGCGCCACCCCGCCCATCTGCGAGGCCACCGCGGAGAAGGACAGCACCAGGTTCCGCAGCCATTCCGGCTTGGTCGCCGGAGGCCAGCGCCCACGCCAGGATGAATCCCAGCACCCCGCCGACCGCCGCCGTCAGCAGCGACAGGTTGATGGTCTGCATGAACGCGTCGCGGTACTGCGGCTCGAACAGCTTCGCCATGGGCTCCAGGGAGAACTGCCCGTCCACCCGGAAGCTGGTGAAGATGTTGGTGGCGATGGGGGCGATCAGGAACACCGAGAGGAACGCCAGCAGCGGCAGCGCGCCCAGCCATCCGGCGATCCGGACGCCCCGGCCGACGGCGGTGCCGGACGCCTTCCGCAATGTATTACGCATTGTCTTATGCGGCGCCCGTGTCTGCACCGCCTCGGGCCGGTCGGCCGCCTTGTCGAGCTCGATCGTCACTGCGCGGCGACCTTCTGGCCCCACTGGTCGACGATCAGCTTGCCGGCGGTCTCACCCTGCTCGATGGTCGGGAACTTGATCTTCTCGATCACGTCGGCCTCCGGCAGCTTGGACAGCGCCTCCTCGGAGAGCTTGCCGGCCTTCTTCAGCTCGATGTAGCGTGCCGGGATGCCGCCGCCGCGGGCGAAGAGTTCGGAGCCCTCGTCGCTGGTCAGCCAGTCGACCCAGAGGCGGGCGCTGTTGGGGTGCGGCGAGTCGGCGACCACCGGCTGGGCGTAGTAGTTGCCGAACACGCCGTCCGTCGAACATCTTGGTCTCCAGCTTGACGCTGGACTTCTCCAGTTCCTCTTCCATGCCCAGGAAGTTGTAGTTCCAGTCAAGGACCACCGCGGCCTGGCCGGTGCTCAGCGCGGAGACCGGGGAGGTGATGCTCACCAGGTTGCCGGACTTGGCAAGCTTCTCGAAGAAGTCGATGCCGGGCTGGATGTTGTCCAGGGAACCGCCGTGGGCCAGCGCCGCGGCGAAGACCGCCGCGATGGAGGAGGCGCCCTTGCGCGGGTCGCCCGGCAGGGCGACCTTGCCCTTGTACTTCGGGTCCAGCAGGTCGTCCCAGGTCTTCGGGGCCTCGACCACCGAGGTGTTGGTGCCCACCTGTGACCACGCCGTAGTAGGCGCCCACCCACATGCCGTTGGGGTCCTTCAGGTCCGCCGGGATGGCGTCGAAGTTGCTGGGCTTGTACGGCGCGATCAGCTTCTCGTCGCCGGCCTTCTTGGTGAAGGAGTAGCCGATGTCGATCACGTCCGGCTGCGTCTTCTGGCCGCGCAGGTTCTTGACCGCGGTGATCTCGTCGGCGCTCGAGGCATCCGGGGTGGCCACCGGGGTGTCCACGCCGTACTTTGCCTTGAAGGCGGCGAACTGGCCGCCGTAGTTGGCCCAGTCGGCCGGCACCGCGATCAGCTGGACGGTGCCCTCGGTCTTGGCCAGGGCCGCGATCTCGCTGGTCGTGGTGCCGATGTTTGCCGCCGCGGTCGGTGCCTGGCTGCAGCCGGCGAGCGAGCCGCCGACGGTGGCCAGCAGTGCGAGTCCTGCGACTCCGCGGAGCAGGGTGCGTCGGGTGGTTTTCGTCGAACGTATTGCTGCCGGAACGAATGAAGGATTCATGGCGGGATGCTCTCCGTGTGAGTGAGTAGGCCCGGGGAAGGCCTGCTTTCAAACACCAACCTAACGACGACACCTTGACGGGCAGCGACGCCAAGGTGTCTCACAGATGAACAATGGTCTAGACCGAACAGATCACATCCCGCCCGGTCGCACTACCCGCCCACGCGCCCCGACACCACGATCTTCAGCCGGTCGGTCCGGACCAGGTCCTCGGAATACTCGACCGGGCGCCCGTCGCGGGCCAGCCCGGTGCGCTTGATGCCAAGCACCGCCGTCGCGGGCCCGATTTCCAGGTGGCCCGCATTCTCCTCGCCGGCCACCGCCGGGTTCAGCTCCTCCACGGAGGAGAACGGCGCCAGGCCGTAGCGCTCGCCCATCACCGCATAGATCGAGCCCGTCAGGTCGCGCTCCGGCAGCCCCGGAAACAGCTCGGCGGGGAAGAACGACTCTTCCAGCACCACGGGTGTCGAGGCGGCAAAGCGGATCCTGTGGATCCGGTGCACCGGGTCGCCCACGGGCATTTGCAGGGCCTCGGCCACCGCCCTGTCGGCGGGAATCGTCTCCGCTGAAAGCACGCTTGACGAGGCGCTATGCACGCTTTTGAGCAGCTGGGCACTGAGTCCCATCAGGTTGGAGATGTCCACGGGAACCCGCGGCTCCGCCACGAAGGAACCTCCGCGGCTGCCCACCGCGCGCACGATCCGCCCCTCCTGGACCAGGGTGTCCAGGGCCTGGCGCAGGGTCATGCGGCTGACGCCCATGGCTCTGGGCAAATTGCCGTTCGGCCGGCAGCTTGCTGCCCGCCGGAAGCAGGCCTTCGGCGATGATGCCGGCCAGCCAATTGCTGATCGACTGGTGGGCCGGCAGCTCCGGATCAAGGACAAACCCCTGGGCCTGTTCAAGCAATTCCTCGGTATTGATTTTCGGCTCGCTTTCAATTGCCGGACCGGGTTCATGTTCCGTTCACCCGCAGCCAAGCTGCGGTCCACCCAAAGAGGCGGTCGGGGACATGTCGGCTCGCTAGTTTGGTCTCTCGATCGCCCATGGGTCTAGACCGTTGAGCGACTTCACTACACCCTACAAGATTGGAAACGCACCATGCGCGCCACCTCCGCCAACGCCACCTTGACACTCACGGACCTTGACGGCGTGCTCTTCGATTTCAACGGCACCCTCTCCGACGACGAGGGCGTCCTGCGGGACCTGTTCATCGATTTGGCCGCCACCCACTGCTCGGTGACCCTCACCGCGCGGCAGTACCAGGAGACCCTGGCCGGCCGCAGCGACCGCGAGATCATGACCGACATCCTGGCCCTGGCGCCGGCCGATGCCGGACCGGTGGACAAGTACCTGCCGCTGATCGACTCCGAATATGCCGCCCGCATCGAGCGCGAAAGCCTGATCCGCCCGGCCACCCGGGAACTGGTCCACGCACTGCATGCGGCGGGCCTGAAGCTGGGCGTCGTCACCGGCGCCAGCCGCCTGCAGGTGATCCCGGCGCTGGAACGCGCGGGCCTGCTGGACCTGTTCGGCATCGTGGTCACGGACGAGGACGTCGTCAACGGCAAGCCGCACCCGGAGGGTTTCCAGCGCGCGGCCGCCGCCCTCGGCCTGGACGACCCGTCGCGGGTTGCCGCGTTCGAGGACTCGGTCCCGGGGCTCGGCGCCGTTGCGGCAGCCGGCATGATCGCCATCTGCGTCGAGGGCACCCACCCGACCGAGGTGCTGGAGCGGCACGCACTCATCATCGTCCCGGAGATCAGCACCGCGTGCCTGGAACTGGACCTCAGCTAGGTGCCGATGCCCCAAGCCGGAGTGCCTGCCACGGCATCGATTGCGGGCCGGGTCCTTGACCGTCGCGGTCGGCGCTGGCAGTCTCGTTTCCACACAGGGCGGCACGGAACGGGGCTGCCCGGCGAACGGAGGGGCTTCATGAAGCAGGTCGAGGAAACCACGGGCGATGTTGCATCCGCGGCCGACCCGGCGGTTGTCCCGCGGGTCGTCCCGGCCAACGAAGCCAGCTGGGACGACATCCAAAAGGTCTTCGGGACGCGGGGCGACCCCTCGCACCTGCCAGTGCCAGTGGTTCCAGAATCCCGGCCGCAGCTTCGGCGAGCTGAGCGGACGAGGTGCGCGAGGATCGCCTGCAATCCCAAACTGCATGCGGAAACCCGAGCGCCTCGAAAACCAGCGGACTCATTGCCTATCTGGGCGACGAGGCGGTGGGTTGGTGCGCCGTCGAACCGCGCACCGCCTATCCGCGCTTGCTGGGTTCGCGGATCCCGTGGAGCGGCCGCGACGAGGACCGCGAGGATCCAGGCATCTGGGCGCTGGTCTGCTTTGTCACGCGCACCGGGTATCGTCGCCAAGGCGTTTCGCGCGCCTTGGCGACGGCCGCCGTGGATTTCGCCAGGGAACGCGGCGCCCGCGCGTTGGAGGGCTACCCCATGGTCCTGCCTCCGGGAAAGAAGGCGGTCTGGGGCGAAATGTTTGTCGGCAGCCGCAACGTCTTCGTCGATGCCGGGTTCACCGAAGTCAGCCACCCCACCCCGCGGCGGGTCGTCATGCGCATCGATTTTCCCACTCAAAAGCAACCGGCAATCGCCCCCTGACGCAGTATGTCATTGCACACCCGGCAGTGAACAGATCGTTCCGGGTCGAACCGGTTCACATTATTGCGAATGATTCTTATTTGCAATAATGTGCTCACATGAAATACACCCAAA
>CAWFRB010000033.1:0-137340 GCA_963818105.1 uncultured Actinomycetota bacterium | reverse complement strand
GCCAACAAAGCCCGTCCGCGGCCGGCACCCCCATAAAAGTCCGGCCGCGGACTTCCACCCAACCGGCATGTGCCTCACCCCCTCGAGGCTCATGCCGGTTGTTGGTTTAACGCGTTCGGCCGGTTTCGGCGCCCGGCGCCCGATCGCGTGGCTAGGATGGAAACGTGGAATACGAACTGTGGCGCACCCTTTGCCTGGACATGCCGGGCGCCTACGAGGACTTCCCCTTCGGCGAGGAAGCGGCGGTCTACAAGGTCGCGGGCAGGGACCGTTCCAAGGCCAAGATGTTTGGGCTGCTCATGCTTCGCTCGGGCGTCGTGTCGTTGAACCTCAAGTGCGATCCGGCGTTGGCCGAGCAGTTGCGCGCAGCAAACCCGCAGATCACCCCGGGTTACCACATGAACAAAAAGCACTGGAACACCATCACCCCGGGACTGGACGCGGAGATGATGCGCGACTTGATCGAGGACTCCTACGACCTGGTGGTCGCCTCGCTGCCGCGCAGCGAACGTGAGGTTCTTAACTGGAAAGGCCTGATCGAGCGCGGGTAATACGCCGTGTGGGTAGGGTGGAAGACATGTACTTCATCGTCGTGAAATTCAAGACCAAGCCCGAATACACCGAGCGGTTCATCGAGCTGACCACCCCGTTCACCCAGGCCACCCGCGCCGAGGCCGGAAACCTCTGGTTCGACTGGTCCCGCAGCGTCGAGGACCCCAGCGAGTTCGTCCTCGTCGAGGCGTTCCTGGACGACGAGGCCGCCGGAACCCACGTGAACTCCGACCACTTCAAGGCCGGGCTGGAAGCCATGCGCCCCGCACTCGTGTCCACCCCGAAGATCGTCTCCCGCAAGGTCGAGGGCGACTCCTGGGGCGACATGGGCGAATTGCAGATCGGCTAGCAGCCGGCATGTTCGAGCCACTCCGACACAGGCTGCACCAGACCTTTTCCGCGCAGGAAACCTACGATCCCGCCTGGGAGCGCGAGCTCGACCGCGGGGACGACGCGGGCTACTTTGCCCATGATTCGGCGGTCTGGGTGGTCCACGGCGGCATGAGCCCCATGGCCGCGGGCATCCGCGCCCTGCTGACCCAGGCGCTGCACCCCGGGGCGCTGGCCGGAGTGGCCGAACACTCGAACTACCAAAGCGATCCGCTGGCCAGGCTGGCCGGCACCATCCGCTGGATCTTCACGCTCACCTACGGCGACACCCAGGCCGCCCGGGCCGCCTGCCGGTGGGTGCAGCGGCGCCACGTCCCGGTGGCCGGCAGGTACACCACCGGTGCGGGCGAGGAGAAGGCCTATTCGGCCAACGACGCCGACCTTGCCGCCTGGGTCCACATCGCCTTCGCCGACGCCTTCCTGCGCAGCCACGAGGCGTTTTCCGGGCCGGTCCCGCAGGGCGCCGATGCGTACGTGCGCGAGTGGGCGATCGCCGGCGAACTCATGGGCGTGAAGAACCCTCCGCGGAGCGAGGCCGAACTCAAGGCGGCCATCGCCGGGTACGAGGCGCGCGGCGAACTTGCCGGCGGACCCCGGGTGGCCGAGGTCGTCTCGTTCCTGAAAAACCCGCCGCTGGACCCGGTGATCCTGCCCGGCTACAAACTGCTTTTTGCCGCGGTGGTCGACACCCTGCCGGAAAGCCACCGCAGGATGCTGGGGCTCGAACGCGCCGCGATCGGCCCCGTTCCGCTGCCCAGCCGGCTGGGCGGCAAGGCTGCCCTGGGGCTCGCCGGATTCACCCTGGCCAAGAAGGGCCCCGCCGAGCTTGCCGCCCGGCGCCGCCTGTTCAGGCTGGGCGTGCTGAGCGACCTGAGCTATCCCGAGGCCGGCATGACCGAGCGCGACGAGGTTCCCGAGGGCTACAGCCACCTGCACCTGCGCGAACGGGTGGGGGAGGGCCAGGCCGCCTTCGACGCGCTGGCCGAGGGCATCCTGACCTGGCAACTGCAGGGGCGCTCGGGCCTGCGCACGCGTCCCGACACCCCGCGCGTCCAGCTCGGGAGCCGCGTCGAGCTGGGCTTCGGGTTGGGTCCGGCGCGCATCACCGCGCCCTGCCGCGTGGTTCGGCTGATCGACGAGGCCACCCGGTCCGGCTTTGCCTACGGAACGCTGGCCGGGCACCCCGAAACGGGGGAGGAGTCCTTTGCCGCGGTGCTGGACGAGGACGGATCCGTGTACCTGGAAATCAAGGCCGCCTCCAAGCACGCCAACCGGTTCTACCGGCTGCTCTCCCCGGTCGCGGAAGCCGCCCAACGGTTCGCCACCAAGCGCTACGTGGCGGCCGCACGCGAGCTGGCCCGTTCATAGAGGCAGGTGGCAGGACTTTCGCCTAACGCGTTCTACCGAGTTTACTCTTCCGGAGCTTCCCTCCCGCGGGCCGTCCCGGGATCCCCTTGAGCATGGTTCCGGGGTCGGGTAGCTTTGCCGCAGGACGCGGCAACCCCACGAGGAAGAGCAGACACCCATGAAGCTGACATTGACGGAGTTCGTGAGCCTTGACGGCGTATCGCAGGGCCCGGGATCCCCGGAGGAGGACACCAGCGACGGCTTCACCCAGGGCGGGTGGCTGGTCCCGCACATGGACGAGGCGTTCATCGACCAGGCCGCGCAGTGGCTGGGGCAGGCCGACGGGCTGCTGCTCGGCCGCCGCACCTACGAGGCCTTCGCGCGCGACTGGCCGCAGATCACCGATGCCGAGGATCCCTTCACCGTGCTGATGAACAGCCTTCCGAAGTACGTCGCCTCGCACACGCTGGAGGCGGGCAGCTGGAATCCGACCACCATCCTCTCCGGGGACGTTGCCGCGCAGGTCGCGGAACTCAAGGCGATGCCCGGCCGGGAACTCCAGATCCACGGAAGCGCCAGGCTCGCCGGCTCGTTGCTGGCCGCCGGGCTGATCGACGAAATGCGGCTCGTGGTCGCGCCCGTCGTGTTGGGCCATGGCCGCCGGCTCTTCCCGGAGGGCGGATCCGCCGCCGGGCTGCGGCTGACGGGCAGCACCACCACCCCGGGCGGGCTGGCCCTGCTGACCTATGAGCGGACCGGGGACGCCAGCTACGCCACCTACACGGGCGTCTCCGACGTCCGCTGAACCGGTTTCGCACGGCCATCTGCACGTTAACGAAAGCGGGCCCCGGAAGGAAAAATCCTTCCGGGGCCCGCTTCGTCAGACTGACTTAGCCGAAGTACTTCGGCAGGGTTGCCTCGTGCGCTTCGCGCAGCTCGGCGAGGTCCAGGTCGAACTGACCCTGGATTTCCAGCGAGGTGGCCGAGGCGTCAACGACACCGAGGCGGACCACGGGGAAGTTGCGTGCGGTGGCCATGTCGTTGAAGCGAACCTCTTCGGAGCGCGGAACCGCGACGATGGCGCGGGCCTGCGACTCGGAGAACATCGCGGTGAAGGCGTCGACGCCGTCACGTGCGCACAGGTCGTCCAGGGCCACGCGGGCGCCGACGTTGTAGCGCAGTGCCATTTCGGCCAGTGCCGCACCGATGCCGCCCTCGGAGATGTCGTGGGCGGAGTCGATCATGCCATCGCGCGAGGCGTTGATCAGGATCGCACCCAGGGTCTTCTCCGCTGCGAGGTCGACCTTCGGCGGCAGGCCGCCGAGGTGTCCGCGGATGTTCGCGAATTCCGAACCGTCCAGCTCGTCGAACGTGGTGCCCAGCAGGTAGATGGCCTGGCCGTCGGCATCCGCGCGCCATCCCGAAGGGGTGCGGCGGGCCACGTCGTCCAGCTTGCCGAGCATCGCGACCACGGGGGTCGGGTGGATCGGGGTGTCGCCGGTCTGGTTGTACAGGGACACGTTGCCGCCGGTGACCGGGACGCCGAGTTCCATGCAGGCGTCGGAGAGGCCGCGAATGGACTCAGCCAGCTGCCACATGACGTCGGAATCCTCGGGGGAGCCGAAGTTCAGGCAGTCGGAGACGGCCATCGGCACGGCGCCGGAGGTTGCCACGTTGCGGTAGGCCTCGGAGAGTGCCAGCTGCGCGCCGTGGTACGGATCCAGGAAGGTGTAGCGGCCGTTGGCGTCGGTGGCCAGGGCAACGCCCAGGCCGGTCTTCTCGTCAACGCGGATCACGCCGGCGTCGTCCGGGGCTGCCAGTGCGGTGTTGCCGCCCACGTAGCGGTCGTACTGGTTGGTGATCCAGGACTTGTCGCACATGTTCGGGGAAGCCATCAGCTCAACCAGGGCGGCCTTCAGCTCGTCGCCGGTGGTCGGCAGGTTGGCGCCGGCCTCCGAGGACTTGAAGGTGTCGGCCTGCAGGGCGTCCTGCCATTCCGGGCGGGCGTACGGACGGTCGTAGAGCGGTCCGTCGTGTGCCACGGTGCGCGGGTCGACGTCGACGATGACTTCGCCGTCCCACTTGATGATCAGGCGGCCGGTGTCGGTGACCTCGCCGAGCCAGGAGTACTCCACGGCCCACTTGTCCATGGTCGCCTCGAAGGCTTCGATGTTCTCCGGGGAGACAACGGCCATCATGCGTTCCTGGGACTCGGACATCAGGATTTCGCCCGGGGTCAGCGAGGGGTCGCGCAGCAGGACGGAGGTCAGTTCGACCTCCATGCCGCCGTCGCCGTTGGAGGCAAGCTCCGAGGTGGCGCAGGAGATGCCGGCGGCACCGAGGTCCTGGATGCCCTCGACGAGGGAACCCTTGAACAGCTCGAGGCAGCACTCGATGAGCACCTTTTCCGCGAACGGGTCGCCCACCTGGACGGCCGGGCGCTTGGAGGGCTTGGTGTCGTCGAAGGTCTCCGAGGACAGGATGGAGGCGCCGCCGATGCCGTCGCCGCCGGTGCGTGCGCCGAAGAGCACGACCTTGTTGCCCTTGCCCGACGCGTTGGCCAGGCGGATGTCCTCGTGGCGCATGACGCCCACGGCCAGCGCGTTCACCAGCGGGTTGCCCTGGTAGACGGAGTCGAAGACCATTTCGCCGCCGATGTTCGGCAGGCCCAGCGAGTTGCCGTAGCCGCCGATGCCGGCAACGGCACCGTGGATGACGCGTGCGGTGTCCGGGTGGTCGATCGCGCCGAAGCGCAACGGGTCCATCACGGCGACCGGGCGTGCGCCCATGGAGATGATGTCACGCACGATGCCGCCGATGCCGGTGGCCGCACCCTGGTACGGCTCGATCATCGTCGGGGAGTTGTGCGATTCGATCTTGAAGGTGACGGCCCAGCCGTCGCCCAGGTTGGTCACGCCGGCGTTTTCGCCGATGCCAACGAGCATGTCCTTCTTCATTTCCTCGGTCACCTTGTCGCCGAACTGGCGCAGGTGGTTCTTCGAGGACTTGTAGGAGCAGTGCTCGGACCACATGACCGAGTACATGGCGAGTTCGGCGGCGGTCGGGCGGCGGCCCAGGACCTTGACGACCTCTTCGAATTCGTTCTGCTTCAGGCCGAGCTCGGCCCACGGAAGTTCGGTGTCAGGGGTCGCGGCGGCGTTGGCCACGGTGTCCATGTTGAACTTCTTCTGCTCTTCGACGCTCACTTCTGGCCTCCAACAAGGTGGGTCAGGACGGAGGTGAAGAACCCAAGTCCGTCGGTTCCGGTGTGGTCGGGGCCGAATCCGGCCTCCACTGCGTGCTCCGGGTGCGGCATGAGGCCCACCACGTTGCCCGCGGCATTGGTGATGCCGGCGATGTTGCGGCGGGAACCGTTCGGGTTCCAGCCGACGTAGCTGAAGGCCACGCGGCCCTCGGCCTCGAGGGCGTCGAGGGTCTTCTCGTCGGCGACGTACTGGCCGTCCTGGTTCTTCAGCACGATGGTGATTTCCTCACCCTTGGCGTACTGGTTGGTCCAGGCGGTGGTGTTGTTTTCCACGCGCAGGACCTGGTCGCGGCAGAGGAACTTCAGGTGGTCGTTCTTCACCATGGAGCCCGGCAGCAGGTGCGATTCGGTCAGGATCTGGAAGCCGTTGCAAATGCCCAGAACGGGCAGCTTGGCATCGGAGTTCGCGGCGTCGATGATGTTGCTCATCATCGGTGCGAAGCGGGCGATGGCGCCGGCGCGCAGGTAGTCCCCGTAGGAGAAGCCACCCGGGATGACGACTGCGTCGACGTTCTGCAGGTCGTGGTCGGCGTGCCACAGGGACACGGCCTCGGCCCCGGTCAACCGGATGGCGCGAGCTGCGTCGCGGTCATCGAGGGTTCCGGGGAACGTGATGACGCCGATGCGGGCGCCGTTCAGCTCGGTGCTCGGCGTCGAGTAGTCGCCGATCAAGGGGAGTTCGGTTGCACTCATTAGTCTGCGACAACCTCGACGTTGACAACGTCTTCGATGACCGGGTTCGAGAGGAGGGTTTCGGCGGCCGTGCGGGCCTGGGCCAAGATTTCCTCGGTCACCTCGCCGTCGACGGTCAGTTCGAACCGCTTGCCCTGACGTACTTCGCTAAAGGCGGTGAAACCAAGACGGGGCAGTGCTCCGACGATGGCCTTGCCCTGCGGGTCAAGAATCTCGGGCTTGGGCATAACATCAACAACGATCCGGGGCATCCGGGTTCTCCTGTGCGCGAAGGGTGGTTATACGCTTGCGGAGGTGCCGTCTCACGCCAAGGTGTCGGCGCTCCGCGAGCTTGCTCACTAAGTCTACCGGCAAGCCTTGGATCCGCTGATTCGGGCAGTCGGCGGCGTGATGTTTCCCCGTGATAGCTACCGGCGGGTATCTGCGGATCGGTGTGCGCTTAAGCTGTTTAAATGGATAAAGATGAACGCTGCCCATGCAATACGGGAGAAATCTACGGTTCCTGCTGTGGCCGATATCACCTCGGCTATTCGGATCCGCAGGCGCCGGCGTGGCCCGCAACCGCAGTTGAGCTGATGCGTTCGCGCTACAGCGCCTTCGCCCTGATGCTCCCGGACTACCTGCTTGCCACCTGGCATCCGAGCACCCGCCCCGCGGAGCTTGATCTTGACGAGGCGATCGTGTGGAAGAACCTGGAAATCGTGCGCACCGAGGCCGGTGGCCCCTTCGACCAGACCGGCATCGTGGAGTTCCGCGCCCGCTACGGGCTGCTTGGCCAGCGCGAATACCAGCATGAGGTCAGCGACTTCGTGCGCGAGGGCGGGCGCTGGTACTACCTGGACGCTGTGGAATAGGGCTCATTCGCGAATAATTTGGGTTCTGTACTGGTTGGTACAAATGAAGCAGGTGCTGCTCCGCCCAAGAACTTCCACCACCGAAAGAGGTCGCCACGATGAGTGAACAGACGATGAAAGCCATGGCCTACGCGAGCTACGGAGGTCTCGACAAGCTGGAACAGCTCGAGCTTCCCCGCCCCAAGGTAGGGCCCGGCAGCGTGCTGATCCGCGTCAAGGCCGCGGGCGTGAACCCGGTGGACTGGAAGGTCATGGGCGGTTACCTCGATGCGATCATGGACGTCACCTTCCCCGTCATCCCGGGATGGGACGTTGCCGGCGTCGTCGAAGCCGTCGGCTTCGACACCCCCGAGTTCAAGGTGGGCGACGAGGTCTACGCCTACGGCCGACGCGACAGCGTGCACTTCGGCTCGTTCGCCGAGTACATGGTGCTTCCCGCCGCCACGGTTGCGCACAAGCCTGCCTCCCTGTCCTGGGAAGAGGCCGCAGCGCTTCCGCTGACCGGCGGCACCGCCCAGCGCGCCCTGGACGCGTTGGACCTCAAGCCGGGCCAGACCCTGCTGATCCACAACGGCTCCGGCGGCGTGGGCCAGAGCGGCCATCCAGCTTGCGGTGGTTGCAGGGGTTCGCGTCCTGGCCACCGGTTCCGAGAAGAACCACGAAACCCTGGCCGCGCTCGGCGCCGAACCGGTGACCTACGGCGAAGGCTTGGTCGAGCGCGTGCGTGCGCTGGCGCCCGAGGGCGTCGACGCCGTCGCGGACTTCCACGGCGGCGCGCTCGAAGCCACCCTTGCCGTGCTCAAGGAATCCGGTGCCCACGCCTCCATCGCCGACGGTTCGGTCATGGGCCACGGCGGCCACTTCATCTGGGTTCGCCCCGACGGCAAGGAACTGGACCGCCTCAGCGCGCTGGTGGATGACGGCAAGCTCAAGATCAACGTCGTCTCCACGTACCCCATGCAGGAAGCCGCTGCGGCATTCGGCGAAAGCATGGCGGGACATGCCGGCGGCAAGATCGTGCTGACGGAGTTCACCAACTAGCCTCCAGGCGCTTGGCTTTGCCTGCTTCGTCCTTGACGAGCGCCGGGACAAGATTGATTGGTTCGGCCCAGGACCCGCGACAATGTGGCGGGTCCTGGGCCGAACTTTTCTTTGCTGGTTGTTCGGTGATTCATGTTGTTTACAGAAACAGAACCTGCCCTCCGACCGGTTCGCGCCCGCTTCGGCGTCCTGTCGCCGGCGATCAGCACAAAAGGGATCTGCTCCTTGCTGGCGGCGCGGATCTTCTGCGGGAAGATGCCGCAGGAAATGTCGACCTCAGCGCAGACGCGCACCGGACAATTGCCCTACGGTGGTTGGATGCGAGGCATGCTGCGCAAAGGCCCGGGTCGGGTGGCCGCATTCGACCGCTTCCTTGTCCGCGCCGTCTCGCGGCAGCCGTCCGGTCCGCAGGATATGTTCTTCAGCGACCTCTCCGCGGCAGCCACGAAGGGCAAGCTCTGGTTCGCCATCGCCGGCGGCTTCGCCCTGGTTCCCGGCAAGCCGCGCCGGGCCGCCGTGCACGGGCTCCTGGCGCTCGGAGCCGCCTCGGCCGTCACGAACCTGGTCTTCAAGACCCTGCTCCCGCGGGCGCGGCCCCTGCCCGCGGATCTCCCGGTCTTCCGCTTCGTGCATCCGCAGCCCACCAGCTCGTCCCTGCCCTCGGGGCATTCGGCCTCCGCTGTGGCCTTCGCCCTGGGTGTCGGGATGGTGTCGCCGGCACTGGGTGTCGTTCTTGTCCCCGTCGCCGCAGGAGTGGCCTATTCCAGGGTCCATACGGGGGCCCATTGGCCCTCGGACGTGTTGTTCGGCTCCGCTATCGGCGTCGGGGCGGCCTTGCTGACGCGGAACTGGTGGCCGGAGCGGCAGGCGGCCCCGCCCATCTGCCGCACGCCGGCCGAGGCGCCCGCCATCGACGACGGCGAGGGGCTGAGCATCGCGGTCAATGTACTGGGCGGCTCCTACTCGCCGGAGACGGTTGCGCTGCTTCGGGAGACGTTTCCCCAAGGCGCATATTCACGAAATCGAGGAGGGCGGGGACGTCGCCGCCGAGATCCGGGCGGCCGCCGCCCGGCCCGGAACCAAGGCCCTGGGCGTGTGGGGCGGCGACGGCACGGTGGGGACCGCCGCCGCGGCCGCCGTCGGGCACTCCCTGCCACTGCTGGTCCTGCCCGGTGGCACGCTGAACCACTTTGCCCGCGACGCCGGTGTGGCCACCCTCGCGGAGGCCGCGGCGGCTGCCTCGGCGGGGTCGGCTGTCTCCTCGGATTTCGGGCTTGTCTCCGTGGGGCGCGGCATCGAGGGCGCCGACGAAACGCTCGAGCTCACCATGCTCAACACGGCAAGCATCGGGGTCTATCCCAACCTGGTCCGGCGCCGCGAACGGCTCCAGCCGGCGCTGGGGAAACCGCTGGCCGGGCTCGTGGCGGGCCTGCGCACCTTCGCCCTGGACTCGCCCACCACCCTGAAAATCGACGGAGTGCGGCACAAACTGTGGATCCTGTATCTGGGCCGGGGCCGCTACTACCCGCGGGACGTGGCGCCCCTGGCGCGGCCGGTGCTCGATGACGGCGTGCTGGACATCCGCATGGTCACCGCCGATGGTCCCTTCGCCCGGCTCCGGCTGCTCTGGGCCGTGCTCACGGGCACGGTTGCCTCCACCAAGGTCACGCACCTGAGCGAGGCGTCCCGGCTCAGCATCGAGGCGGTCGGCGAACCCCTGGTCCTGGCCGTGGACGGCGAACCGCTGCCGGGTGTTCGGACGGCGGAGTTCACCGTGCAGCGCGGGAAGCTACGCGTGTACTCGCCCTTGGACGGCGGGAAGAGCTAGGGCTCACAGACTTGGCGGGCCGTGAACATCGGGCCTCCGACCGTGTGCTCGATTTTCTTGATGTCGGTGGCGGTGGCCTCGTGCCATCCTTTTCCAAATTGGGCGGTGTCGAACTTCGGGTTGGCGGAGGTGTCCTTGAATCTTGCCTTGAACTTGGTGTTGTTGCCCCCGAACTGGCTCAGGATGGCGCTTTTGCCGGTGCGGACGCCGTGGAGGCAGGCCCCGTCGCTGTAGAGGAACGCATCGAACACCGTCACCTTGCGGCCCTGGACGGAGGTCATGATGACTTCGCCCCAGTACGTGTCGTAGTCCTTGTCGTAGGTGAGGTTGTTGACGTAGGTGCGGTTTTTGACCGCACCTTTCATGTCCTTGGCGGTGGCCACCTCGGTCCACGGCAGCAGCACGTTGGGGGTCCCGCAGGCGGCAGGTCCCGATGCGAGTTTCTTCCCGTAGTGGAAACGGATGCCCTTGGCCGAGACGTCCCAGGCTATGGGTCGGGGGAAATTGCGGGCGGCCGGGTTCAGTTCGCCGAGGCACTTGTTCTTGGCGGCCGCGAAGTTGTTGGCCACCGCCATCTTGGTGGTGATGTCGTTCAGGGAGACGAAGGCGGAGATGCCGACCTTTTTGCCGGTCTTCAGGTCCACCGTGAAGGATCGCGCATTGCTTGTTGCCGCGGCACCGCACAGGTGTAGCGAGAAGCTCATCGTGACCGAGGCGTAGCGGCCCTTGTAGATGCCCGTGCTGCCGGGCCGGGCATCGAAGGTGGCAGTCGTGTTCCCCCGGCAGGTGCCCTTGCGTCCGGCATTGAAGTTCTTCAGCTCGGCCGCGACCGCCTCGTTCGCATATTTCGTGACTTTCTTGCGGTTCTTGGCGCTTGAGTATTGCAGGACCGGAAGCCTGGTCGTTTGAACCGATTTGTTCGGTTTGTTGGTTCGTGGTGGTCTTCTTTGCGCCAACGACGATCCTCGGGCGACTTGGCCCCTGCGGCGGCCACGGATGGCCGCGAGCTGTAGCATGCGGCCGAGCCGCCGGCGGGGCGGCGAGTGCCGGTGGTGCCAGAGCCAACGTCGCGAAGACCAGGGCACCTGATGCGAGCACGGAGACAATTTTTTTCACGATTCCCCCAAAGCGATTGTGTTTCGGGCAATGCGGCTTGTCATCCGGCAATGGATCTCGTGGTCATGCAATGCCGCAAGGCAGTCTGATTGAATAATGTCCGGTGAGGAACCTGCCCGATGACAAGGCGGATTCATTGAACGTGCGCTCAAGCCACATCGAGCCCCTCGCTCTCGCGGATCGTGGACGTTCGCCGTGCTGGCCGCGGGTCCACGCATCCACCGGGATGCAGGTGCCCGGGTCGCCGCCGGCCGATCCGGGCCAACGGATCCGGTTGTGGCTTGGCCTTGCCCGTCAGGTGGTCGCGGGGTACTGGGTCGGCGACGTTGCCGCGTGCTGCTCGGCAACCAGGTATTCCTCCACCGCCAGTTCGGGCACGCGGTAGGACCTGCCGAAACGTACGGCGGGCAGCTCCCCGGCATGCACCAACCGGTAGACGGTCATTTTCGACACCCGCATCGACAGGGCCACCTCGGCCACCGTGAGATAGTGCGCGTTCTCGAACCTCTGCAGATCAACCATTGCGTCCCCATCCGTTTGTCCGTCGTCCCCACGACGGAGCGGTTAGCATGTGCACCTTCAACCACAGGTGCAACGTTGTGCACATCGTAAACACAAACATCCCGCGGGCACCAGAGTACTTCCCGGAGGTTTTAATCTGAGGCAATGCATTGACTTTCCCGGGGGTATCGACATGCATGGACAGGGAATACTTGCTGGTGTTCTTGCTCTCGGCAGAGGTAGCGGACCTGACTAGGCGCCATGCAAATTATCCTCGTGGGCGCCCTCCGAAGTGCCGGCGCACCTGCGCCGCCGGTGGTGGGTGGCACACGGAGGCTTCTGGCTGCCGGTGTCTCCGTGGATCCGAACGGGATGACGCTGGGGCCGAGGTGTGACCCGGCAACCAAGAGGGCGCAACCCGATTCCCATGCTTTTGCAGGCTCAGCTATCGTCGGCCGGGCTGTTTCCGGCCCACCGCAGGGCATCATGAATGGCCGTGCTGGGCCGCGCTGAAGGCGGGCACCAACCAGTGCGGTCCAGCCAGCTACATGGCCGGCGCGACCGCACCCGTCTTCATCGCCGGTTCAGGGCACCGGCCTGGGCGGGAGGGCCGCGACGGCGGGCCCTTGGATGACGCTGCCGTCGGTGGCGAAGCGGGAACCGTGGCAGGGGCAGTCCCAGGTGACGTCGGCGGGGTTGAAGTCCACGATGCAGCCCAGGTGCGTGCAGACGGCCGAGACGGCGTGGACCTGCCCTTCCGTGTCTTTGTAAACGGCGGTGCTCTCGCCGTCGACCTCGATGACCGTCCCCTCGCCGGGCGCCAAGTTCCAGCGCGCTCGGGCTGCGGCCGGTTGTCGCGGCCTCGGGATTCTCCTGCAGCCGGCTGTTTCGCGCTGTCTGCCGGGGCGGCGCGGTTGCTGTTGAACACCGCGGCCCACGGGTTTTCCCTGCCGGTGAGGGTGTCGGCAAGGATCAGGGCGGCGGCGGTTCCGTTGGTCAGTCCCCATTTGCGCAGGCCCGTGATCACGTACACGTGCTTGGCATCGGGGGACATGAGCCCGACGTATGGCAGGCCGTCGAGCGGGATGCCGTCCTGCGTCGACCACCGGTAGGCGACTTCTTCCACGCCGAGGCGGTCGCGGGCGAAGGCGGCCAGCCTGCGGTACCGCTCGGCGGTGTCGCCGGCCTCGGAAGCGGGGTGGCCTTCGCCGCCGGCGAGCATGTAGCTCTTGCCGTCAATGCCGACCGTCAGGATGGAGCGCATCGGTTCGTCGACGCTGATGAACGTGGCATCCAGCGGCGGGGTGTCCACCAGGCCCGCGACGAGGTAGGAACGGTGCGCACGGGACCGGGCGTCGAACAGGCCGTGGTCGCCGAACGGCACATTCGTGGCGACGATGACATCGCGCGCCCGGACGCTGCCGTTCTCGAGGCTGACAACGCACGGCGAGCCCTCCTGGATGTCCAGTGCACGCGCCCCCTCGAAGACGAAGCTGCCATCCCCATCGACAGCCCGGGCGAGGCCCTGGAGGTACTTCACGGCATGCAGCTGCGCCTGCCCGTCGAACCGGACCGCGCCCTTGACCGGGAAGGGCAACGGAACCTCGGTGGTGAACGTGGCGGGAAGGCCAAGTTCCGCGGCAAGGTCGGCCTCGGCCCGCACGCGTGCAAGTGCGTCATCGGATTCGGCGTAGGTGTAGTTCGCGACGCGGCGGAAGTCGCAGTCGATGCCTTCGGTGGCCACCACGTCCGCGATGTGGCCGAGCGCGGCCTCGTTGGCCTGCCCATAGGCGCGGGCGGTGTCGGTGCCGTGGCTGTCGCGGAGTTCCGTGTAGACGAGTCGTTGCAGGGAGGTGACCTTGCCGGTGGTGTGGCCGGTGACGCCGGTTCCCACGCGGGCGGTCTCGATCACCGCGACGGTCCTGCCGGCGCGTTTCAGTGCCAGCGCGGCGGTCAGCCCGGCGATGCCGCCGCCGATCACCGCGACGTCCACCTCCACGTCCCCGCGCAGGCCGGGGTATTCGGTGGTTCCGCCGGTGGCAACCCAGAGGGACACGGGTTCGCCTTCGAGCCGTTCATTGTTGGATGCGGCACTCATTGCTTCTCCTCCGGATTGCCCAGCGCTTTTCGATCGCTTCCAGGCTGCGTCGGGAACCGCTGAACGCAGGGTCGAGCCACAAGGCGACGCGAAATTGGCCATGGGATCGGTCCCTCGCAAAACGGGTAGAGGCACCGGGAATTTCGGCTTGGCTTGAAGGTGTGCGGTCGGACGTCGGCACCTCAGTGACACTCTGCCGAAGAGCCCCAATCGATCGTGACCATGTGTCGATCATGGCGTTTCGTCCGGGGTTTATCAATGGACGCGTTACCCGTTCGGCGGGCATCCGGACGTGAGGCTCTGACGTGGTCCGTTGTTTCAATGAAGTGCTTCCAGCGCGGAACTGCTGGTTGGCTTGGTTGCAAAGGACTTCGAAAAAATGAAACCGTTTTCCGCCTGGCATGGTCGCGTCTTCTGTCTGGTCACAGCGTTATTGGATAGTGGATTAACAGAGTTATACCTATAATCACAGGCATGTCCTTGTCTCGACCGGTCGGTCCTCGAATCCGAATGACGCCCGAAGACAGGCGACGATCCATTGTTGATGCTGCCCGTGAAGTGGCGATCGAGAGCGGCTTGGTGGCGCTGACCCTCAAGTCGGTGGGCCAGCAAGCCAATGCGGCGTCTTCGCTCGTGGCTCACTATTTCCCCGTCATGAACGACCTTGTCATCGAAACTTTCAGCTCCCTCGTGGGGGAAGAACTATCGACGCTTCAGGGAATCCAGGACAGCCAATCGTCCGAACTCGAAAGAATGCAGACGCTGGTCAATTGGCTGCTCGGCGAAGCGCGTCTCGAAGTCACTGCGGTATGGCTCGATGCGCTGGTGCTGGGGCGCAGAAATGAAGACCTTGCGGCAGAGGTCAGGTTGCAGCTCGACAACTGGCAGGTGGCGGTGAGCGCCTCCATCCGGCACGGAATCGCGTCGGGGGAGTTCGAATGTCAAAACCCGGACGCAGTTGCCGCCCATATCCTGAGCCTCATCGACGGGCTCAATGCCCATTCCCTCGTCAACTACGAGGATTCGTCGGGGCTCGGAAACTTCTTGCGGCAGCTCGTGGAGAGCGAGCTTTCCCTGCCGGCAGGCGCGCTGTCTGGTTCATAAATCTATCCGCCGAACCTTCCCGGGAGGGATTGAATGTGGCTGCCCTCGGAGCGCGTTGAGTCGGTGAATTTGATCCATTGCCTCGGGGGGGGTGCCCCAGTCGTGCCCGCTTGTGCGACCGGAGATGACGGGCAGCCGGCGATTCCATTCCGGAATGAGAGCAATGTCTTTGGCGTGCGCGGCGCACTCCCAAGTTCGGCAAGCATCCGAAGAATCGGGCCCGTGATTCCGCTGTTCGAGGGGTGCGGTTTAAGTATCCCCGACGGCTTCTGGCGGCCCTGAACGGGCCATTTGAAGACGTCCACATGTTGACAGAGTGACCCGTCCCACATAACGTTGCACATCGTATTGATCGAACGATCAATAAGGTCCGTCTCTCAACGAAGAGGTGCAACATGAATCGGGAATCCGAGGCGTTCGCCCATTCCTCCGCCACGGGCGAAGCCCTTGAAGACACCAACAGGGCCGGTCACATCGAGACGCGCGGGCTCGACTACATCCCGGGGCCGGAGCGCCACGGACGCCCGTTCGAGCTGTTCTGGGTCTGGATGAGCGGCAACGTGAACTACCTGTCGTTCGTCTTCGGCGGCTTGCTGATTCTCATCGGCCTCTCGGTGTGGGAAGCCATCATCGTCACGATCATCGGGAACCTCTGGTGGATCGCCGTCGGCTGGCTCTCGGTCAGCGGACCGGCATCCGGCACACCGAGCGTCACCGTCATGCGGGCGATGTTCGGCGATCCGCGGCAATCGGGTGTTCGGCGCCGGCCAGGGCTTCGTCATCGGCTTGTTCTACGAGATCCTCAACATCGCCTTCGCCACCTTCGCATCGCTGGCGCTGCTCGACGTGCTCGGCGTGCCCGTGCCCGCCGGGCACCGAGTGGGTCGTGCTCATCTGGTGGTCGCGCTCCTGAGCTTCGTGTTGAGCGTCTACGGCCACGCCACGATCGTGAAGGCCTCGCCGTACTTCTCGGTCGCGTTCGCCGTCGCCTTCGTGGTTCTCGCCGTGTTCGTGCTTGCAGGCCGCCGACTTCACGCTACGTGCCCGACCGAGCTGGCGGCCGGCGAGCACTGGCCGACGCTCCTGCTCGGCCTACGCCATCGTCGCATCCGGCCCGCTCTCCTGGGGCACCGGCGCCGACTACTCGCGTTACCTCCCCGCAGAACGCCTCGAAGGACGGCGTTCGTCTGGTGGACCGCGCTCGGCGGCTTCATCCCGTCCGTGCTCATCAGCCTGCTCGGAATCTTCGCCGGCACCCGTCATCGACATGACCGACCCCCAGCTGACCATCGGCGAGATCGTGCCCGGCTGGTTCACCCCGGTCTTCCTCGGCATCGTCATCGTCGGGAGCATCACCAACAACGCGCTCGTCGCCTACTCGGCCGGCCTCTCCGCGCAGGGCGCTCGGCTGCGAAGTGCACTCGCGTCACCACGGTCATCATCACCGGCGTCATCGCGACGCTCGCGTCGCTCTGGCTGGTGTTCTCTCCCCCGGTTCCTCGACACCATGGAGTACGCGCTCGAGCTCGCCGTCTCCATCCTCGGCCCGCTCGATCGCGATCTACGCGGTCGACATCGTGCTGCGCCGCAACCGCTACGACGGCCTCGCCCTCAACGACGAGCGTCGCGGCAGCCCGTTCTGGTACTCGGGCGGCGTGTTCTGGCCCGGCGTGATCGCCCTGGTCGTCGGCACCGTGATCGCGGTCCTGATGGTCAACACGACCCTCTACATCGGGCCCGATCGCGGCCGCGCTGGGCGGCGCCGACCTCTCCGCGCTCGTCGGCCCGCTCTCGGCGGCGGCTCTACGCCGTGCTGTGGCTCACCACGAAGCCGTTCAACGAACCCCGCGACTGCGCCCCGGCGCGGAACACGACATCCAACACGACGGACGCAACCGGCGTCCGCCGAGCAACACCATGGAGGTACACCGATGACCTGGCGCATGCCCAGCGAGACCGCCCCGCACGAACGCACCTGGATGGCGTTCCCCTGCGAGGGCCCCACGCTCGGCGACGACGCCGCCGAGCCGCGAAGGCCTACGCGGCTGGACGGCGGTCGCCCACGCCGTCGCCGAGTTCGAGCCCGTCACGATGGTCGTCGACCCGACCGAGCACGAGCCGGGCCCGGCGCATGCTCGAGCCCGAGATCGAGCTCGTCGAGACGCCCGCTCGACGACTTCTGGATGCGCGACTTCGGCCCGACCTTCGTCGTCGACGACGAGCGCCCGGGCGTGCTCGGCGCGGTCGACTGGATCTTCAACGGCTGGGGCGCCCCGAGCTGGGCGCGGTGGGAGCAAGTCCGGCCAAGATCGCGCGCTTCGTCGCCGAGGCTCGTCGGCGCCGAGCTGGTCAGCTCGCATGCTCGTCAACGAGGGCGGCGGCATCCACGTCGACGGCGAGGGCACCGTGCTGCTCACCGAGACCGTGCAGCTCGACCCGCGCCGCAACCCGTACGCCGACAAGGCAGCGCGTCGAGGCCGAGATGCGCCGCACGCTCGGCGCCACGAAGGCGATCTGGCTGCCGCGCGGCCTCACCCGCGACTACGAGGACTTCGGCACCAGCGGCCACGTCGACATCGTCGCGACGATCCCGCGCCCGGAAGCTGCTGCTGCACAGCCAGCCCGACCCGGCGCACCCCGACTACGAGGTGAGCGGGAGCTGCGCGCGCGTGCTCGCGGAGGCGACGGATGCCGCGGGCCGCCGCTTCGAGATCATCGAGCTGCCCGCGCCCGACACGTCCTGCGCGACGACGAGGGCTTCGTCGACTGGAGCTACGTGAACCACCTCGTCGTCAACGGCGGCGTGATCGCCTGCGGCTTCGGCGAAGACGGATGCCGATGCCCGCGCCCGCGAGATCCTCGCCGAGGCCTACCCGGGCCGCCGCGTGGTGACGGTCGACGCGCGGCCGATCTTCGCCGCGGCGGCGGCATCCACTGCATCACCCAGCAGCAGCCGAGGTCGACCGCGTGAGCCGTCGACGTCGTCGAGGCGTCGATCGCCGAGCTGCGCGCCGCGCTCGAATCGGGCGCAGACCACGTGCGTCGAGCTGGTCGAGGCCTACCTCGCCCGCATCGAGGCCTACGACCGCCCCGGCACCGCGACCGCGCTCAACGCGCTCGTCGTGCTCAACCCCGACGCGCGCGCCGAGGCCGGGCATCCGACGCCGCCGGGCGCGCGGGCGAGACGCTCGGCCCGCTCGACGGCATCCCGTACACCGCGAAGGACAGCTACCTGGTGCCGGGCCTGACCGCCGCCGCCGGCTCCCCCGCGTTCGAGCACCTCGTCGCGCAGCGCGACGCGTTCACGATCGAGCGGCTGCGCGCGGCCGGCGCGGTGCTGATCGGGCTGACGAACATGCCGCCGATGGCCAACGGCGGCATGCAGCGCGGCGTCTACGGCCGCGCCGAGAGCCCGTACAACGCCGAACTTCTCACCTCGGCGTTCGGCTCCGGATCGTCGAACGGCTCGGGCACCGCGACCGCGGCATCGTTCGCGCGCCTTCGGCCTCGGCGAGGAGACCTGGTCGAGCGGGCGCGCGCCCGCCTCGAACAACGCGCTGTGCGCCTACACGCCGGCCGCGGCGTGATCTCGGTGCGCGGCAACTGGCCGCTCGTGCCGACGATGGACGTCGTCGTGCCGCACACCCGCACGATGGCCGACCTGCTCGAGGTGCTCGACGTGATCGTCGCCGACGACACCGAGACCCGCGGCGACTTCTGGCGCGTGCAGCCGTGGGTGCACGATCCCGCGCGCGTCCGAGCTGCGGCCCGGACTCGTACCCGGCGCTCGCCGCGGCGACCGCGGCGGCGCACGGGCTCGCTCGCGCGGCAAGCGCTTCGGCGTGCCCGCGATGTACCTCAACGCGGATCCGGATGCCGGCACCGGCTGCCGGGCGGCATCGGCGGCTCGACCGGGCAGCGCATCGAGACCCGCGCCGTCGGTGATCGACCTGTGGGAAGCGGCGCGCCGCGACCTCGAGGCCGCCGGCGCCGAGGTCGTCGAGGTCGACTTCCCGGTCGTGTCGAACTACGAGGGCGACCGGCCGGCGCCCCGACGATCTTCGACCCGCGGCTCGTGACGCCGGAGTACCTGCACGCGCGAGATCGTCGACCTCTCGGCGTGGGCGTGGGACGACTTCCTGCAGGCGAACGGCGATCCGGCGCTCTCCTCGCTCGCCGACGTCGACGGCGAGCAGATCTTCCCGCATCCCGAGGGCGCGCTGCCCGACCGCTACGACGGCTTCGACGACGACATCGCGGAGTACCCGACGCATCGTCGCGCGACGCATGCCGTACGCCGTCGGTCGACGGACATCCCGCAGCTCGAGCACGGCATCCGCGGGCCTCGAGGAGACCCGCCGCATCGACCTCGAAGAGTGGATGGACGACCTCGGCCTCGACGCCGTCGTGTTCCCGGCCGTCGCCGACGTCGGCCCCGCCGACATGGACGTGAACGAGGCATCGGCGGACCTCGGCTGGCGCAACGGCGTCTGGGTCGCGAACGGCAACCTCGCGATCCGCCACCTCGGCATCCCGACGGTCACGGTGCCGATGGGCACGATGGCCGACATCGGGATGCCGGTCGGCCTCACCTTCGCCGGGCGAGCCTACGACGACACCGCGTTGCTCGCCCTCGCTGCGGCGTTCGAGGCGACGGGCTCGCGTCGCACCACGCCGCCGCTCACAAGCTAGAAGCCACGCTTGCACGCCTGGTTGTCGCCGGAGCCGGGGCTCCCGGCGACAACCACTCGAAATCAGCATCCGACCTTTGAAGTGCGCGCCTTGTTCAGGCGGCGTAGATGGTGACGGCGGTGGCCTTGACCACGAAATATGCCTTGGTGCCGGGTTCGAGTGCGAGGTCGGCCATGGCCGCCGGCGTGATGTCGGCAGACAGGTCGCCGGCCCGGACACGGATGTGGCCGCCGTGGGGCTCAAGGTCGGTGATGGTTGCCTCGAAGGTGTTTCGCGGGCTGCCGTGCGGGGGAGACAGGAACACGGAGACGGCCGACGGCGGGAACACGGCGGTGGCCGTTTCCCCGGGACAAGCGGACCCTCGCTGGTGCCCGAGACATCTCCGTAGGGAGTGGTGATTCCCTCTGCGGTGACCGTTCCGGTGATCAGGTTCAGGCCGGCGAGCCCCGCGGCAAACCGGCTGCGGGGCCGGTTGAGGACCTCCCTGGTCGGGCCGGCCTCGGTGACGTGGCCGTTCTCCATGATGAGCACGTGATCGGCGAGCATGAGGGCGTCAAGGATGTCGTGGGTGATGATGATGGCGTTGCGGCCTTCCAACACGCGCTTGAGCAGCCGGCGCATCTGCGGGGCGGCGTGGATGTCCAAGGCCGCCATGGGCTCATCCAAAAGCAGCAGGTCGGGTCCCGCGGCGAGGGCCCTGGCGACGGCAACCCGCTGTGCCTGGCCGCCGGAGAGCTGGCCGGGACGTCGTGAGGCAAGTTCGCCGGTGTTGGTTGCCGCCAACCAGGTGGATGCCACCTTTCTGGATTCGGCGGGCTTTTCGCCCTTGCTGCGCGGGCCGAATGCCACGTTCTCGAGGACGCTGAGGTGGGGGAACAAGAGGGGTTCTTGTGCCAGAAGTGCGGTTCCCCGGGAATGCGGCGCCTCCCAGACGGGCTTGTGCGAGCTGAGGTCGAACAGGGTCCGGTCCCCGATGACTGCCCTTCCGGAATCCGGGCGGAGCAGGCCGGCGATGATGGACAGGAGCGATGACTTGCCGGCGCCGTTGGGACCCAGCACGGCCAGGGTCTCCCCGGGACCGAGGGCCAGCGAGACGTTGAAGTTTCGGGCATCGAGCGTGGCTTCGAACTGGAACGTCACTGCGCCACCTGCATTGATGCCACGTTCCTTCGCGGGCTGCCGTAGACAAGGCCGACGACCGCGGCCGCCACCGCAACCAGGACCAGGGACAGCGCGACTGCGGCATCGGCATCGGTCTCGCGCTGGAGGTAGATTTCCAGCGGCAGGGTCCGGGTGACACCCTGCAGGCTGCCTGCGAAGGTCAGCGTCGCCCCGAATTCACCCAGGCTGCGGGCGAAGGAGAGCACGGCTCCGGAGGCAAGGCCGGGGAGGACAAGCGGGAGCGTCACCCTGCGCAGGACCGTCGTGGGGCGTGCGCCCAAGGTTGCGGCAACGGCCTCGTATTGGCTGCCCGCGGTGCGCAGGGCGCCTTCCAGACTCACTACAAGAAAGGGAAGCGCGACGAAGGTCTGGGCCATGATGACGGCCGTGGTGGAAAATGCGATCTGGATGCCGGCCAGTTCAAGGCTCTTGCCGAGCAGCCCCTGGCGGCCGAAGGTGTAGAGCAACGCGATGCCGCCGACCACGGGCGGAAGGACCAGCGGCAGCAGGATGAAGGCGCGCAACAGCCGCTGGCCCGGGAAATTCCCGCGGGCCAGCACCAGCGCCAGCGGAACACCGAGGACGATGCACAGGGCGGTGCTGACCGTCGAGGTGCGCAGGCTCAGCCCGAGGGCCGTCATGGATGACTCCGAGGTGATCAGCGGGATGAACTGGGACCAATTGACCTTGGCCACCATCGCGACGAGCGGGAGCATGACAAACAAGGCCCCCGCCGTCGCAATGGCATAAACCCATGGCGGCACCGCGGTGTATCCGGTGCCGCCGCGTCGGTGGACGAGGCCCTTACGGAGTGCCGAATCCGGCATCGGTCAGGACCTTCTTTCCTTCGCTGCCCGTCACCGTGTCGATGAATGCCGCGGCGAGTTCCTTGTTCTTGCTGGTCTCAACGGTGGCGATCGGGTAGGTGTTCACGGCCTTGGCCGATTCCTGGAACGGGATTCCCTTGACCTTGTCGCCCGCGCCCTTGACGTCGGTGACGTAGACCAGACCGGCATCGGCCTCGCCGGAAGTCACCTTCCCCAACACGTCGGTGACGGACGCTTCCTCGCTGACCGGCTTCAACGTCGTGCCGGAGGCTTCCTCGACGGTTTTCGTCGCTGCACCGCAGGGAACCTGCGGGGCGCAGATGACGACCTTGACGCCAGGCTTGGCCAGATCGGCGAAGGATGCGATCGAGGCGGGGTTGGAAGGAGGAACGGCGATCTCAAGGACGTTCGTTGCGAAGTCGACTGGGGTGCCGTCGACCAGTTTCGCGTCGGCGAGTTTGGTCATGTTCTTCGTGTCTGCCGAGGCAAAGACATCGGCCGGGGCGCCCTGGGTGATTTGGGTGACCAGGTCGGAGGATCCTGCGAAGCTCAAGGTGACCTTGGTGCCGGGGTTCTTGGATTCGAAGTCGCTGGCCAACTCGGTAAACGTCGACTTCAGTGAGGCTGCGGCGAACACGGTGATCGATCCGGACAAACCGGTGGACGCGCTTGCTCCCGAACCGCTGGGCGAGGGGCTTTCCGTGGTGGTTGACGAGCAGCCGGCGAGTCCGGCAGCCAAGGCGCCGGCAACGAAGACGGCCGCGATGTTCTTGCGAAGATTTCTCATATGATGCTCTTTCCCTGAGGGGTTTCGATGATGACAGTGGTTGCCTTCACGACGGCCGTGGCGATGGAGCCGAGTTCAAGATTCAGCTCCCGGACGGCCTCGCTGCTCATCAGCGAAACGACCCGGAACGGACCGCATTGAAGCTCGACCTGGGCCATGACGGTGTCGGCGGTGATGCCGGTGACCAGGCCGACGAAGCGGTTGCGGGCCGATGAGACCACCTGCGCCGGGTCGTCCGGGTGCTGGGCTTGCTTGCGTGCAAGGTGCGCCAGTTCCAAGCCGTCGACGGCAAGCCGGCCGGAGCTGTCCTTGTGGGGTTCAAGGGTTCCGTTCTCCGTCCACCGGCGGATGGTGTCGTCACTGACGCCCAGGAAGCGTGCTGCTTCGGAAACTCGAATTTTTGGCATAGCCCAATACTCTCCCAAATGCGGAGAAATCTGGTATCAAACTCCGCAAATCGGGATAAATGTTTCTTTGGGATGCGCACGTGCGAGCGCTCGCTCGGCATTCGGCTCGCAGGCGATGTGGGTCCAGAGCGTGTCGGCTAGTTTGCGATGGCAGCGGCTGCTTCGTCCAGCACGGCGTTGAATCCTCCCCGGTGGAAACGGTCCCGCTGGATGCCGGCGCCGGTTCCATGCTCCAGCAGCCGCGCCAGGCCCGCGGCGACGTAGTCGGAGTCCCCGTTCTGCTTCAGGGCGTGCTGGATATAGCCCATCAGGCTGCGCAGCATCCCGGCGGCGGAGGTCCTTGTCCCGTCGAGGGGATCGAGGTGGTTGCCGTGCAGGCCGAACTTGGCCGCCTGCCACTGGGCCAGGTCCAGGGCCTCGGCCAAGGGCGGAAGGCCGGGCGGTGCACCGTTGAGGCTCGTGTCCACCAGCGCCCTGGCGATCAGCGCCATCAGGACGGTGTTGGAGGCGTTCATCTGGGTGTCGGCCACCCGCACCTCCACGGTGGGGTAGTGCGTGGAAAGCCGCGCACCCCAGCTGATGTGCCCGGGATCCAGCACGACGTCGGAGTCGAGCATGTACTGCATCCGGCGTTCGTAGTCCTGCAGGCCGGCGAAGTGGGGCGGGATTCCCTGGACCGACCACCTGCGGTAGTGGATGTTCCGCCAGGACGCGAAGCCGCTGTCGTTTCCGCGCCAGTAGGGCGAGTTGGAGCCGCAGGCGGTCAGGACCGGGAGCCAGCGGCGCAGTTCGTTCAGCGCGATGATGCCGGATTCCGGGTCCTCGATGCATACGTGCACGTGCAGGCCGGAGACGTAGTGCTCGGTGGCGATCCCTTCGCACAGGGACGTGATGGCCCGGTACCGGTCGGTCGGCGTCACGACGGCCGGGGCGTTGGGGATGCGCGGGGGGGTGCCCAGCGCAACCACCTGGAAGCCCAGGTCGGTCGCCGCCCGCGACAAGGCCGCCCGGTAGCTGCGCACCGTGTCGAGGGCCTCGGCTCGGTCCGTGCAGATCGGGCTGTTGCTTTCCACCTGGCACGCGAGGAATTCACCGACGGTGGTGGTTCCGCCCACCGTGAGTGCCAGCAGCGCGGCCCGCGCCGCTGCCGGAGGTGCACAGGGCAACCCGGTGAGCGGGCTGACGATGAAAAACTCTTCCTCCATGCCAAACGTACGCATGGGACGTACCTGCTTTCGCTCGGCGAGTTCGGGTTCTTTGGAGGCGGCTTGGCTCGGGTGCCTTCGAGCACAGCCGCGTTGCCAAGAGACGCTTGAGGCATCGGGCGACCGCGAACGACGATTTCACAGTGACCGCGTGGGGCTCGGGCGTCTAGAGGCGATGGATCGGCTTTGTGCCGCCGGGAGGGCTCATTCTCGCCAGCACAACTTGGGGATCCTTGGGTGGGCGGATTGTCCGGAAACCATAGAACGTTTCGCACTTGCCGCACCAACAGTCAACATCCCACAAGGTCGGCACACCATCGGCAGGATTTCTCACGGCACGGACGCGCTCATAGACCAAGTACTCGTCCGTCTGGCAGAGATCACAGGTCGGATACGCTCCGTGCATTTGGACGACGGCGCTTGGACGATCGATTAGAGGTGACGCTAGCAGGCCTGGACTGTGTCTAGCCGCGGTGACATGTGAAGCGTTCATGGGCTTGTTCTCGGAGGATTCCTTCGAAAAGAAGAAGTTTTCGGGTGGCGCGAGTATTGCGCATATCAATGATGCGCCATGAATACAGGGGTGTTCAATAGCTAATGGGTGGGCCCGGGGATCCATGCATCCAGCGTCAGACCAGTGTTGGTAAAAGCGCTACATGACCGGGTCTAGGGAGCAAGATTCTTCCAAAAGTCGGGAACGAACAACAGACACCTACTGACAACGGATCTACCATGAGGGTGACGATTTTTTCCGCATTCACCAGAAAGGTGTCCGTCATGTTACCAATCATTATTGCGGTTGTGGCCGTCATTTTGTTGTTCACCGGCGGCTTCGTGCAGTCCCTCCAGTTCTTGCTCTGGGTGGGCATTGTGTGCCTCATCGTCGCGGCGGTCATGTTCATCATGCGATCGATGTCAGGCCACCGGAGCGCTTAGGCTTGAAGATTCCCGGCCGGCACGTGGGCCCGCGTTCCGAGGACGCGCGGCCATCGTGTCGTTGCCGGTCAGAATGGTGTTGCCATTGATGCGTCGTCGGCTCGACTTGAAGAATTCCGCAGGTGTGGTCGCTGACTCCCAAGACATGATTTAGGGGGCTGGCTCTGCGCCGTTTCAGGAGGTGAACCCGCCTGTCGCATCCTCTTGCGCCGATGATGAACCTTCATCCTTGGCGAAGAAGGAAATCTTTCCGTTTGGTTCCAACACCGCAAGGTCGATATCGGAGAAGTTGCGAAAACCCTGACCTCGGGCTGCCGTCATCAGGTCATCGATTCCCATTCGCTCGGAGCGCAGTGCCTTGATGTCTGGCTTTCCCCCATGCAGGATCACGACAGGGGACCCATGGACGAAGCGGCCGAGGCGGGGTCAACGCACATTGACGTAGCCGAGCATGACCGTCAGGAGTGCCATCGTCCCGACCGCGATCAGGCCGCCGGTCACCGAGTGATCTTCCTGCGTCACGCCCTGCTGCACCAGATCACCCATGGTGATAAAGAGCAACAACTCAAAGGAGCTAAGTTCGCCGAGCGTTGAGCGCCCGACGGCTCGGGTGATCAGCCATAGCAGGAAAAAGGTGATGGCTGCGCGGAGAACGATTTCCACTAGGGGGCCTTCCAGGTTTCGAGTTCGACAGTTGAAACCAGCTCGTCCCCGATGTAGACCTTCAACATCCCCGAAGCGTGTATGGAGCTGTCCTCGGCAGAGGTTCCGGCGATGTTCAAGCGGAATTGCTGCGTCTTGGGAGGATCGAATTCCAACAACAGGAACTTCCCGTCGCTGGATTCGGAGGCTGCGGCGGGGGACGCCCCGAATGTCGTGAATGAGCTCAGATAGCTGTGTTCCACGGCGATGGTGATCGGCGCCGTCATGATGCGTGCGGAACTGATCGCCACTTCCACGTTTGCATCCATGCCGGCACGGACTGCCGCCGGTGCCGTGACAGTGACCGAATTGCCGGACTGCCCGGTTGAACTGGTCGACTCGCGTCCGAAAGCCCCGGCCAGAGCCGACACAATGAATAGCGTCAGCACCGCCAAGAACACGCGGCGTCCGGCTCTTGCGGGCCGATCGCGATCGGGGCCCACAACATCCACGAGCGTTGAATCGGAAACCGGGGGATTCACGTCCACTGCCGGAGGATCCTTGTCCATGATTCATCGTAGGACGCTGCGCCGAGGAAGTAAGCTCTTGGAACATCAGCCCAGTTGACTAGACAGCCCAGTTCAGGTGCGCCGGCCGGATGCTGGCCCAGACAGAAAACCGGGGACCACGCCGCGATACGCGAAGGGGCCCCCGGTTCCGTGGGCTTGGTGGGGCCGGGTGATGCCGCGCCCGGTCCATCCGGCCTACTTGCCTGTCACGTCCTTGGCCGCGTCCTTGAGGTGCTCGCCGGCCTGCTTGGCCTTCGCCACGGCCTGGTCCTTGAGCCCCTCGGCCTGCAGGCTCTCGTTGTCGGTGGCGTCCCCGACCTTCTCCTTCACCTTGCCCGTGGCTTCCTTGGCCTTGTTGCCGATCTTGTCTCCGGCGCCCATGGGAATACTCCTTTGATTCGTTGTGCGGGAATGCTTGCCGGTCCATCGACCGCCATGTTGATCAGACACGGCGTGGCAGCCGGGGCCGGCGGGTCGGCAACGGCGTTGCCAACGTCTGAAGGCAGGAGGCTGCGGCGCATGGGGTCCCCCGCCAAGATGTTCATGCCCACGTGCCCACTAGGGGCCCAAATGATCGGTGCGGCCGGATCGCTTGGGCGTGTCTTCCGGATGCTCTTCGATGTCTTCGCCGGGTTCGGGATGCAGGCGTGGAAGCATCGCGTCGTCCACCGAACCGGGTGGGTGTTCCCCCGGCCCGGGGAAGGCGTCCTTCCGCAGGCGCGGGTGCCCGGGGGCAAAGTCGTCGTGGACCACACCGGCAACCCGGATCACATGGCGTTCCCGAACCACGTGGACGGTGTGTTCCCCCGCAGCGGTGGCACCCGGGTCCCCCTGCAGGCCGGGTTCATCTTTTGCTTGCCGGGGGGCAGGATCGGCCATGTCGTGCAGGCCTCCCACGCCGGCCCTGAAGTAGTAGTCGTAGAGGCGCTCCTCGTCCTCTGCGCTCAGGCCGCCGGCGGGGTCGATGTTCGGTGCGTCCTTCACGAAATCCTTGGGGAATTTCACGTAGAGCTGCCCGTTGGATATTTCCGCTTCGTTGAGCGGCACGTAGTTCTCGGTGCTTCCAAGGAATCCCGTATGCACGGCGACGAAGTCGGGGATGCCGGTTCGACCATCGAGATAGATATGGCCGAGGGTTCCGATCTTCTCGCCGTCGGAACCGAAGACCTTGGCGTTGGAATCCAGCAGGCCCTTGAGCTCTTCATGGCTCAGCATGATGGTGCCTTTCGAGAAAATCCCTGGGCGCGCCGATCCATCGGATGGGAGCAGGGAACCGGCACGGGATTACCCTTCCATGACACCACCGGGTCACACACCGATCAAGGGAACCCGGTGGTTTGACCCGATTCCTGCGAACGAGCGATTCCTTGGCAATGCGATTTTCCCAATACTTCATTTCCCTCCATTCATCCGATGCGCCCAAGGGCAACTACAGAGGTATCGACCCGCTTTTCAGCAAATGGCTTGGTGCTTGGTCTGGGTTGGGTGCGAAGCACTCGTGCCATGGCATCCTGGATGCGATTGCTGACAAGGCGCACGGCATGGTCCCTGCCATGTTGCAGACAGGGGGGACTTCCGTCGGTTCGAGTTTTCCGTCATCCTGAAGCTGGAACGGCCGGGGTTGTTCGGTGAAGGAAGGGTAGCCATGTCATTGAATGAGATGGAGCTGCGGGGGCCGCTGATCGTCGGGGTCATCCCCCGGCAACATCCAGAGGTTGTTGCCCAAGCTGCCTTCCTGGCCGAACAGTTAGAAAGGACAATAATTTTCGCCTACGTGGAGCCCAAGAGCTATCTGACGGAAATGAACCTTACGGTCAGGATGACGGATCTGCCGGTTCCCCCGCGGGAGATCGAAGAAGACATGAGTGCCGATGCAGCGGGGATCTTTGCTGCTATCGGGGCCCTGATGGTTGACAGCTCGGCGACGTGGATCTTGCGCATCATGGGCGGGGAACCTTGGGTGGCGCTGGTTCGTCTGGCGGATGAGGCCCGGGGTTCCATGTTTGTCGTGGGGACACGGGAAGCAAATTTTGGGGCCTATGTATCCGAATTCCTGAAAGGCGCCGTTGCCGCCCGGCTGACCGCACACCAGCACCGACCGGTGTTGGTGGTCCCTGCGGCTGCCAGGGTCAGGAATCCTTGATCGAAGATCGTGTGCTGTCCGGCTTCCGACGTGATGGCCAGCTACCTTGAGGCCATTGAATGGAATCATTCCGCTGTAGTGTACGGCCGTAGGCGTTGATGTAGTATCCGTTCTGGTTTTGCGCTTTACTGGTTCTATCCCCGTTATTGCCATCGAAAAGAGGCCAGTAATTATGGATTCGGGCCAGCTAGCATGGACCATCACGATCATCGTTGCCGTTCTTCTGATCCTCGGCTTGGTATTTTTCTTCGGCCGCCGATGGAAGCAGAAGAAGAACCACGAGCGAGCGGAGAATCTCCGCCAGTCGGCGGCTGCCGACGAACTCGATGCCCGGGAACGTGAAGCCAAAGCTGCACGGTCGGCGGCGGAAGCGCAGCAAGCGGAAATTGATGCGGAGCGCCTCCGTGAAGAGGCCCGCAACCAAGTCGAAGAGGCGCAGTCAGCCCGATCGCGGGCCCAGGATCAAGCAACGAAGGCCGAGTCGCTTGATCCGGAAGGCGAAATCAGTGACCGTCAACCCGCCGACGCATCCGACGCACGGCAGGAACACACCACTGATCCCAATCAGCCGGAACAACCCCGCAAAACCGAGGACGAAAGAGGTCCTCGGGATGGTGGGGCTACACAATATTGAATCCGTTGCAGCCATTGAAACCAGTCCACTGGAAGGGTGACGTTCTCCTGAGAGAACACTTACCCTGCTCAAAGCGCTCGGAAGGGTTGGCACATGTCCAGGTTGGCCGCCTCGGGCTAAACGGGCATTCGAAACGGTGGAGCCGAAAGGACACCCTAGGTCGAAGCGAATGTTGGGAGGATCCCGGATGCCAAGGCAAGGAAAATCGCCGATCAAGGACGAAGAGCTCTACGAGACGCTGCGGGATGAGGGAAACTCGAAGCAAAAATCGGCCCGTATCGCCAACACGGCAGCCCGCGACGGCCGCAAGGCCGTGGCAAAGCGAGGCGGCGAATCCGGAAACTACGAGGACTGGACAGTGCCCGAACTCAAGGAGCGCGCCAAGGAAATCGGCCTAACCGGTTACTCGAAACAGCGCAAGACCGAACTGATCCGATCCCTACGCAACTCATAGCGGATTCTCCTACCGGTTGTGGTCTGCACCTAAAACCTCCGACCAGCAGCCTATCTACTCGAGGAAAGGCATATGAGGTCAAGTCCGGGCCTCTAGGGCCGGGATGAGGCACCGGGGAGGGAATTGTCAATGGACGCGGCGATGGTGGATAAGGAGGGTTAGGAGCCAGACCCGGCGGTGGATCTGGAATGAATAAAAGGGATCCGGCACCGACTCTTGTGCGGGCAGGGTCTCGTCTTCGAGAGCGAATGAGTCGCTTGAATCCTGGGAATACTTCAGTAACACACAGGTACTCCTCGGCGTTGAGAGTTGGGAGCTCAGCCAGCTTGGTCCGAAATCTAGGGGGCAGCGGGAGACCACTCCGAGATGCCCCGTGGCCATAGTTACACGTTGCCGCGCAGAAAGGTCTAGACGTATTCCTGAGCACCAGAATTTGACGGTGGCGCAGTAATCCCGAGGTGATCTTCTACTGAAGCCGTTGTCGGGTATGAAGCCAAGCCACGCGCTGGGAGCCGTATCAGGCCAACGGAGGGTGCATCGTTGCCCACGAAGCTTCGATGCCAATGAAAGGGGAGAACGATGAACCAGCTGGATCTGATCCGAGCAGCAGCTGAAGATGTGGCCTCGGCTCGGGTGCTGCTCCGGGAACGAGTAGAGACGCTGGACTCGATCGTGAAGAGCGCTTTGGAACACGGGGTGCCTATCGACCAGATCGACGAAGCGAAAAGCCCATCCTGGAACGCGACCTCCCAGGCCTCGGATGAGCATCGAGCGCTTACCTCTTCATAGGCGAAGTGTGCCCCGCCGGAACCCTCGTGGGACTTGGTCGTGGGCGGGCATTCGCTTGTACCGTTCGGGGAAATAGGCCCTCCGAATGTGCGTGCAGGCACTTGTGTCCTGTCCCGAGCAATCATCACCGCACCGGCTTTCTCGGGGCCCGGCGAAAATCCGCAGCGCACATGCCGCTGTCAGCGGTTTGAGTCATGGACAGGAAGACTCGGAATACACGTGATGCTTGTATTCAAGGCTCTTCATGAAGTGGCCTCTCCAACTTTGGCCAGGCTTCTTCATGACTTCACATAGAAGACGTCCTAAATTGCTGAAGCGATCCAGATCACCAAAGCAATGGCCAAAAGAACGCCAACGATTGTCCACACAAGGTTGCTTCCACGCATGAGACTTACTTCCGTTCTCTTCGTTGATACTTCTTCATCATCGGCTGGCGAAACCCCCAGTTCAAGACTGACTGTTCTAAAAACTGCCCCAAACGGTGCGGCTGGGATGGCTTGTTGAATCATGAGCTGGAACGTCCAAAGTCATCGTCTTGAGACGGCTACTGGCAGTGGGCCAGCACCGGCCCACTGCCAAGGAACCGAGCAGACCGATATCCATTGGAGAAAATGACATTTCAACTGTCAGATTTTTGGTGGGGGGTGACTTGCTGGTGGGGGATAGTCAAAGGGCCGAACCCATCCTTTGCGACGATGCCGTATTTTCCTCTGTTGGTTCCTTCGCCGTCGAACCAGAGGGCGCATTTGCCGCAGTTGATTTTGTCGACTTGTCTCGACGCACGGACCGAAAGGGGGGTCTGGGAATACCGGTCTCGACAGGCACTGCCTCCCTTGTGCCGAAGCGGATGTAATGGGTAATGCCGCGGGGAAAACCGCCCGCGGCGGACCGATCCCAGAATCCGAGGACCCCCATGAAAGCCACCTATATGTACGGCGCGGGCGATGTGCGCATCGAGAACGTGCCCGACCCGGTCATCCAGCAACCGACCGACGCGATCGTGAGGGCGGTTCGTTCCTGCGTGTGCGGATCGGACCTCCACCCGTACCATTCCATGCCGCATTCCGAGGCCGGCAGGCCGATGGGCCACGAGATGATCGGCGTCGTCGAGGAGACCGGGATCCGCCGTCTCGACGCTGAAGAAGGGCGACTTCGTGATCGCCCCCTTCGCGTTCCAGGACAACACGTGCGTGTTCTGCCGCGAGGGGTTCCAGACCTCCTGCATCCACGGCGGCTGGTACGGCAACACCGAGGTCGGGGGACTGCAGGCCGAACTGCCCGCATCCCGCAGGCCGACGGAAGCCTGGTGGTGGTTCCGGGGATCGACGAGACCAGCGAGCTGCTCCCGTCGCTGCTCACGCTCTCCGACGTGTACCTGACCGGTTTCCACGCGGCCCACATGGGCAAGGTGTCGGCGGGGAAGACCGTCACGGTGATCGGCGACGGGGCCGTGGGCCTCTCCGCCGTCCTCGCCTCCCGGCAGCTCGGCGCCGAGCGCATCATCCTGATGGGCCGCCACGGCAGCCGCACGGACCTGGGCATCGAGTTCGGTGCCACCGACGTCGTCGCCGAGCGCGGGGAGGAGGGCATCGCGAAGGTCATGGAGCTGACCCGCGGCGAGGGCAGCCACGTGGTGCTCGAGGCCGTGGGGCACATGCCGGCCTACGAGCAGGCCTATGGCGTGGTGCGCCCCGGCGGCGTGATCTCCCGCGTGGGAGTGCCGCAGTACGAGGAAGCCCCCGTCGGGTTCGGATCGCTGTTCGGCAAGAACGCCACGCTGACCGGCGGACCGGCCCCGGTGCGCGCCTACATGGAGCCGGCGATCCGGCAGGTGCTCAACGGCGAGATCAACCCCGGCAGGGTCTTTGACCGCTCCGTGGGATCGACGGCGTGCCGGCCGGCTACCAGGCCATGAACAACCGCGAGGCGCTGAAAGTGCTCGTGACCTTCTGATGGACACGCAGCGGCGGGACCTCGAGGCCGAAACACGTACCGCCCCGCAGGACCGCGTCCTGGCCATGGTCCTGTCCGCCGAACGCCCGGGGACCCGCGCGGCCGCGCAAAAACACAAGAGTCGAATCATTGGAGAACAACCATGAGCACGCAGAAGCAACCCAAGACCCCGACCGTCAAGGGTCCCGGGGAGTGGTTCACCGGGGACGTCTACTTCAACGCCTACTACGCAGGCCAGCAACCCTCCCGGACCCGGCTCAACCTGGTGCGGTTCACCCCCGGTGCGCACACCGCGTGGCACAAGCATGCGGTCGGCCAGACGCTGCACGTCACGGAGGGCATGGGCTACGTGCAGTCGCGCGGCGAGGAATTGATCGAGCTGCACCCCGGCGACACCGTCTACACCCCGCCGGGGGAATGGCACTGGCACGGCGCCACCGCGGACAACTTCATGTGCCACCTGGCCCTGTGGGAGGCGCCGGCGGACGGGGACGAACCCGAAACCGTGTGGGGCGCCAAGCTCGCCGACGGCGAGTACCCCGCAGGGCGGTAGCGCCGCGGTCGCAGCAACAAAAGTGCCCGGCGCCGATCCATCAGGATCGGCGCCGGGCACTTTTGCTGTCGGATACTTCTTACTGGTTGTGGCCGCGGCCGGCCAACGACGGGTCCGGTCGAGGGCCGGATTGTCATGGGTGGCGGCCCAGGAGGCCAGCATCCGCAGGGCGTCGGCCGTGGGGGAGCCCTCCGGCGCCGTGTACACGTTCATGACCAAGCCCGGGTTCGCTGGGCAGCTCCATTGACTGGTAGTTCAGGTCGAGGTCGCCGACGACGGGGTGGTGCAGCCGCTTGAGCCCGCTGCGGTGGAAGACGACGTCGCGGGAGGCCCAGCGTTCCCTGAACAGCTCGCTCTGCGTCGACAGCTCGCCGACCAGCCGGATCAACTGCGGATCGTGCGGGTTGCGGCCGGCCTCGAGGCGCAGCATCGCCGCCGCGTCGTTGGCGATCTGGTCGTAGTCGCGCCAAAACTCGCGGGCGGCGGGATTGAGGTAGGTGAACCGGGTGGTGTTCACGGGGCGGCGCGGGTCCTCGAACACCGGAAGGTAGAGGGCCCTGCCCATCCGGTTGGCGGCCAGGATGTCGTGGCGGCCGTTGCGCACCCAGGCGGGGGCGTCGGCCATGGCGTCGAGCACCTGCTGCACCTCGGGGCGCACCACCAGTGCGGGGCTGCGCTTGGTGCGGGCCGGGCCCGCCGCGCGGGCCAGGTCGAAGAGGTATTCGCGCTCGGCCTCGTCGAGCCGCAGGGTCCGGGCGAGGGCGTCCAGGACGCCCTCGGAGGCGCCGGCCAGGTTGCCGCGCTCCAGGCGCACGTAGTAGTCGACGGAGACGCCGGCAAGCATGGCGACCTCCTCGCGCCGCAGCCCGGGCACGCGGCGGTTGCCGCCGTACGCGGGCAGGCCGGCCTGTTCCGGGGTGACCCGGGCACGCCGGGAACCGAGGAACTCACGAATGTCGGCACGCACGTCATCTCCCATGTTTTCAACCATAGGCTTTCCGCGGCGCGGGCGGGAGGCCCTGCCAGTACCCGTCGGCGCGGGACACCGTCACGGGCACGGCCACAAGCGGCGAGGGCAGCGGGAATGGCTCCTGGGTGTACGACAAATTCTTGAATTCGCTGGGCGAACCGTTGGAAGCCGTTGAACTTCATCCGTCAGCTGCGAATACGAGAAGTGGTCAGCTCGGTGTTGGGTTGCTGTTTGAGTGCGTCAACGAGGCTGTTTCATGCAAATTTGCTCGTCAATGGCGGCTATGCGCGAGATCCAGAGTTGGCCGAGCGTGCGGCCCCCTACTCCAGCTCCTTGGCGCCCTTCTTGAGGGCAGTGAGAGCCCGTTCCCTCAAGTCCTCGGTAAAGCGGGCCGTTGGCAAATAGATGGCAAGCATTGCTGTGATCTGGCCGTTGTGTCTCACTGGAACCCCTACACCGGCGAGGCCTTCTTCAAGCTCGTCGATCACTGTGGTGTGTCCGTCGCGCCGGATCGTTTCAATGGCATGTCTTAGAGCGTAACGATCAGTAATTGTTTTGGAGGTGTGCTTTTCCAGTTTCATGCCGTCAATGGCCTGGTCCGATTGTTGCGGGGGCAGCTCCGCCAGCAGTTGACGGACGAAACCAGACGCTGCGGAGCTAATCGTGTGCCCTTCCCAAAGGGTGGCTACTCCGACGAGCTTGGGGCCTTTGACTTCGTTGACGACCCGAGCGGTTAGTGGCCCCGTGGGAACCGCCAGCATGCTGGTTTCTTGGAGTTCTTCTGACAGTGACTGCAAAATCTTGGCGCCTCGTTCCTGGAGATCGTAGGCCGGCGCAACAGCGCGGGTCAGACGCATGATGGTGGGTCCGAGCACCCAGTGCCGGTCGGATCCAGGGCGTGCAACGACGCCGGCATCAAATAGGGAAGCGAGCAGCCGGGCAACAGTGGATCGTGGCAGATCGACCGCGCTGCTGAGCTGGGCGATTGATGCGCCTTCTGGCATTTGCGCCATGACTTCCAGCAGGTCGAATGCTCGTTGGAGCGACTCGTTGCGTGCTGTGCCCGGGAGTAAAGGGTTGGAAGTTTGTGTTTCTGTGCTGCTCATTGAATTCGCCCTTACTCGAACAGATTTCCTTAGTGATCCATTGTGTCTCAATCTAACACTATGGTTCGAATAGCGACCACTAGTGGTTGCTTAATGACCGTTCTGTGGTCATACTCGTTTAGGAAATGACCTGAGTCACACTTCAAGTCTCGTTGTGTGTGATCTGCAGGTAACTGCGAGTCTCTTGATTGGGAGTTTTGATGTCCTCCAAAATCCCTGTGTCGGCGCACGAAGGTGCCGTCGACGTGGTCTTTGAAAAAGTGAGCAAACGCTATCCCGATGGAACGTTGGGCGTCGACACGGTGGATCTGACATGTGAAGCCGGAAAGATTTCGGTTTTTGTGGGCCCTTCGGGTTGTGGAAAAACCACCTCCTTGCGGATGATCAATCGAATGATCGAGCCAACGAGCGGCCGAATCCTGATCGGCGGTACGACGCCGCCGTCTCAACGAAACCGAGCTGCGGCGTGGCATCGGGTACGTCATCCAGAATGCAGGACTGTTTCCGCACCGGAATATCCTGGACAATATCGCCACAGTTCCCATGCTTATTGGGCGTGCGACGCAGGCAGGCTCGGCTGGATGCCGCTGAACTTCTGGAACGTGTCGGACTGGATTCGTCCTTGGGTCGAAAGTATCCGTATCAGCTATCCGGTGGGCAGCAGCAGCGGGTGGGTGTGGCGCGTGCACTGGCGGCCAATCCGCCGGTCTTGTTGATGGATGAACCTTTTTCTGCGGTTGATCCAGTCGTTCGCCTGGACCTGCAAAACGAGTTGTTGAGGCTGCAGCGTGACATCGGCAAAACCATCGTATTTGTCACGCACGATATGGATGAGGCCATCCGACTCGCAGACCAAATTGTCGTTTTCCAAAAGGGCGGAACGATTGCTCAGGTGGATACCCCGGAGCGCCTGCTGACCCAGCCCGTTAACTCATTCGTCCGTGATTTCACCGGCGACAGCGGCGTTAAAATGGCTCTCGCTCATGAGCACCGCCGGGCTAAAACTGAGCAAGGAGTTTCTGACCAGCACAAATCAGCATTGTTGTCCACGCCGACCGCTGGCGGCTGGCCGTTGACGAACACAACCAAGCCGCTGGGTGGTTGAGCCCTGGGCAACCAACGGGCGCTGAGCTCATTCCCTGCAGGCGCACATTTGTGATGGGGACGGATCCGATGCGATCGGTCTTTGATTCAGCGTTGCTTTCCCCGGCAGGACTAGCTGTCGCAGTGGACAACGACGGTGCGGTACTCGGGCTCACCGATCTCTCCGCCCTTGAGCCATCCATCACGGCGCACAGGGAGCGGGTTAATGTTTGATCTTGCCTGGGTGATTCGAAACTTGCCACACATCGGGGAATTGCTTCAAGAACACCTATTGCTTTCGTTCATTCCGGTCTTAGTCGGTTTGGCTCTGGCCTTGCCCATCGGCATCTTCTGTGTCCGTTGGACCTGGATGTATCCGGTGGTGCTGGTCTGCAGCTCCGCATTCTTTGCGATTCCCTCATTGGCCTTGTTCGTCTTCATGCTTCCCTACACGGGGCTCGGGCGGATGACGGCGATTCTTCCGTTGAGCCTCTATACCGTTGCGCTTTTGATTCGAAACGTTGTCGACGGCATTAAATCAACCGACGAATCCGTGCGGCAGGCCGCCGCCGCCATGGGGTACGGAAATGTGCATCGACTTATCGCCGTGGAGCTGCCCAACGCGTTGCCTGTGATTCTTGGCGGATTGCGCGTGGCAACGGTTGCCAACATCGGGATGGTTTCCGTGGTGTCCGTCATTGGGCTTTCCTCCCTCGGTGACTTGTTCGTCGACGGAACTCAACGATTCTTTGTCACACCTATTGCTGTTGGCATTCTTGCTTACCGCGGCCTTGGCAGTTGTCACTGATCTCACCCTGGTGACCATCCAACGTCGCCTTACCCCGTGGTCCCAGAAGAGGAGAACCCGATGAACATCTTGATCTTCTCGGTACGTGGTTTGCCCAGCCGAGCACATGGAGCGGACCTGAATCCATTCCCGGCCAGGGTCGGCGAACATTTGGTCTATTGCGTGATTGCCATGGCGGTGGCAGCAGCCATTGCCATCCCGTTGGGCGCGATCTTGGGACACATACGCCGCGGTGAACTTGTCGTTCTCACGATCGCGAACTCGATTCGCGCGTTGCCTACCCTTGGCCTTCTCACACTCATGGTGATCCTCACTGGCATTGGCCTGCTTCCACCACTGATTGCACTGATTATTCTGGCGATTCCTCCAATGCTGGTGAACGTCTTTGAAGGTGTGCGCGGCGTCGATTCGTCCGTCGTTGATGCTTCACGGGGCGTCGGCCTCAAGGCTTCAACAACGCTTCTAACAGTGGAGATCCCCGTTGCCCTGCCGCTCATCCTCTTGGGTGTCCGTTTGGCTGCAATCCAAGTTGTATCGGCCGCGACAATTGCCGCATATGTGGGGCTCGGCGGTCTGGGCAGGTTCATTTTCGATGGCTTGGGTCGCAGGGACTTCGGCCAAGTGGCAGGCGGATCGCTCGTGGTTGCAGTCGTGGCCATTTCCACCGAACTTTTGTTTGTGGTTGCTGCCTGGCTGTTGACCTCGCCCGGTGTTCGCCAACGACGACGTTTTACATTTTTCGGAATCTCCCAAAAAAGTTCTCCCATTTTCAACCGAAAGAAGGTAACGGTATGAGAAATCATGCAAAGAAATCCGCCTTGCTGCTCGCCGGCGTCATGCTCATTGCCAGTGGGTGCGCAGCAACGGATCCGTTGGCACAGGCAGGCACGGATAGCGCTGCCGGAACGATCACCGTAGGATCGGCAAATTTCCCCGAGAACGTGATCCTGGGAGAAA
This sequence comes from uncultured Actinomycetota bacterium, assembly GCA_963818105.1. Classification (GTDB taxonomy): domain Bacteria; phylum Actinomycetota; class Actinomycetes; order Actinomycetales; family Micrococcaceae; genus Paeniglutamicibacter. Next base: position 99,875 of record CAWFRB010000033.1, on the reverse strand, counting down.
TCTACGCAAAGGCCCTCGAAGATGCGGGCTTCAAAGTCGAACGCAAGCTGAACATCGGGGCACGCGAAGTCCTCTACAGCCAGGTTGCGAACTGCACCCTGGGCGTCGTCCCCGAATACAACCAGGCCCTTCTCGCCTTTGTGTCACCCGATGCGAAGGCATCCGGCACCGAGGCCGTCGACAAGGCCCTGAAGATGGACCTCCCGGCAAACCTCGGGATCCTGAATTCCTCGCCTGCGCAAGACAACAACTCCGTTAGCGTCACGGCCGGCACCGCCGAAAAGTATGGCCTCAAAACCATTGAGGACCTTGCAAAGGTTTCTTCCAGCCTGACTATCGGCGGGCCAACGGAATGGAAGACCCGTGCCGATGGCTACAAGGCCCTGGAGAAGGACTACGGAGTCGCTTTCAAGGAGTACAAGCTTCTGGATTACTCGGGGCCGATTACGATTTCGGCTCTTCAAAAAGACAATGTCGATGCGGCTCTGCTCTTTTCAACCACGCCGCAAATCCAATCCATGGGCTTCAAGGTGTTGGAAGACCCAAAGAACAGCGTCGGGGTGAACAACATCGTTCCGCTGATCTGCAAGGACTCAATCCCCGACCAAGCACGCACCGTTCTGGATTCGGTCAACGCGGCACTGACAACCGAGAGCCTCACCGCCATGAATGCAGCTTTCGTGCTTGAACACCGGGACGCAGCAGACGTAGCGAACGAATGGGTAGCAAAGCAGGGCCTCAAATGACCACGAGCAGCGGCACCAAGGCAACCGATATTTTCGAGATCGAAAAGACCCCGTCGGACCCGCAATGGTTCAGGCAGGTGATGGGCAGATACCCGACAGGTGTTGTGCTTGTCTCGGCCATCGAGGACGACGGAACGCCGGTCGGAATGATCGTGGGGACCTTTGCCTCCGTATCCCTTGAACCGCCTCTGGTCTCATTCATGCCTGCCCGTACCTCGACCAGCTGGCCACGTATCCGGGCGACTGGACGATTTGCCATCAACGTCCTCGGCGCATCCCAGGAACAGGTATGCAGGTCTTTCAGCGGACGAAACGGGACCAAATTCGACGAGGTCCCATGGACGGTTTCGGCCGGCGGATCACCCGTTCTCGATGATGCCGTCGCGTGGATGGACTGCACGCTCGCCGATGTTTTTGATGCGGGGGACCACGAAATAGTCCTTGGCAAGGTCGAACAGATGGACGTCGCCAGCGCCGACCTTCCGCTGCTGTTCTTCCAAGGCGGTTTTGGACAGTTTACGCCGCACTCGATGGCGACTGCCGGCCCGGGACTTGCCCATGAGCTGGCACTCGTGGACCGCGCACGGAACGAAATTGAAACCTTGGCCCAGAAACTGGGTTGCGACTGCCTGATCGGCGGCCGAACCCAGAACGAAATAGTTCTTTTGGCCAGCGCCGGCCACGGACACACCCAATGGATCCCGGCAGTTGTTGGGCAGCGCCTGCCCATGGCTGCCCCCGTCGGGCGGACCGCCATGGCCTGGGCAACCACCGCCGACATCGAGCAGTGGGTCAAGGCAGGAACCTCTGTTTCGCTGGCCGAAACGCAGGAAATGCTTTCCACCATTCGTTCCCGCGGCTATTCGGTGTCAACCGACGGCGGCGACATGGAGCCCGACGTCATCACGATCGGGAAAGTCGACGCATTGCGGTTCATGGACCCGGGCGCCGAATCCCTCGGCGCCAATGAAACCGGCGATGTGCATTCCATTGCCGCCCCGATCCTCGGCCCCGATGGGCATGCGTTGCTGATCGTCTCGCTCTACGGGCTCCCGCGGGACATGAGCGATGACGACGTCTCACGGTATGCCGGGGAACTGCTCGAGACCACGACCCGCATCTCAGCAACAATTTCGGCGCCGGTTTCCTGAACCGCCTGCCTCATCAACTTAAGAAGTCAGTTCAAAAGAATCGAAGTGAAGCCTTGAAAAACCAACAGATGACCCTCGGTCTCCTGCTCTCGCCCGCCAGCTCGCACCTTGCGGGATGGCGCCATGAGGATGCGATTTCCAACGCGGGTGCGGATTTCGACGACATTCTTCAAAACGCCCAGGCAGCCGAAGACGCAAAACTGGATTTCGTGTTCCTCGCAGACGAACTCTGCGCACCGGAGGGCGATGCCGAGATCCTCAGTCGGGATCCGGTCATCTACCGTTTCGAACCGTTGACATTGCTGGCTGCCCTTGCCGTCCGCACGCAAAAGATCGGTCTTGTGGCCACCCAGACGACCACCTACAACGAGCCGTACCATATTGCCCGCAAGTTCGCCTCGCTCGACCACCTGAGCCATGGGCGCACGGGCTGGAACCTTGTCACCTCCTACGTGGAGGCCGAGGCCCGCAACTTCAGCCAGTCCGAGCACCTCAAGTACACGGACCGCTACGAGCGTGCCAACGAATTCCTCCAGGTGGCCGCGGGACTGTGGGACAGCTGGGACGACGATGCCTTCATCCTCGACAAGAAGAGCGGCCGGTACTTCGACCCCGAAAAAATGCATGTGCTCGACCATCAGGGGGAGCACTTCAGCGTCCGTGGTCCGCTGAACGTCCTGCGCCCGCCCCAGGGTCGCCCGGTGCAGGTCCAGGCGGGTTCCTCCGAGGCCGGACGGAACCTCGCCGGCAAGTTTGCGGAGGTCGTCTTTACCGCCCAAAACACCCTCGAGAAAGCCCTGGAATTCAGGACGGACATCAAGGATCGCGCGGAACAAGCAGGGCGAAGCCGGGACAGCGTCAAAGTGGTGGCGGGCGTCCAAACGATCATTGGAGCGAGCATGGAGGAAGCGCAGGCCAAGTACCGCCACATGCAAGAACTGATCCACCCGGTCATCGGCCTCACCCGGCTCTCGCAGCTCCTGGGGTTCGACGTCACCAACATGCCACTCGATGAACCCCTGCCCGAGGTCATCCCCGAAACCAACTCCTACCAAAGCCGCCAGAAACTCATCGTTGACGCGGCCCGCCGCGACAACCTGACCCTCCGCGAGCTGTACCTCCAGGTCGTCAGCTCCTACGGGCACCGAGTCGTCATCGGAACCGCGGAGTCTGTTGCCGAGGAGCTGGCCCAGTGGTTCACGGCAGGGGCGGTGGACGGGTACATCCTGTCGCCGACCCACTTGCCGGATGGCTTCGACGATTTCAACGAGCAGGTGCTCCCGATCCTAAGGGAGAAGGGTCTCTTCCGCACCGAGTACAGCGGCGACACCTTCCGTGAGCATCTTGGCCTTCCACGGCCTGAACGTGGCGAGTTTGTTTCCGAAAACAGCTCACTGGCTACCAGCCGAACCAGCTAGGGAAAATGTCCCGTGGATTCCTCGGGTATTGCAGCCTTCGCTGATGTCGGGGTTTTTCAACACCCGAGGAATCTTGTCGTCAACCTCCGGAGCGGCCCAGTCCTTCCCCGGCTATCGTCTCGTCGTCGAAACGCACGTGTGCCAGGCGGTGCAGCATGAGCGCGACATCAAGGCGGGTGCGGCCGGCCGAGGTCGACGGGTCGTAGCCCAGGGACTCGGGCAGCTTCTGCAGGCGGGCACCCATCGTCGAGTGGTGCACCCCGGCCTCGGCCGCGAGGGCGCGTTGGCTGGCGCCGTCGACGAGGGCGCGCAGCATCCGCACGGTCCACGGACCGGTGGCCAGGTTCTCGATCGCCGTGGCATCGGGGTGTGCCGTGGCCCGCCGGTCCTCCGTCTCGGCGAGGGAAAGCAGCGCGCCGAGGTCGGCCGCCCGCACGACGGGGCGTTCACCATCGGTGAGCCGCAACGCGATGAGCGCGGAGCGCCACGACTCGCGCAGGTCGCCGGCGGACCGGGCCGCGATGCCGATGCCGGCCCGCGCGGCCGGGGCACCGTCATTCGGTGCGAGCACGGCGCGGACTATCCCGAACCGCGTCCCGACCGTCGCATGCGGGAGTGCGCGGTCCAGGGGGACCGAGGCGGGAACCGCCATCGCGTGGGTGCTTGCGTGGGCGCCGAGGGACAGGCGGGCGGCCGCCTCGGCGCGCTGTTCGTCGGTCGCATCGCCGGCCAGCAGCACTTCGACCGCGCGCCGGGTGGGAGCCAGGGTGTCGAGCCGCCGCGAGAGGATCGACAGCGCAATCGCGACCCGCTCGAGCACCATCGCGTCGTTCGCGTGCGGCGCGTCCGCGCGTTCGAGCCACACGACGGATCCCTCGCCGGCCGGGGCGGACGGCCAAGCCGTCGGGCGACCCGGCAGGCAGCTCGGTGCCGTCCGCGGCGAAGCGCCGGCCCTGCTTCTGGCCGGCCCCGCGGTGGCCGATCGGCGCCCCGCAGAGCACCGCGGCTCCGCGCAGCATGCCCTCGGCCCCGACGCGGCCGTCGATGAGTTTGTCGAAGTAGGTGATGACCTTGAGCGACTCGCTCGCCTCCGGGTCCAGGGCGCTGAGCCTGCCCGAAAGTTCCTTCATCGCCCATTCCCCTTGCGTCGCCGGTGCACCCCATCCTATGTGGACGGGGTGCACCTGATGGTGGTTCGGGGTGTGTGTCAGGCCTCGAGCATGCGCGTGAGCCAGCGGTTGCGGGTGTCGACCATCGCGATCGACACCTGGGCCTGCGGAGCGAGGCCGTCGAACCCGTGGAACCCGCCGGGCCAGACGTGCAATTCGGCGGTGCCGCCCGCCGCCCAGATCTGCGAGGCGTACGCGACGCACTCGTCGCGGAACACCTCCGCGCTGCCGACGTCGATGAAGGTCGGGGGCAGGCCGGAAAGGTCCTCGGCACGCGCCGGGGCGGCGTAGATCGACACGTCGTCCGTGCCCCGGCGGTCGCCGAGGAGCGCGTTCCACCCGGTGAAGTTGCTGGTGCGGTCCCAGACGCCGATGCCCTGGAACTGGTGGGAGGAGACGGTTTCGTTGCGGTCGTCGAGCATCGGGTAGATGAGCAGCGAGGCGCGCAGGGCCGGCCCCTGCCGGTCGCGGGCCAGCAGGGTGACGCCCGCGGACAGGCCGCCTCCGGCGGAGGCGCCGCCGACGATGATCCGGGCCGGATCGATGCCCAGCTCCGCGGCGTTTTCGGCGGTCCAGACGAGTCCCGCGTAGCAGTCCTCGACCGGCACCGGGTCGGGGAACTCGGGGGCGAGCCGGTACTCGACGCTCACGATCACGGCGCCGTGGCTGGCGACGAAGGGGAGGAAGGACTGCACGCCCGCGAACCGGTTGCCGATCACCATGCCGCCGCCGTGGATGTGGTAGATCCCGGGGCCCGCGGTGTCCTGGCCGGGACGGCGGTAGATCGAGACGACGATCTCGTCGCCGTCACAGCCGGGGATCGTGCGCTCCTCGTGGACGGCCCCGACGCTGGCGACCAGCTCGTCGAACGCGGGGTCGAACGGCATCTGCCGCATGAGCGGGATCATTTCCGGGGTGAACGTGGGAGGGATGATCCCGGCGACGAGGCCGAGTGCGGCGTCGAGCTCGGGATCGAACGGCGGGGCGGTGTAGCTGGGCATGGTGGACCTCCGGTGGTAGGGTCGCCGCGACGGTGCGGCCTTGTTTGACGATGGTTCAATGCTCGCAAAGGCGGCCGGCTGCCGCGACCGCCATCGCGCGGCCGATTGCGGCACCGGCGCCCGCCACGTGGCGGGTCACTGCGTCGGGGGAAGCTGGAGACGATCGGCCGTGCACCGCAAGTGATCGAATGTGGGCTGTCTTTCATGGCTCGCGCGGGAGAACCGACGCACCGGTAAATTCCCAACCGAAAACGTCCACCGAAATCCCAAAGCGTCATCCTGGGAGCCTTCACCGGTTCCCGCCATCGACAGAAGGACTTGGAATACAAGCGATGCTTGTATTCCAAGTCCTTCTTAACGAATCTTTCCAACTATGGCCGATCCTCTTCGCAACTGATCGGAGACGACGCCCTAGATTGCTGAAACGATCCAGATCACCAAGGCAATTGCCACAAGAACGCCCACGATCGTCCATACAAGGTTGCTTCCACGCATGTCACTTACTTCCGTTCTCTTCGTAGTTACTTTTCATCATCGGCTTACTGGACCCGCACTACAAGACAAACTGCGCCTATCCAGGGGTCCGATCTGTACGGGCCAGCGGGGGACGGCTCATTGAACCAAGATTTGCAACGCCTGAAGTGACTATTCGTAGACTCTTTGAACCGAAGGCCAGCGGTCTTCCGCTTCCAAGGAAGTAGGCGTTCAGAGCCTCTTGCCCGATGCGGATGCCGGACGCAAGCGTGATTCCTGATCCCCGGAATACGCTTAGCCATGGACACGCAACAGAAGACATGGCACGCCGAACACAAAGCCTCACTTACCAAGGGCCAGCGGGCCGCCGACTACATGCGCAACGGCATGGGCAGTTGGCCGTTCGTGGTGGGATTCCTCGTTTTCATGCTTGTCTGGGCCGCAACCAACACCTGGGTGCTGGCGTCCCGCTCGTGGGATCCGTACCCGTACATCCTGCTCAACCTTTTCCTGTCCATGCTGGCGGGCCTGCAGGGAGCCATCCTGCTGATCGCGGCCAAGCGCCAGGACGCGATCGCGGCCGCCATGGCGCAGCATGATTTCGACACGAATCTGGAGGCCAAGGCCGAGATCGAGCAGCTGATGGCCATCAACGATCAGCAGTTGCAAATCCTGAAGGAATTGCAGGCACTGACTTCGACGGGACGTACCAGCGCCACGGCCACGGAAGGGACATGAGGCAGCGGGGCGCCGGTGTGTGGCCAGCGGGATAGGCTGCAGCGCCCCCGGGAATCCCCGGCTACCCGGCAAGCACGCGGTCGAGCGCGTCCACCACGAAGTCGGCGCTTTCACGCGTCAGACACAGCGGCGGCTTGATCTTCAGGACGTTGCGCCGCTCGGAGGTTGGCTGCGTGATGATGCCCAGGCCGAGCAGCTGCTCGCAGACCAGCAACGTTTCCTCCACCGCGGGCTCGCTGGCGGTTCCGGGCTTGATCAGTTCGACGCCCGAGGAACAGCCCGGTGCCGTGCACGTGGCCGATGACAGGGTGGCGCGTCGCCAGCTCGGTGAACCTTTGGAACAGGTACTCGCCCATCTGGGCCGCGTTGTCCATGAGCTTCTCGTCGCGCAGCACGTCAAGCACCGCGATGCCCACCCGGCAGGCGGCGGGAGAGCCGCCGGTGGAGGAGAAGAACTGTCCCTCGCGCACCAGGGATTCGGCGATCTTCCGGGTGGTGAGCACGCCGCCGATCGGGAACCCGTTGCCCATGGGCTTGGCGATGGTGACGATGTCCGGGACCACGCCCTGCAGCTCGAACGCCCACTGGCGTCCCATGCGGCCGAACCCGACCTGCACCTCGTCCGCGATGCACACCCCGCCGGCCGCGCGCACCGCCCGGTACACCCCGGCCAGGTAGCCCTCCGGCAGCAGCACGCCGCCGGCGTTGCCCAGCACCGGTTCGGCGATGAACGCCCCGACGGGGGTGCCCGTCGCGCCCAGTTCGGCGATGCGCACCGCGGCATCGGCCGCGTACGCGGGGCCGGCGTCCGGGCCCGTGTGGCTGCCGCGCAGCGGGTGCGGGACCTCCAGCAGCTCGACCCAGTCGGGGCGGCTGTCCCCCGCGTGCGGGTTGTCGAACGCGCTGGTGGTCACCGCATCCGCGGCCATGGACCACCCGTGGTACGCCTCGCGCAGCGCGACGACGGTGTTCCGGCCCGTGGCGGCGCGGGCAAGTTTCAGCCCGAGTTCCACCGCCTCCGAACCGCTGTTGACCAGCAGGACCGTGTCCAGCCCGGAGCCCGCGGGGGCCAGGTCGACCAGCCGCTGGGAGTAGTCGGCCAGGGCCCGGTAGAGGAAGCGCGAGTTGGTGTTCAGCAGACGCAGCTGGGCGGCGGCGGCATCGGCAACCGCGGGGTGGCCGTGGCCGATGGAGGTGACGTTGTTGACCAGGTCCACGTAGGAGCGGCCCATGGTGTCCACCAGGTGGTGGCGCCAGCCGCGCTCGAACTGCGGCGGGTCGTCGAAGAAGCGCTCCTGGGCGGGGGAGAGCAGGGCGTTGCGGCGGTCCTGCTCGGCGTGCGGACCAGCGGCGGAGTTTTCCGGTTCCAGCCCGAGCATTCCGGCCGGGTCAACGGCCAGCCGCAGCCAGGCGGGGGCCAGCTCCGGGGTCGTGAACAGGGGAACTTCGGCGGGCGCCCCGGCGCCGACCCGTTGGAGGGACAGCGGGGCCGGCAGTTCCCGGGAGTCGAAGGACTCCGCAGGGACCCGGGCGATGAACTCGCCGCGGGCCACGCTCCGCGACTCGCCCTCGGGCAGCGCCCCGGTGAGGATCATGCGCTCGCCGGAGTCCGAAACCACTTCCACCCGGTCGGTGCCGGCCAGCAATTGGCCGTCCCAGGGTGCGGTGAACCCGAGCGGTTCGCGCGTGTAGAGCTGGACGGCCAGCGGGATGGTTGCCGCTGGTTCCGCGGCATCCCGCACGGTCCGGGTCAGCCGGGCCCGCCCGTGGGGCAGCAGGACAACCGGGTGTTCCTCCAGCGCCGCGGAGAGCAGTTCCGCCTCGATGCCCGGAACCGTCCAGCGACCGGCATCAAGCAACGGCGATTCCACGCCCAGGTCCAGCACGGCGTGGCCGTCCAGCGCAGCGATCGGCGTTGCCGCGGCTGCGGGACGCGGGTTCCTGGCGGGGGAAGCCGAGCGCGGCAAGCACCGCCTCGGTGCCGACCTCCAGCGGCATGGCCGTGGCCGATTCGAAGATCGTCCACTCGTGGTCCATGCGTTCGGCCGCGTACTCGTTGTCGGCCTCCAGCCCACCTGTTCCCACCCCGAGGCGATGAGCACCGCCGCCCGCAGCACCACCAGGGGCCACAGCGCCCGGGCCTCGGCCTCGGACAGCGGGTTCTCGCGGTGGAACGCCGCGGCGGTCGCCAGCACGGACAGCGGCCGGTCGGCGCGGTGGTGCAGCAGGGAGGAGCAGAGCACCGCCAGCTCGGCCACGCGCCATCCGTGGCCCAGGTCGCCGAAGTCGATCACGGTTCCACGCGGCCGGCCGGATTCCGGGTCGATGCCGAAGGCGACGATGTTGTCGTCCGTCAGGTCGCCGTGCAGGGGCTGGACGGGAAGCGAATCCGCGAGCGGGGCCAGCAACCGCCGGGCGTCCTCCGCCGCCGCGGCTACTGCCTCGGCCTTGGAGGCGATCCGCGATGGCCGGGAGCAGCCGTTGCACCACCTCGAACCCGCGGCGCATGTCCCATTGCAGGTCGCGTTCGAGCCCCGGGTGCCCGAAGCCTGCCAGCGTGCGCGAGACGGACGCGGCAAGGGTACCCAGCCCGGCGAGCGTCGCATCGCCCAGGTAGCCGGCGTCGACCAGCGTGCCGCCGGAGACGAATTCGAAGAGCCGCAGGTGCCGCACGGTGTCCCCGGCGTCGGTGGCCAGCTGCAAGGTGTCGCCGTCCAGTCCCGGCAACACCCGCGCCGCCGAAACCCCGCCGCCGGCGGCGCCGGAGGCGAAGAGCGCAACGGCCTCGTTTTGGGAGCGGAGCTCGGCCTCGCCAAAGACGGCGTTGTCGAACTTCAAGACGTGGCGTCCGCCCGTCGCGCCGAGGTGAGCAGGAAGTTCCGGTCCTGGTTGCTGCCCAGCTCGACGGCGTCGGCCTCCAGCCCGAAGAAGCGCAGCGCCAGCACTGCGGCCTGCCGCTCGTCGACGACCGGACGCACCAACGGAATGGTCCCGGCGGCTGGGCTCTGAAACTGCGGATTCGCTGGCATTGCCTGGGGTCTGCAACGGATTCCTCCAAAAAACGGGGGCGGTAGTGTGGCTTGCACCACACTACCGCCCCGTGGGTTCCCTCCAGCGATCCCGCGCGTTTCCGGCTCGCGCGGCTGAACGCTCCCCGGGGCCCTGCCATCCGCAGCCTCGCCCCTATGCGGCTGACGCTGCGTGTCGAACTGTCTCTGGACCGCCGGCGGCATGCTCAGGGACCCTCGAGCTTCTCTTTGTAGGAAGGGACTAGTTCCAGGTCGATGTTGGACGGATCGATTCCGGCCTCCCTGAGCAGCTTCTTGAGCGATTCGGCATCGGGAAGCGGCAGTGGGCCGGCGGCCCGCACTACCACGCCGTCGTGGGCGGTGTTGACCTGAAGCAGGTCCCAGCCACCTGCCTTTGTCCATGTTTCGGCCACCGAGCGAACACTGCTTTCCCGCAGCGCATTTCGGCTGCTGCTGATGCTCGAAATCGTGAGCGGGATTCCGACGATCAACAACATGGCGACGATGGCAAGAGTCGCGTGTCGCCGGTTGACAGGCTTTCCGCCGGCTTGTTTTCCCCCTGCTTGGCCGTCGGTCGGAAGAACCCGGCCAACACCGTAGAAAGCCATCACGGCAATTCCCGTTACAAGGATCGCGGCGACGTTGGTGGTGAACAGCAGCAGTGCCCCGAGCGCTTGGGAGTAGGCCCCCGATTCGAGGGTGAGCCCTGCGACGGCCAGGGGCGGGACCAGGGAGATTGCTATGGCGACGCCCGGGAGCGTGTCGGAAATGTCGCGGCGGATGAGCGCGATCGACCCGACGACACCTGTTCCCAGTGCCGCGAGCAGATCCATCAGCTCGGGGTTCACCCGGCTGGCGACTTGCGTGTTGTTGGCGGCCACGACCTCGTTCGCCACGCTCAGGCCGATCAGGTAGCCGATGGCGACCGATGCGGAGGCTCCCGCGATGACAAGCGCGATCGATCGAACAAGGTTTGTTCGGTCGCCCAGCACCGTCGAAAGCATGATCCCCTGGATGGGCAGCAGCATGGGTGCGACAATCATCGCTCCGATCACGGTCGCCGTTGAGTCCGCGACGACACCTGCGGAAGCGATGATCGTGGAAAGGATGAGCAGGATCCAGAACCGGTCGAGTCTTTGTCTGCGTTCGGGTGTCTCGAACAGGACGGCATCTCGCATGCTTGCGACCCTGTTCCGGATCGATGTGGTGTCGTTGTCCATCGGGCCTCCTCGGGACCTTGGCGCGCTCGCGGAACGCAACATCGGGTTCGGGCCCAGCGCGCTTGTGAGTACCCTAGTACGGGTTCACGGTCATCCGGTAGCATCCAGACCCATCGGTTCCCCGAAGGGGTCGAGGCGGTCGCAGTGCCGCTGCGCGGGCATTCGCGTGCTTTCGGACTGAGGTTCAGCCTGTCGGGTTTGTGTGTGGCCGATGGCCGATGGCACTCCGCCCGCCCAATCGGCCGCTGGCGGAGTGTCGGGGGTCGGCGCTCCGAGCATCCCGAATCGCGAATCGCCGGCCTCAGTGGTCCAGGGTGACGGTGCGCAGGTCGAGTCGGCGCAACACGCGGTCCACCAGTTCGGGGTCGTTGCCGGGCTCGTTGCGCGCCTTGAGCATTTCCTCGCGGGCGGCATCCAGCGCCTCGCGCTGCACGTCGTCCATGATGGTGAGGACCTGCTTCAGGCGCAGCATCTTTTCCGGGTCCTGCTCGAAGTCGGCCTCAAGGATGGTGTGCAGCGAGGACATGCGGCGGGCCAGCGCGTCGCGGCGTTTCTGCGGCAGCGCGGCCGCGGCCTGCGAGCGTTTCATGGTTTCCAGCGCGACCTTTTCCGCGCGGCGGGCCAGCGAGCGCTGCTTGCGTTCCTCCGCGGCGTGGTCGTTGGGCAGCTTGAGCGCACGCATCAGGGCGGGCAGAGTCAGGCCCGGGACCACCAGGGTGGCGATCAGTACGGCGGCGGCCGTGGCGACCACGAAGTTGCGGCCCTCCAGCGGCTCGCCGTTGGCCATCGTGGTCGGGAGCGCGAGCGCCAAGGCCAGCGTCGCCAGCCCGCGCATGCCGCACCAGGTGAGGACCAGGACCTCCTTGAGCGAGCCCGGCGTGTGGTTCTTGCGCTCGGTCCCGCCCATCTTGAACATCGCCATCATCCACAGGAAGCGCACCAGGATGACGGCGATGCAGATCGCGGCGATGCCGGGGATGAACGTGAACAGGTTCCGGCCCTCGTCCTCGATGATGTAACGCATCTCGATGCCCACCAGGCCGAAGGCGACACCGGTGGTCAGCAGCTCCACGACCTCCCAGAAGGCGGTGCGGGTCAGGCGTTCCTCGGAGTCCTGCGGCCGCGCGCGGCGACCCAGTTCCAGGGCCGTGACAACCACCGCGACGACGCCGGAGAAGTGGACCTCTTCGGCCAGGAGGTAGACGGCGTAGGGTGCCACCAGCGTGGCGGCCGAACGGGCCACCAGGTTGGGCACGAAGCGGTTGAGTGTGCCGACGACCCAGGCCATGGCAAGGCCCAGCACCACGGCGCCCGCGGCGCCGACCAGGAACTTCGGGACGACTTCCCAGCCGACCTCGCCGCCGCTGAGCGCCGCCGAGACCGCGGCCTGGAAGATCACGATCGCCATCGCGTCGTTGAACAGGCCCTCGGTCTGCAGCACGGTGATCAGCCTGCGCCGCATCTTGACCTTGCTGGCGATGGCCTCGACGGCCACCGGGTCAGGCGGGGCAACGATCGCGCCCAGCGCGATGGCCATCGGGAGGCTCAGCGCCGGGGCGATGAACCAGGCCGCGCCCGCGGCCACGACGGTTGTCACGACCACCAGCAGGACCGCGAGCAACACCAGCGAACGCCAGCGCAGGCGGAAGATCGACCAGGAACTTCGCTGGGCGGCCGCGTAAAGCAGCGGCGGCAGGAAGAGCGGAAGGATGAGTTCGGGGTTGATGTGGACTTCCGGAATGAAGGGCAGGAATGCCGCCCCGGCGGAAAACACGAGCATCAAGATCGGGTAGGGCAGCCGTATTCGCTCGCCAAGTCCCGCGACGAGCACCGTTCCGAACAGCAGGCCAACCAACAGCAGCAAAAATTCCACGTCACGTTCCCTTTCCCGAGTCTCGATTTTTTCATACCCACGTGTCGGCGGTGTTAACGCAAGGCCTCCCGTTACTTGCGTCGACGTAATCTGGTACCTGAAATATCCCGTCGAACTGGTACTTTTTGGACGCGGAGAGGTCTGGCATAGTGACTTGCACCACGTGGAAACTTGAAACGAGATTATAGTTCTCACTATGAAGGGCTTCGGGTTTCCGGTGAAGCATGAGTCAAGCGTGCTCGCCACGGCGGTGTGGCGGTGCTTGGCCCGCGGGCGGGGGATTTTCCGCACGTGGACCTTGTGCCAGCGATATATGTGAACACGCAATTTCCACCCAATGACAACCACTGCGTCGTGGCCGGCGCTGACCCCCTCGGGGTCCTGCGGCCCGATTCGCCCCCACGCTGCCCGAGCGGTGTGGGAAAGACCCAGGGAGAAATCTATGCCTCGCACCACCGCCCCCAACATCCGGGTGGCCCCCGGAATCCCGCTGAAAATGAGCGCCATCGTTGGATTCCTGATTTTCGTGGAGTTCACCAGCGGTTTCGTCCAGGGCTTCTACATCCCCCTGTATGGCTCCCTGACCAAACGGCTGGACATCACCGACGCCGACGTCACCTGGTTCGTGACGCTGTGGACGCTTTCCGCCGCCGTCTGCATCCCGGTGCTGGCCAAGCTCGGCGACATCTTCGGCCACCGGAAAATGCTCAGGATCGCCGTGGTTGCGGTGCTGGTCGGCGTCTGTTTTGTGGCGTTCTCGCAGAACTACGCGCTGGTGCTCATCGGACGCATCCTGACCGGCCCGCTTTCGGTCTGGCTGCCGCTGGAAATCGCCATGGTCCATGACCGTATCTCCGGGGAGGGCGCCCGCAAGTCGGTCGGCCTGCTGATTTCCTTCCTGACCATCGGCGTGATCGTGGGCATGCTGGCCTCCGGCGCCATCGCGGGCCTGAACTGGAACTTCACGGCGGTGCTGCTGGTGCCGGCGGCCGTCACGGCGCTCTGCGTGCTGGTGGTCTTCTTCCTGGTTCCCGAATCGACGGTCCGTTCCGCCTCGACCGTCGACTACCTGGGCTTCCTGGGGCTCGGCGCCTCGATGGTGACGTTGCTGCTGGGCCTGAGCGGGATCCAGAAGTACGGGATTTCCTCGCCGCAGGTGATCCTGCTTCTGCTGCTGTGCGTGGCCATCACCGTGGCGTGGGTGTTCTGGGAATCCAGGACCGCCTGCCCGGCCATCGACCTCAAGCTGGTCTGTTCGCGGCTGATGTGGCCGCCGTACCTGACGGCCTTCCTCTTCGGCATGGTGATGCTCGGAACCCAGACGATCGGCACGACCTTCCTGGCCGCGAAGCCCGAGGTGGTGGGCTTTGGTTTCGGCCTGGGGCCCGGCATGATTTCCCTCCTGAGCGCGGGAATCACGCTGATGAGTTGCATCGCCGCCGGAATCTTCGCCTACGTCGCCCGGGGAATCGGCATGCGCGGGGTGCTGCTGCTGGGCGTGTCGATGGGGGCGACGGCGAACCTGCTGCTGGTCCTCTTCCACGACGTCTTTGCCATGGTGCTGGCCTACCAGTGCCTCACCGGCCTGGGCTTCGGCATGCTGCTGGGCGCGCTCCCGTCGCTGGTGGCCGAGCTGTCCCCTGCGGACCAGACCGGAATCGCCGCCGGCATCTACAACTCGCTCAAGACCCTGGGCGGCGCCGTCGGCGGTGCGGTCTTCGGCGTCATCCTCGCGTCCGCGATCGGGCCGGGCGGCGGCGCATCGATCTCCTCCTACCAAACGGTCTGGGTCATCTGCATCGCGGCGCTGGGCCTGTGCATCGTCTCGCTGCTGTTCATGCGCACGGAGAAGGCCCCGGAGTCGGCCAAGTCGCGCCCGGCCATGCCGCTGGCCGAGGAAGAACTCAGCACGTCGGCGCGCTAAGCCCGGCCGCTCCGCGCTACCGTTCAGGTGTGGGCCTTGGCCCGCACCCGAACGGCAGCGCGGGAGCACCACCAATTTTTGACGACGAACCAGGAGAGCCCATGAACAACCAAACCGTCATCTACCCGGCCAGGATCGTGCGGACCATGGACCCTTCGCGGCCCGTGGCCACGGCGTTCGCCGTGCGGGACGGGCTCATCCGCGCCGTCGGAACCGTCGAGGAACTCGGCGTCTATCCGAACACCGTGATCGACGAACGCTACGCGGACACGGTCATCGTCCCGGGGTTCGTCGAGGCGCATGCCCACGCCGGCTCCGGCGGGATGTGGGACGGCCAGGTCTACGTCGGCTACTTCGACCGCACCGACCCCGACGGGAACCTCTGGCCCGGATGCACCAGCACCGGGGCGATCCTGGAACGCCTGCGCGAGGCCGAGGCCGCCCTCGCGGACCCGCTGGAACCGCTGCGGGCCTGGGGGATGGACAACATCTACTTCCCCGAGTCCAGCATCCTGGTCCGCGAACTCGACACCGTCTCGGCCACCCGGCCGATCCAGGTCAACCACGCCAACGGGCACGTGGCCGTCGTCAATTCCGCGGTGCTCCGCATGGCCGGAATCGACGCCGCCACCGCCACCGAGGGGGTGGAAAAGTACGCCGACGGCACGCCGAACGGCGAACTGCGCGAATTCGCGGCCATGGGACTGGTCCACGAACTGTTCGGCGGCGGGCTGCTCTCGCTCTCGCCGCGCACCCTGAGCAACTTTGCGCAGGACGCGGTGAACCAGGGCGTCACCACCATCACCGACCTCGGCTCCATGGGGCTGCTCACCGAGGAGGGGCGTGCGACGTACGCGGACACCGTGGACGAGGACTTCCCGGTCCGGCTGAACGTCTTCCAGTTCGGGATGGGCCTGGGCACCGGCTCGCTTCCCGAGGCAACGGCCGAGGCGCTTGCCGCGGTGAAGCAGCTGGGCCACTCGAAGCTGCGCTTCGGGAACGTCAAGCTCATGCTGGACGGCTCGATCCAGGGGTTCACCGCGCGGCTGCTGGCCCCCGGATACCTGGGCGACCAGCCCAACGGCATCTGGAACACCACGCCCGAGGAATTCGAGGCGGCCTTCACCGCCTTCCACCGGGCGGGGGCTGCTGATCCACGTGCACTGCAACGGCGACCAGGCCAGCGAGCTCTTCCTGGACACTCTCGAATCGGTGCTCACCAAGTACCCGCGGCCGGACCACCGGCACACCATGACCCACTCCCAGCTCACCACCCAGGCGCAGTACCGCCGCGCCGCCGCGCTGGGCGCCTGCGCCAACATCTTCTCCAACCACCTTTGGTACTGGGGCGACCAGCACGCCGACAGGATCCTGGGCTGGGACCGCGCCTCGCGGATGGACGCGACCCGCTCCGCGCTCAACGCCGGGGTGCCGATCTCGCTGCATTGCGACACCCCGGTCACCGAGCTCAGCCCGCTGAAAACGATGAAGCACGCCATCACCCGGCTGACCCCCTCGGGACGGATCCTGGGCGAACACGAACGCCTCACGGTGGAAGAAGCGCTCCACGCGGTCACCCTGGGCGCGGCCTACATGCTGAAGATGGACGGCGAGGTCGGCTCCCTCGAAGCCGGAAAGCGGGCGGATGTGGCGATTCTGGACCAAGACCCCTACGAAACGGCGCCGGAGGAGATCGGCGCGATCCGCGTGCTGGGCACCATGCTCGGCGGCCGCCACCAAGACGCCAAGCGCGGCGCCCTGGCATCGGCGGACTGATGCCCGTACCCCTGACCATCGTCGGCGGCTACCTGGGAGCCGGCAAGACGACGCTCATCAACGACCTGCTCGCCCAGACCGGCCAAAGGATCGCTGTCGTCGTCAACGACTTCGGCGAGGTGAACATCGACGCCAAGCTCATTCGTTCGGCGGACGGGGACACCATCGAGCTGGTCAACGGGTGCATCTGCTGCAGCCTGAGCGACGGGCTGGGCGAGCTGCTGCCGCGGCTGGCGCGCCGGGACGACCTCGACGCGGTGGTGGTCGAGGTCAGCGGCGTGGGTGAACCGGGCAAGCTCGCCAGCTGGATGGGGTACCCGGGATTCAGCGCCGGGGGAGTGCTGGTCTGCGCCGACGCCGGCGCCTTGGGCCGGCTCGCCGGGGACCGCTATGTCGGGGACACCGTCACTGCGCAGCTCAAGGTGGCCGACCTGGTCCTGCTCACCAAGGGCGATGCGGCAAGCCCCGCGCAGTCGGCCGCGGCACGCCAGGTGCTTGAAGAGACCAATCCCGGTGTCGCCGTTCTGCCCACCCGGCGCGGCCCCGGGCGCTGGGAAGAGATCAATGTTGCGCTGGCCGGTGTGCTCGAATCCCGACGCGGGATCGGCGGCGGCGGTAGCCGGTCTCACCGTGGCGGGGCTCGGATCCGGTCCTGCCCACGGCCGAGGCGCTGCACCGCAGCGCCCGGTTGCACTGCCGCGCACCGATCGACCGCGCGGGGCTGGTGAGGACGCTGGAATCCGTTGCGCCCCTGCTGGTTCGGGCCAAGGGGATTGTGCGACTGGACTCGGCGCCGGAGCAGGCCACGGTGCTGCAGCTGAGCTCCTCCGGCATCGAGCTGGTCCCCGAGCGGCCCGTGGGATGCCAAGGACGAATCGGAGCTCGTGCTCATCGCCGCGGGTCCCCAGGCCGGGGAAGGCCTGGCCCGGGCGACGGCCGCGCTGGCCCCGTGGTTTCCGTCCGAGATGTCGACGAAATCCTCCGAGCGTTAAGCGAAACCGCGCCCGCATCCACGGGCGCCGGTTCCAGGAAAGGAAGCGGGCGGCCGGGATGCAGGCGCGGCGAGCGTTGCTGCTTGGTGATTGAGGCCTGGCGCGGTGGTTAGCCGATGCCGATGGCTCCGGTCAGCACGCCCACGGCGAGCATCACCAGCGAGACGACCAGCGCGCGCCAGAGGACCTTCTTGTGGTGCTCGCCCAGGTCGACCTTGGCCAGCGAGACCAGCAGCAGGATGGCCGGGACCAGCGGGGACTGCATGTGCACCGGCTGGCCGGTGATCGAGGCGCGGGCCATGTCCACGGCGGGGATGCCGTAGTGGGCGCCGGCCTCGGTGAGCACCGGCAGGATGCCGAAGTAGAACGCGTCGTTGCTCATGAAGAACGTGGCAGGGATGGAGATCAGGCCGGTGAGGACCGCCAGCATCGGGCCCATCGAGGCGGGGATGACGTCGACGAGCCAGGCGCTCATGGCCTCGACCATGCCGGTGCCGGAGAGCACGCCGGTGAGCACGGCGGCGGCAAGCACCATGGAGACCACGGCGATGACCGAGGATGCGTGGGAGGCGATCATCTTGGCCTGGTCGGAGATCTTCGGGAAGTTCACCAGCAGGGCCACGGCGGTGCCGACCATGAACAGGTAGGACAGCGGGACCAGGTCCAGGATCAGCAGCACCATGATGGCCACGGTCATCGCCAGGTTGAAGATGAACAGCTTGGGGCGCAGGGTCTCGCGGTTCGGGTCCAGCACGGTGCCGTTCATGGTGGCGGTTTCGGTGCCGTCGCCCAGCACCGCGACCTGCTCCATCAGCGCGGTGCCGCGGCCGCCGACGGTCGGGGTGCCGTTCGAGTTGCGCGCTGCCGGGGACTTGGGAGTGCCGCCGGAGATGTTCAGGGTGGAGCCCGTGCCCCAGCGCAGCGGATCCTCGCGCTGCAGGCGCTTGCGCTCGGAGATGCCCATGGCCCAGGCGAAGGCGAAGACCGCGACCAGGCCGGCGCCCAGCGCCGGAAGCATCGGGACGAACACCTCGGAGGCGTCGACGTGCAGCGCCGCGGCGGCGCGGGCGGTCGGGCCGCCCCACGGGACGATGTTCAGCGTGCCGTTGGTCAGGCCGGCCACGCAGGTCAGCACCACCGGGCTCATGCCCAGGCGCTGGTAGATCGGCAGCAAGGCCGCGGTGACCACGATGAACGTGGTCGACCCGTCGCCGTCCAGGGAGATCAGGCCGGTCAGCAGCGCGGTGCCGATGACGACCTTGGCCGGGTCGTTGCCGACCAGCTTCAGGATGCCGTCGACCAGCTTGTCGAACAGGCCCACGTCGATCATGATGCCGAAGTACATGATGGCGAACATGAGCAGCGCCGCGGTTCCGGACATCGACTTCACCGCGTCCATCACCATGTCGCCGATGCCGAGGCCGGCCCCGGCGAAGAGTCCGAAGATGGTTGGCACGATGATCAGCGCCAGCAACGGGGTCATGCGCTTGGTCATGATGAGCGCCATGAAGGTGGCGACCATCAGGAACCCGAGTGCTACCAGCATGGGGGATCTCCTTAGGGTGAAGTGTGTTGGTGGGAGCCATGCCGGGTGCAGTGCTGCGAACGGTGACAGGCTGTGACCCACCACGCTACGTGTGCCAGATCACGTTGGTTGCTGTTGTGCGCACAAAGCGGTCTTCTTCCCCTAAAAACCTTTTTGCTCATAAAACTCACCACTGGTTCTAGACTTGGTGCATGTCCCCAGCAACAAAGCCAGGCCGCGGTTTTGCCGCCCGCATCATGACCCTGCAGTTCGCGGTGCTCGGCCTGCTGATCGCGGTGGTCACGATCGCGACGATCGTCGTGAGCTACAACAGGGTGTTCGAGCGGGCGGAGAACGCCTCGCTGGCCATCGCCCGCACCGTCGCGGCAAGCGGGCAGGTGCGCGAGGAGGTCGCCCGCTACTCGGCGCTGGAGACCCTCGACCTCAACGAACTGCGCACCGGGCCGCTGCAGCAACTCGCCGACGACGTGCGCGGCCGTGCCGGGGCGGACTTCGTGGCGATCCTCGAGGACCGCGGGCTGCGCCTGGCCCACCCGAACCCCGATGAAATCGGCAAGCCTGCGTCGACCGACCCGGTGGCGCTGCGCGGCGTGGAGGCCGTCTTGCGTGAACGCGGCTCGCTGGGCGACTCGGTGCGCGCCAAGGTCCCGGTCTACGCCCCCGGTTCCGGCCGGGTCGTCGGCCAGGTCACGGTGGGGGTGGTCACCGACTCGCTGACCGGAGCGCTGCTGGTCCTCCGTCTCCTGGATCCTGCTCTTTGCCGCGCTGGCCGCCGCGGTGGCTATCGTTGCCGGGCGGGTGACGGTGCGCCGGCTCAAGGCCCAGACCCTGGGACTGGAGCCTGCGGAAATGGCGCAGCTGCTCCGTGACCAGGACGCGGTGCTCTACGGCGTGGAGGACGGGGTGATCGGCATCGGCACCGACGGGCGCATCAGCGTGCGCAACAAGGCTGCCCGCCTCATGCTTGGCCTTCCGCACCGCCACGAGTCCGCGGACATCGTGGGCCAGCCCTACGCCGAGGCCGGATTGCCGCCGGCATTGGTCCGTGCCATCGACGCGGGGGAGCCCGGCACGCTCCGCCTGGAAACCGACAAGTCGGCGCTGGTGGCCACCGTGCATCCGGTGCTCCGCGAAAACCGCGACCTGGGCAAGGTGGTGCTGCTGCGCGATGTCACCACCATCGAAACCCTCGGTTCCCGGCTGGACGCCGTGGAAACCATGGCCGGCGCCCTGCGCGCCCAGCGCCACGAGTTCGCCAACCGGCTGCACACCATTTCCGGCCTGCTGCACAACGGCAACACCGCCGAGGCCCAGGAGTACCTGGGCGAGGTGATCGAATCGGGCCCGGTGCGCGAACCCGTGCAGAACCTCGAGGCCGTCAACGACACCTACCTGCGCGCGTTCCTCGGCGCCAAGGGGGTCAGCGCCCACGAACGCGGCGTGGTGCTGCGCGTCGGCGAGGAAAGCGCGCTGTACGGGAAACTCAACGACGCCCAGGACGCCACCGCCGTGCTGGGAAACCTCATCGACAACGCCCTGGGCGCCGCGGTGGAGGGCCCCGCCCCGCGCTGGGTGGAGGTCGACCTGCTCGGCGAGGGAAACACCCTGCACATCGCGGTTGCCGACTCGGGCGCGGGGGTGCCGGCCGGGATCGACGTCTTTGCCGAGGGCGTGAGCACCAGGCCCGGCACCCCGGACCAGGAACACGGCCACGGCGTGGGCCTGCCGCTGATCCGCCGGCTGGCCAGGACCCGCGGCGGCGATGTCTGGATCGCCGACCCGGGCGGAACGCACCCGGCCGGCGGCGACCAACCAATGCCCGGCGACGAGGCGCCGACCACCGGCGCGGTGTTTGCCGCGCGACTGCCCGGGGTGCTCACCCCCGAATCCACGACCACCGAAAGGCCATGATCCCCATGAACCAGACCAACGACCTGCGGGTCCTGGTGGTTGACGACGATTTCAGGGTCGCCGCCCTGCACGCCAGCTACGTGGACGAGGTCCCGGGGTTCACCGCCCTGCCGCCGGTCCACGATGCCCGCATGGTTCCACGGGCCGTGGCCGAGGAGAAGCCCGACCTGCTGCTGCTGGATGTCTACCTGCCGCAAGGCTCGGGCCTGGACCTGCTGGCCACGCTGGACGTCGACGCGTTCGTGCTCTCCGCGGCCACCGAGGCCGATGCCGTGCGCACCGCCATCCGGCGCGGCGCCCTGGGCTACCTGGTCAAGCCGTTCGACCCCAAGCTGCTGGCCGCGAGGCTGCGCTCCTACGCCCGCTACCGCAGGCAACTGGATGCGGCGACGGTGCTGGACCAGGGGGCGATCGACCGGGCGCAGCGCACGCTGCTGGCCGGGGACGACGCGGGAACCGCCGCGCCGACCCCCACCGAACAGGCGGTGCTTGCCGCGGTGGCCGCCACCGGCGAGCCGGCAACCGTCATGCAGGTGGCCTCCGCCGTGGGCATCTCCCGGGCCACGGCCCAGCGCTACCTGGCGACCCTGGTCCAGGCGGGCTCGCTGCGCCTGGAGCTGACCTACGGCAGCCGCGGGCGGCCCGAACACCGCTACCTGGTCCAGGACTGACACTCCGAACGGGCCCCGGACCGGGGCCCGGGGGCGGGGTGTCAGTTTGCGGCGGGCTGGTCCACCAGCAGGGGCAGCGCGTCGTTCCACGCGGAAATGCCGCAGCCGTTTTTCAGGTCGAACTCCCGGGCCACGGCCTTGCCGTCAATGGTTCCGGTGACGCTTGCGGTGGCCGGGCCGCCGTACTGCTCGGTGCACATCTGGTTGGCAGGCGCGGGATCCAGGATCTGCGGGTGCTTGGCCAGCAGCTCGCAGGCCTCTGCCGCGCGCGGGTGCTTGCTGGTTTCCAGCGCCGTCGCCCCCGCGCACTGCAGGGAGTACTCGGCGCTGGTTGTCTTGCCGTCGGCGCGGATGACGATGTCCAGGTCGACGGTGGCGACCTGGCCGGTCGGAGGGGCGGAGGTCTGGGTGGCCGGCGGAGTGGACGACTGGCCGGGGCCGCCGTCGTTGCCGCCGCAACCGGCCAACAGCACCAGGGCCGCGAACAGCGTTGCCACCACGGGGATCCGCATGCGGGGACTCATTCTGGTTTCTCGCTCTCCTGAGGTCAGCCGGGACGTTGGGCCCCGTGTACCCAGTCTGTTACAGGGGCAGTGCCTGGGCAAGGGCCAGCAACCTGCCGCCGCAACTCCTGCGCCCGGTCCGCGAACTCCTTCTGCCGGCGCACGTACTCGGCCTTGCCGGCGGGGGTCTCGATGCGGATCGGCTCGTGCCCCCATTCCAGGAGGTCGTACGGGGAGGCCTGCATGTCCATGGTGCGGATGTCCCACGCGAGCTCGAAGCAATCCATCACCAGCTCGCTCGGCACCGCCGGGGTCGAGCTTGTACGCCCACTTGTACAGGTCCATGTTGGCGTGCAGGCAGCCGGGCTGTTCCAGGTTGCGCTGGGTCTCGCGGGTCGGCTGCAACTCGTTGCGCGGCACGGCCTCCGGGGTGTAGAAGCGGAACGCGTCGAAGTGCGTGCAGCGGATCTTGTGTTCCTCCACCACCGCATCGGTGCCCTCGGCGCCCAGGCGCAGCGGCAGGTATTCGTGCCGGATGCCGTTCTGTTCCGACTTGTAGGCCATGGCCCACTCGTGCAGGCCGAAGCAGGCGAAGTTCCCGGGGCGCTGCACGGTGCCGGCGAGGATGATCCGCGCAAAACGGATCGCCTCGAGGCGTGCCGCGGCAAACGCCTCGACGTCGACGGTGTACCCGCGCTCGCCGGTGCCCTCGTCGAGCACCTCGCGGTAGAACTTCCAGTCGGCACGCTCCCGTGCCCGCTCGCCGCCAAGCACCACGCCGGGCCCCGGATGCCAGCGGTAGAGCTGCCCGGGCTTCTGCGTGTAGTAGGTGAAGAGGAAGTCCTCGATGGGGTGCTTCTCGCGGTTCATGCGCCGCGCGGTGAACGGTTCCCCGAATCGCTTGGAACGTTCCGCGTGGGCGGTCGCCAAGGGCAGCCACTGCTCTTCGGAAAGCCAAGCCAAGGTGGGGGAATGCATCCTCCCATTATCGCCGGGCGGGACCCAAAGCCTTAAATGCAGTGGTCGGCGGCTTGCGAACCGTGGGTCCGCAAGCCGCCGACCAGTGCGGCGATGCAGTTTGGCCTAGCGGCCGGTGCCGCCGTACACGGTTGCCTCGTCATCGGAATCCAGGTCGAATGCCGCGTGGATGGCGCGCACCGCGGCGTCCAGCTTGTTGGCATCGGTGACGATGGAGATGCGGATTTCCGAGGTGGAGATCATGTCGACGTTCACGCCGGCCTGGTGCAGGGCCTCGAAGAAGGTGTAGGAAACGCCCGGGTTCGAGCGCATGCCGGCGCCGATCAGCGACAGCTTGCCGACGTTCTCGTTGTAGGAGATGTCCTCGAAGCCGATGTCTTCCTGTGCGCCGCGCAGGGCATCCAGCGCGTCCTTGCCGTCGACCATGGGAAGCGTGAAGGAAATGTCG
This sequence comes from uncultured Actinomycetota bacterium, assembly GCA_963818105.1. Classification (GTDB taxonomy): domain Bacteria; phylum Actinomycetota; class Actinomycetes; order Actinomycetales; family Micrococcaceae; genus Paeniglutamicibacter. The sequence goes on along the minus strand of CAWFRB010000033.1, from coordinate 76,307 downwards.
GTGCGCCCCGAGCCGGAGGTCGAGACGTTCTGCACGATCATGTCGATGTTGGCATGGGCGCCGGCGATCACGCCGAAAATCTGGGCCGCCTTGCCCGGAATGTCCGGAACGCCAACGATGGTGACCTTGGCTTCGGAGCGGTCGTGGGCGACACCGGAGATGATGGGCTGTTCCAAGGGTTCTCCTTCTTGAATCTTGATTTGGTCGTCGGGGCTGGGCAGGACCCAGGTTCCTTCGTTGCTGCTGAAGGATGAGCGTACATGCAATGGAACCCCAAAGCGGCGTGCATATTCAACGCAACGCAGGTGCAGGATCTTGGCGCCGGAGGCCGCCATCTCCAGCATTTCCTCGCTGGAAATCGTGTCGATCTTGCGGGCGGTCGACACCACGCGCGGATCCGCGGTGTAGATGCCGTCGACGTCCGTGTAGATTTCGCAGACATCGGCACCCAGCGCCGCGGCCAGCGCCACCGCGGTGGTGTCGGATCCGCCGCGACCCATGGTGGTGACGTCGTTGGATTCCTTGTTCATGCCCTGGAAGCCGGCGACGATCGCCACGTAGCCGCGGTCGATGGCGCGGCGCACGCGCTGCGGGGAAACCTCGATGACGCGGGCCTTGCCGTGGATGGAATCGGTCATCACGCCCGCCTGGGAGCCGGTGAACGATGCGGCCTTGGCGCCCAGGCCGTCGATGGCCATCGCCAGCAGGGCCATGGAAATGCGTTCCCCGGCGGAGAGCAGCATGTCCATTTCGCGTGCCGGGGCCTCGTCGGTCAGCTGGTTGGCAAGGTCGAGCAGCTCATCGGTGGTGTCACCCATGGCGGAGACGACGACGACTACTTCGTGGCCGGCGGACTTGGTGTCAATAATCCGACGGGCAACACGTTTGATGCCTTCGGCATCGGAAACGGACGATCCGCCGAATTTCTGGACAATCAGGCTCATGCGTCAGCACACTCCATGGTGGGGTTTCTCAAATCTGGGAAGAACGCCGCAAGGGCGGCGTTGGATTCATTTTAGCCATTGTGGCGCACGGCCACGGCATTAGATGACCACGATGGGTCATATTCGACCCGCTCGCTGGTCTGATTGCTTGGTCGAATGTCGCGCGGGTCACCTTTTTGGCATCTCGGGACCCGGCTGGATCCAATACGTCAATTCGATAACGAAAACCCGTCAAACGGGACGTGACTGGGCCAAGTGCGTAGGGTTGGGGGCAATGTTCGCGTTTTGAATCGGGGAAGCAGCAGCCCATGGAATCCGAAGTCCCAAGTCCCGGCCGAGTGCTGGAACGCAAGAATGCCCGCGGAGGCGGCATCGTCGCCACGGGCCTGGCCCGCTCGTTCGGTTCGGTGCATGCCGTCGAGAACATCGATTTCCGGGCAATGCCCGGCGAGGTCACGGCGCTGATCGGCCCCAACGGGTCCGGCAAGACCACGCTCCTGCTGATGCTCGCTTCATTGCTGCGCCCCGACAGCGGTTCGATCTCCGTTGCAGGCCTTGATCCGACGACGAACCCGCGCGAGGTGCGCGCGGTGCTCGGCTGGATGCCGGACACCCTGGGCGTCTGGGAATCGCTGACCGGCCGGGAAATCCTCACCACCGTTGCGGCGCTCTACGGCATGGACAAGAAGCGTGCTGGCGGTGCGTGCCGCGGAATTGCTTGAACTGGTGAGCCTGGGCGACCTGGCCGACACCCCTGCCCGGGTGTTCTCGCGGGGCCAGGCGCAAAGGCTTTCGCTGGCCCGCGCGCTGATCAACGACCCCGCCGTGTTGCTGCTTGACGAGCCGGCCAGCGGCCTGGACCCGGGAGCCCGGGTCCAGCTGAGGTTGTTGCTCAGGCAGCTGGCCGACAGCGGGAAGACCGTGGTGATCAGTTCCCACGTGCTGGCGGAGCTTGATGAAATGGCGGACGCCGCGGTGTTCATCTCCAAGGGGCACACCGTGCGCAGCCAAACCCTGGCCGAGGCCGGGGCGCAAACCCGCGGCTACACCATTGCAACGCTCGATGTCCCGGCACTGCGCCGGGTCCTCGAGGAAAACCTGGTCGAGGCCGCCTACCAACAGGACTACGACTCGCCCCGCGGCAATGCCAAGACCCGGCTCGCCGGAGAAGCGGAGGCGGCGGCACTGCTGAACGCGCTGGTCTCGGCCGGCGTTCCGGTCACCGCCTTCGCCCCGTCCTCCGGACTTCTTGAAGAGACCTACCTGAGCCTTGAGGAAGGATCGCCATGAGCGCCCCCGTCACGCAGCGCCCGCCCGAAACGTCCTCCACCCTGGGCTACCTTGCCGGGATCGGAACGATCTTCAAGCTGGAGATCCTCCAGCGCGTGAGAAGCCGCGGTTGGTTCATCATGCTCGCCATCTGGTTCCTGGTGATCGCCGGCGTCGTGGCCCTGGCGGCGGTCGCCGTCGGGTCCGAGGAATTCGGTGCCGGCCAGGTGATGTTCGAGCTGGTCATCGCGTTTGTCCTGTTCTTCGGAATGCTCATCGCCCCGGCCCTGAGCTCGAACTCCATCACCGGCGACAGGGCCAACGGCACCCTGGCCATCCTGCAAAACACCCTGCTCACCCCGGGGCAATTGCTGATCGGCAAGTGGCTTGCCGCGTGGGTCGCCTCCCTGGGGTTCCTGGTGGTGACGATTCCGCTGATCGGCTGGGCCATGACCTACGGGGACGTGTACCTGCCCGGGGTTCCCGTGCTGTTGGGCATGCTGGCCCTGGAACTGGCCATTGTCTGCGCGATCGGCGTCGGGGCGTCACCGCCTTCGCCCCGTCCTCCGGACTTCTCGAAGAGACCTACCTGAGCCTTGAGGAAGGATCGCCATGAGCGCCCCCGTCACGCAGCGCCCGCCCGAAGCGTCCTCGACCCTGGCTACCTTGCCGGGATCGGAACGATCTTCAAGCTGGAGATCCTCCAGCGCGTGAGAGCCGCGGTTGGTACATCATGCTCGCGATCTGGTTCGTGGTGATCGCCGCCGTCGTGGCGCTGGCGGCAGCCACCGTCGCCGAGGGATTCGGTGCGGCCAGGTGATGTTCGAGCTGGTCATCGCGTTCGTCCTGTTCTTCGGAATGCTCATTGCCCCGGCCCTGAGCTCCAACTCCATCACCGGCGACAGGGCAAACGGCACCCTCGCCATCCTGCAAAACACCCTGCTCACGCCGGGGCAATTGCTGATCGGCAAGTGGCTTGCCGCGTGGGTCGCCTCCCTGGGGTTCCTGGTGGTGACGATTCCGCTGATCGGCTGGGCCATGACCTACGGGGACGTGTACCTGCCGGGGGTTCCCGTGCTCCTGGGCATGCTGGCCCTGGAACTGGCCATTGTCTGCGCGATCGGCGTCGGCGTCTCGGCCGTGGCCAACCGGACCCTTTTCGCGGTGCTCATCTCCTACCTCTTGGTGGCCATGCTGGGCCTTGGCACGCTGATCGCCTACGGACTGAGCATGGAACTGGTCAAGACCGAGGTCATGGTGTCCGAACAAATCTGGCCCGACGAGTACATGAACGGCGACGGAACCGCTCGAGTGGGACCAGAACAACTACACCTGCGGGACGGCGCTCTACCAGCAAACGACCTACGCCACCGAGCGCAACACCTGGCTGCTGGCGGCCAACCCGTTTGTGGTGGTGGCCGACGCGGTGCCGCGCCCGGCGCCGGACCCGAGCAGCCAGTCCTTCGACACGATGGGACCGATGGGCGGAATCAGCGAGGGCGTGCGCATGTCGCAGGCCGGGCAGCTGAATTCCACCCCGTGCATCAACGGGGTCAAGAGTCCCGAACCGGCGCCCGCGAACGCGACGCCGTTGTGGCCGCTGGGCCTGGGCCTGCAGCTGCTGTTGGCCGGCGGCCTGCTGGCGGCCGGGCGGCGCAAGCTGCATACCCCTGCCGGGAAGCTGGCGTCGGGAACCCGCATCGCCTGACATCGATCTTCTTGTGAAATGTTCCTCGCTGCGGGACAGAGCCGGTCGACCGCCCGGCAGTCATGCTCCGGTCCTGCGTGGCACCTGGTGAAAGACCGGGGCGGCAGGAGCGTTGCCGACCAACGCATAAGCCGGCCGGCGTGTAGCTTACTGTAAGGATCATTCGAAGGGACGGAAGCCATGGCAACGGAAGAACCACCGGATCCGGAGGCCGATTACGAGGATGCGGCCCCCGGCGGTGTCCAGTCGGTGGACCGAGCCCTCGCGATCCTGGAAATCCTCGGCCGGGACGGCAGCTCCGGAGTCGGGGAAGTGCGGAGGAACTGGGCATCCACAAGTCGACGGCGTCCAGGTTGCTCGGTTCGCTGCTGGCCCGGGGCATGGTCCAGCAAAACACGAACCGCGGCAAGTACGAGCTCGGCTTCACCATCCTGCGCCTGGCCAGCACCATCCCGGGCAGGCTCTCGCTGGTGGGGCAGCGCGCCCGGTCATCGAGGCGCTCGCCGAGGAATACAGGGAAACGGTCAACCTGGCCGTCTTGCGCGAGAAGTACGCGGTGAACGTGGACCAGGCCATGGGCCCCTCGAACCTTGCGACCCACGACTGGCTCGGGAGCCTGACGCCGCTGCATGCCACCTCCAGCGGCAAGGTCCTGTTGGCGGCCCTGGGCGCCGACGAGCGGGGCCGGATCCTGAAGCTCGCGGGGCTTCCGCAGCGCACCATCAACACCATACGAACCCGTGCGGCGCTGGAAAAGGAGCTCCTGCAGGTCGCGAAGAACGGCTATGCGCAGGCCCGTGAGGAGTTCGAGCTGGGCATCAACTCCGTGGCGGTGCCGGTGCGCAACCATCTTGCTGTTGTTGTCGGGGCCATCAGCATCTCCGGACCGACGTTCCGCTTCGATCCCGAAACGATGCCCGGCCTGATGAGGGGCTCAAACAGGCCGGGCAGCAAGTCAGTGCTTCATTGGGTTACACCGCGGGTTAAAGCCAATGCCGATTGCTTTGGGTGGGCCCGAATCCAGCCTTTAATCGCAATACCGTTTGCTTAGGTCGTTGTTGCGAAGATGCCGAAACCTTCCCGGTCTGCCTCGTTCATGCATCGATCACCATATCGGTCCGCGCGGTAGAGCAGCACGGCAGGAACTTGCCTGCATCGATTTCCCGTGCCCGGATCCCGCCCTGGTGGTTCATCTCCACCTCCCCGGAAAGCTTGACGATCTTGCAGGAGCCGCACATGCCTTCCTTGCAGTTCGCGCCGATCCTGACGCCCTGCACGCTTGGCCACGCCGAGGATCTGTTCCGCGGGGTCGATGCGCACGTTGATGCCGGTGCGCATGAAGGACAGGGTGAGGCTTCCGGTTCCCACCGTGTCGAACGCTCGAGGCGTCGGGGGACCCGGCCTCCGGCACCGTGCCCGACTCCGTCGCCGGGTGCCTCGGTGCCAGGAGCGCGTCCGGGTCGACGGTTTCCAGCGGCAGCCCCGTGGCCTCCAGGGTTCCCTCGGCGTCGTAGCCCGGCTCGTAGAGCCCGAAGCGTCGGCGGGCTGGCCTTCGTAGTAGTCCTCGGCGGAATCGGCGATTTCCTCGGCGATTTCCTCCGCAATGTCCCCTGGCCAGCGCGAGCTCCGCCTCGTATTCAAGGATCGTCTGGCGGTCTCCCGAGAAAAATTCCATGTGGATGGAGGTGTCGTCGACGCCGACCTCGTTCAGGAGCTCGGTGGCGGTGTTCAGGTAGCCCTCGGGGCCGCAGGCATAGACCTGGCGGCCGTTGGCATCGGGGGCCACCTCGTCGAGCATTGCTGCCGCTCAGCCGCCCGGTGAGCCCTTCCCAACCCCTCGGGTGTGCTGCGGTCGCCCAGGGAGTAGAAGACCTTGACGCGCGAGTCCACGGAGGCAATGTATGCCAGCTCCCGGTGGAAGGCGAAGCCTCCGGCCTCCGCGCCGTGGTAGAGCACCACGACATCGGCCTGTCCGGGCAGGGAGTGGATGGTCCGCAACATCGACATGATGGGGGTGATGCCGGCGCCGGCGGCCAGCAAGAGGTACCGTGCCCGCCGGTCGGCGTCGGGCAGGTGGAATGCGCCGACCGGTCCGAGCATCTCGAGGACGGTGCCGGGTTTGACGTTCTCGTGCACCCACGGCGAGACCAGACCGGTGGGGTCGCGTTTGACTGTGATGTTGAAGGTCCACGGCTTCGGTGGGCGAACTGGACAGCGAGTAGCTGCGGTCCACCGCATCCTGGTCCTCGCCGTTCACGGGAAAGGCGACGTTCACGTACTGGCCCGGCCGGAACGCCAGGGGCGCACCGTCGGAGCGGCGGAACACGAAGGTCATCATGCCGCCCGCCTCGGGAACGGTCTCGACACATTCGGCCATGAACTCCTGCGGATGCCAGGGCCCAAGGCGCGGGCGGCACCGGCGGGTCCCTCGGTGCTGCCCATCACCCTGTTCCACGGCATCTCCAGACCGCGAATGCGCTGTGGTTCCTGGAATTGCCGTGGTCGGTGCAGGAGTCTCAATCATGCCAAGTGCTCCTGCACGCGCTGCACGTACCAGTTGATGAACGCCTCGACCTGGTATTCGCTCTTCATGTAGGGGCCGGGCTCGTAGGCCGGGCTGCTCGGCGCCCTTCTGGCACAGCTCCACGAACGCCTTGTCCTGCAGGTTGGTCTGCTTCCAGGTGTAGGTGAGCTTCTCCAGGTCGTAGTCGACGCCTTCCACGGCGTCGTCAGCCACCAGCCAGGTGGTGCGTACCAGGGTCTGGTGCTCATTGATGGGGAAGACGGCGAACGTGATGACGTGGTCCCCGAGGAAATGGAACCAGCTGTTGGGCTGCAGGTGCATCGAGCAGCGGCCAAGGCGGAAGTCCCGCAAGTCTCCGAGCAGCTTCTTGGAGAGCCTGTGCCCGTTGGCCGAGAACGATTCGCCCTCACCGTCGAGCGATTCGCGTGAGATGCGGATTCCCGCTATGCGGGTGTCGAGTTCCTCGACGACCTCATAGGGAAGGCCGTAGCGGCGGCAACGCTCCTCGAGCGAGGACTCGTGCTTCCTTGTTGCGGTCCCACACCTCCTCGAGATGGGGCGGGATCAGGCCCTCCGTCAGGCCCCAGGTGGGAAAGAGGGAGCAGGCGAGCTCCGGGTGGCCGTCGCAGTGGTAGCACTCACGGTTGTTCTCCATGACGAGCTTCCAGTTGCCCTCCTCGATGATGTTCTGCTGGTAGGCGATTTTCGTCTTCGACAGATCGTGGGGCGCGAGGTAGGGCTCGAAGATCTTTCCGGTTTCGTCGAAATCCGTCGGCGGTTCGTCCGCAATGCAGACGAAGATGAGTCCGGCGAACACGCGGCTGTGGGCGCGCTTGAGGCCGAAGCAGCCCTTGTCGAATTTCGTTTCCCCCGGTGCCGAGGCGTGGATCAGATCGCCGTTGGGGGAGTAGGTCCAGGAGTGGTAGCCGCACACCAGGTTGCCCGTGGTCCCCGCGGGTTCGGTCAGGACGCGGGCGCCGCGGTGGCGGCACACGTTGTGCAGGACGTTCACGCCGCCGTCGTCGTTGCGCAGCACGATCAAGGAGTAGGGCCCGTAGTCGACGGTGACGTAGTCGCCCGGCTCCGGGAGTTCGGCGATGCTGGCGGCAAAGATCCAGTGCTGGCCAAAAATGGCCTTCATGTCGATCTTGAAGATCGTCGGGTCCGTGTAGAAGGGGGCATCGAGGGAATATCCTTCGCGCCGGAACTCGAACAACTCGGTGATTTCCGCCAGCTGCTCGGCAGGCAATGACGAAGCGAGTTTTCCGCGTGAAGTCGAGGGGCACGTTCACTGGAGCAGACATGTGTTTCCTCCTCGGAGGACTGGGTAAGTATGCGGGGCCGGGGACCACGGAGGGTGAGCGCCGTCACTGCAGCTGTCGAAAACGTTGTAGTCATGAGATTAGGGATCAGCGATCTGCAACAAAAGCGCAAGATTTTGGAGATAACCGTGCAGAATAGATGCATGATCGATCCACGGCTTATAACACTTCGGGTGTTTGCCCGGTGCGGCACCGTTGGGGCAACCGCGGAGCTCACAGGTTATTCTCCCTCCGCCGTCTCCGCGCAATTGCGGGAGCTCCAGCGAGCTCTTGGGATGCAGCTGCTGACGAAGGACGGCCGGGGCGTGCGGTTGACCGCCACGGGCCGATATCTCGTGGCGGGCTCGGACACGCTCATTGCGGAATGGGAGAGCTGCGTGCCGCGGCCATGGAGGCCGGCGACCAGGTGCAATCCCGTTTTGGGCTCGGCGGATTCTCCACGGCGGCCGCCCAGCTGCTCGCACCGCTGGCCGCCACCCTGCGTTCGACACGCCCCTTGCTGGAGGTGCAGGTGCTCGAGGCCAACCCGGCCCGCTGCTTCGACTTGTTGGTTGCCGAGCGAATCGACCTCGCGGTCATCGTCGCGATGCAGTCCGACACCTATGTTGAGGACGATCCGCGCTTCGAGCAGACACGCTGCTCGACGATCCCCTGGACGTGATCATTCCCTCCGACCATCCGCTTGGCATCGCGGGAAACGGTGACGCTCGAAGAGCTGGCGTCGGAACCCTGGATCACCGAAGCCGCCGGTTCCACCTACCATGCCCTGTTCATCGCGGCGTTCACGGCAGTCGGGGTGACACCGCGGATTGCCCATGAGGCCGTTGAATGGGAAACCCAGATCGCCTTCGTCGGTGCGGGGCTGGGCGTGGGCCTGCTGCCGCGGCTGGCGCCCCTGCGCAGTGCCGAAAACGTGATTAGACTGCGCATTACCGGCAAGGGGAAACCCGCGCGCCGCATCGTCGCTGCGGTGCGCAAAGGCAGCATCGCATCGCCCCTGATCCAGGAGTCGCTCGGCATCCTGCAGGTCAGCGCCAATCGGATACTCACCGCCCGGCCCGAAGACGATCTCTGAGACCGGCATTCCCAAAAAAAAAAAAAAAAAAAAAAAAAAAAAAAAAAAAAAAAAAAAAAAAAAAAAAAAAAAAAAAAAAAAAAAAAAAAAAAAAAAAAAAAAAAAAAAAAAAAAAAAAAAAAAAAAAAAAAAAAAAAAAAAAAAAAAAAAAAAAAAAAAAAAAAAAAAAAAAAAAAAAAAAAAAAAAAAAAAAAAAAAAAAAAAAAAAAAAAAAAAAAAAAAAAAAAAAAAAAAAAAAAAAAAAAAAAAAAAAAAAAAAAAAAAAAAAAAAAAAAAAAAAAAAAAAAAAAAAAAAAAAAAAAAAAAAAAAAAAAAAAAAAAAAAAAAAAAAAAAAAAAAAAAAAAAAAAAAAAAAAAAAAAAAAAAAAAAAAAAAAAAAAAAAAAAAAAAAAAAAAAAAAAAAAAAAAAAAAAAAAAAAAAAAAAAAAAAAAAAAAAAAAAAAAAAAAAAAAAAAAAAAAAAAAAAAAAAAAAAAAAAAAAAAAAAAAAAAAAAAAAAAAAAAAAAAAAAAAAAAAAAAAAAAAAAAAAAAAAAAAAAAAAAAAAAAAAAAAAAAAAAAAAAAAAAAAAAAAAAAAAAAAAAAAAAAAAAAAAAAAAAAAAAAAAAAAAAAAAAAAAAAAAAAAAAAAAAAAAAAAAAAAAAAAAAAAAAAAAAAAAAAAAAAAAAAAAAAAAAAAAAAAAAAAAAAAAAAAAAAAAATTTTTTTTTTTTTTTTTTTTTTTTTTTTTTTTTTTTTTTTTTTTTTTTTTTTTTTTTTTTTTTTTTTTTTTTTTTTTTTTTTTTTTTTTTTTTTTTTTTTTTTTTTTTTTTTTTTTTTTTTTTTTTTTTTTTTTTTTTTTTTTTTTTTTTTTTTTTTTTTTTTTTTTTTTTTTTTTTTTTTTTTTTTTTTTTTTTTTTTTTTTTTTTTTTTTTTTTTTTTTTTTTTTTTTTTTTTTTTTTTTTTTTTTTTTTTTTTTTTTTTTTTTTTTTTTTTTTTTTTTTTTTTTTTTTTTTTTTTTTTTTTTTTTTTTTTTTTTTTTTTTTTTTTTTTTTTTTTTTTTTTTTTTTTTTTTTTTTTTTTTTTTTTTTTTTTTTTTTTTTTTTTTTTTTTTTTTTTTTTTTTTTTTTTTTTTTTTTTTTTTTTTTTTTTTTTTTTTTTTTTTTTTTTTTTTTTTTTTTTTTTTTTTTTTTTTTTTTTTTTTTTTTTTTTTTTTTTTTTTTTTTTTTTTTTTTTTTTTTTTTTAGACACCTCTTCTCTTCTTTTCTCACCTCTTTCGTAGTCTTCGTGCTGTGGCTGGCGCTCGGCCGATTCGGCAACATCCCATTCGGTCGCGACGTTGAGTAACCGTATTCCGCACTATCTCCTGGATATCCATGATGTTCAGCGCCGGCATGAGCATCGGTCTAGATCTTCTACGGCGTTGTCTTACCTCTTTATCTCTATGTCTCCTCTCCATCTCTTTCTGTATCGGAGTATACCTCCGAGGCCATCCAGACGGCCATGGCCACCTCCATCTTCCACTGGAGTATCCACCCCTGGGCTATGTTCGCGGTGGTCGGTATCGCGATGTCCTTCTCTCTTCTTCCGGCTCGGTCGTCGTCATCTGATCTCCTCCGCTTTCACCTCTCTCTTCGGCTCTCAGGTCGACGGTCCCGCCGGCAAATCGTCGAACATCTTGGCCATCTTCGCCACGCTCTTTGGCACTGCCGCCTCTCTGGTCTCGGGGCCATGCAGATCGCTCAGCGGCATCGAGATCAATGGCTGGGTCGGCAAGTTCGGCTCCCCGGTGCTGGTCGTTGTCATCACGATGCTGACCGTCTTCTTCGTGCTCTCCGCCATCTCGGGCTATCTCTCGCGGCATTCAATGGCTCTCTAACATCAACATGGTCCTGGCCTTGCTGCTGGCGGTGCTCGTCTTCGTGCTGGTCCCACCTTGCTGTATTCTTAATCTGATCCCTTCGGCCATCGGCGACTTCGTCCGCGATCTACCCTCCATGGCTTCGCGCACCGTATCGGCCGGCGACGAATCTGTTCGGGCATGGATGTCCAGCTGGACCATCTTCTACTGGGCCTGGTGGGTATCTTGGCGCCGTTCGTGGCGTGTTCATCGCACGTATCAGCCGCGGTCGCACTATCCGCCAATTCGTCACCGGTGTGCTGTTGGTTCCGTCCCTGGTGTCCGTGATCTGGTTCTCGATCTTCGGCGGTGCAGCCTTCGACGTCCAGCTCAAAGCCGAAGCTTCCAATGGCGCCACCGGCTCGATGGTGACCATCGTCGATGGGACACCTTCTATCAACTTCCAGGCGCTATGTTCGACCTGATTCTTCACTTCGGCATTTCTCCCGGCATCACCTTGGCTTTCGCCATCCTTACCATGGTCTTGGTCGGCATCTTCTTCGTCACCGGTGCCGATTCCGCCTCGATCGTTATGAGCTCTCTCAGTACCAATGGACGTCTGGAACCCTCCAAGCGCGTGATCATTTTCTGGGGCGTGCTCACCGGCGCGGTTGCCGCTATCATGCTGCTGGCCGGCGGAGATGATCCCGGCCAGGCTTTGAACGGCTTAAAAATATCACTATCGTCTCCGCTCTACCCTTCGCCGTCGTCATGTTCATCCTGTGCATCGCCCTGGTGAAGGACCTGCGCCGTGACCCGCTGGCGCTGCGCAAGAAACTGGCCGACTCGGTGGTCGAACGGGCCATCCGCAGCGGCGTGGACGAACACGGCGGCGTGCCCTTCGAGCTGGTGACCAGGCACGACTGCACCGACGCCTGTGCCTCCACGGACCGTTGTCCGGGCCGCGGTGCCGACGCCTGATGAACCTCCGCGATCCACACACCACCATCAACCAATATCCATCCACCTTTCAGCGAGCCAAGGGAGCAACCAACGTGACCACCATGACCCACGAGCCGGTACCGACCGCCGATGCCACGCACCCGCGCAGCGTCCGCTTCGTCCTCACCCTCTCCTGCCCGGACAAGCCGTGGATCGTGCGGGCCGTGACCAGCTTCCTCGACGATGCGCGGCTTCGACATCGCCGAGCACCAGCAATTCGACGACCACGTCAGCGGCCGGCTCTTCCTGCGCACCGCACTGGCCGGCGGGGACCCGCGGGAAACCGTCGAGCAGCTGGAAGCTGCGTTCGCGGAGATCGCTGGCGAGTTCGACATGTACTTCACCTTCCACGACGGACAGGCCCAGCGCGTCCTGGTGATGGTGTCGAAGTTCGGCCACTGCCTCAACGACCTGATCTTCCGCTGGCGCGCCGGAACGCCTCGGCGCCGACATCGTCGCCGTCGTCTCCAACCACGAGGACCTGCGCCCCATGGCCGAGGCCGCCGGCCTTCCCTTCATCCACCTCCCGGTCACCCCCGAGACCAAGGCGGACGCCGAGGCCCGGCTCCTGGAACTCGTCGACGAACACCGCGTCGGACCTCGTGGTGCTGGCCCGCTACATGCAGGTGCTCTCCGACGACCTCTGCCGCGCCTGGACGGGCCGGGCCATCAACATCCACCACTCGTTCCTGCCCGGGTTCAAGGGCGCCAAGCCCTACCACCAGGCCTACGACCGCGGCGTCAAGCTGGTCGGGGCCACCGCCCACTACGTCACCGCCGACCTCGACGAGGGGCCGATCATCGAGCAGGAAGTCTTCCGGGTCGACCACAGCCTCGGACGCCGACGCCCTGGCGACGGATCGGGCACGACGCCGAAGCGCATCGCCCTGTCCCGTGCCGTGACGCTGGCACTGCCAGCACCGCGTCCTGCTCAACCGCACCCGCACCGTCGTCTTCCGCTAAGCCACACCCCGAGCAAAGACACGCACGCATTATCAGCAGGAGCACCATAGGCTACACCCCGCGTCGTCATCATCGGGCCGGCATCGTCGGCGCGAACCTGGCCGATGAGCTGGTCACCCGCGGCTGGACCAACATCACCGTCCTGGAGCAGGGGCCGCTCACCTGCCCGGCGGCTCCACGTCCCACGCCCCCGGCCTGGTCTTCCAGACCAACGCCTCCAAGTCGATGACCGCTGTTCGCCAACTACACCGTGGAGAAGCTCCTCTCCCTGACGAAGGACGGCGTCTCCTGCTTCAACCAGGTGGGCGGCCTCGAGGTCGCCACCACCCCCGAACGCCTCGAGGACCTCAAGCGCAAGCTCGGCTACGCAACCTCCTGGGGAATCGAAGCGCGGCTCATCGACCCCGACGAGTGCAAGCGAGCTCTACCCGCTGCTGGATCAGGACATGGTCCTGGGCGGCTTCCTACGTCCCCTCCGACGGCCTGGCCTCCGCCGCCCGCGCCGTTCAGCTGCTGATCGAGCAAGTCCACGGCAGCCGGGGTGCGGTTCCTCGGGCCACACGACCGGTCACCGGGATCGAGCAGTCCGGCGGGCAAGTCACCGGCGTGCAGACTCCGCGACGACGTGGTCATCCCGGCGGACATCGTGGTCTCCTGCGCCGGCTTCTGGGGCCCGCAGATCGGCGCGATGATCGGCATGTCGCGTGCCGCTGCTGCCGCTGGCCCACCAGTACGTCAAGACCGACTCCGGTGCCGGAGCTTGACGGGCACGAACCACGGGCCCAACGGGGCCTCCCTGCCGATCCTGCGCCACCAGGACCAGGACCTCTACTACCGCGAGCACGGCGACCGGATCGGCATCGGCTCCTACGCCCACCGCCCCATGCCCGTGGACCTGGACGCCCTGGCCAAGGTGCCGCGCCGAGCAGCATGTCCGAGCACCAGATGCCTTCCCGGCTGGAATTCACCGTGGAGGACTTCCTGCCCTGCCTGGGAGGACATCGAAGCAGCTGCTGCCCGGCGCTGCGCGGCAGCGACGATCGCCGACGGCTTCAACGGCATCTTCTCCTTCACCCCCGACGGCGGCCCGCTGGTCGGCCAGGCGCCCGAGCTTGACGGCTTCTACGTCGCCGAAGCCGTCTGGGTGACGCACTCCGCCGGTATCGCCCGCGCCGTTGCCGAACTGCTGATCGACGGGCCAGTCCTCGCATCCCCCTGCACGAGTGCGAGGTGCACCCGCTTCGAGGCGGTCCAGACCGACCGAGGAGTACGTCAGCGAAACCTCCCAGCAGAACTTCGTCGAAATCTACGACATCCTGCCACCCGCTGCAGCCGCGCGACATCCCCCCGGGACCTGCGTGTCCAGCCCGTTCCATCGCCGGCAGAAGGAACTGGGCGCCTTCTTCCTTGAGGCCGGCGGCTGGGAGCGCCCGCACTGGTTCGAGGCCAACCGGGACCTGCTCGAGGAGATGCCGGACGCATGGCGGCCGCCGGAACGCGACGCCTGGGCGGGCAATGTTCCAGTTCCCCGATCTCCGCGGCCGAAGCCTGGAAGACGCGCACCGCCGTCGCCCTGTACGACATGACCCCGCTCAAGCGGCTCGAGGTCTCCGGGCCCGGGGCCCTCACCCTGCTGCAGCGGCTCAGCACCGGCCACATCGCCAAGAAGCCCGGCGCCGTCACCTACTGCCTGCTGCTGAATCCACGACGGCGGCATCCGCAGCGACATCACCATCGCCCGGCTCAGCGAAGACACGCTTCCAGCTCGGCGCCAACGGCAACATCGACTTCGACTACTTCACCGGGCAGGCCCGCCACCAGACCGAGGCCGACGCCGGCCAGCGTGGGTGCAGGTCCGCGACATCACCGGCGCCACCTGCTGCATCGGCCTCTGGGGGCCGCTGGCCCGGGAGGTCATGGCCAAGGTCAGCGAGCGACGATTTCACCAACGACGCGTCTGCGGTACTTCCGCACCAAGCCGAGGTGGTCATCGGCGGCGATCCCCGTCACCGCGATGCGCCTGTCCTACGTGGGCGAGCTCGGCTGGGAGCTGTACACCAGCGCCGAGACACGGACAGAAGCTCTGGGACGTGCTCTTCGAGGCCGGCCAGCGAGCAGCGGCGATCATCGCCGCCGGCCGCGGCGCCTTCAACTCCCTGCGCCTGGAAAAGGGCTACCGGCTCTGGGGCACCGACATGACGCCCGAGCACGACCCGTATCGAAGCGGGCCTCGGCTTCTCCATCGCCAAGGACAAGACGTCCTTCGTCGGGGCCGACGCGCTCGACGGGCCGCGCGACAAGCCCTCGGCCGTGCGGCTGCGCTGCCTGACCGTCGACGACGGGACCTCCGTGGTGCTGGGCAAGGAACCCGTGTTCTTCGAGGGCGAGCGCCGCCGGCTACGTCACCAGCGCCGCCTACGGCTACACGGTCGCGCACGCCGATCGCCTATGCCTGGCTCCCGGCCGCGACTGCCGAGGGCGACGCCGGTGGAGATCGAGTACTTCGGCCGCCGGATCCCCGCCACCGTCGCCGCGGATCCGCTCTTCGACCCGAAGATGGAACGCCTGCGCGGGTAGCTTACGCCCACCTCTCCGGCATCGCACGCGGGTTTGGCCCGGGTGCGCTGCCGGGCGGCGCAAGCTGCATACCCCTGCCGGGAAGCTGGCGTCGGGAACCCGCATCGCCTAGCTTCCCGCAGGGCCGGGGGCCCCGGCGATCGCCTAACCGGCGGAGACGGGGTCCTGGGCCTGGCTTGCGGCGGCAGCCGTCTCGGCAGCGGGTGCCGGCGCGGGTGCCGCGGCGGGTGCCGATCGAACCAGGGGAGCGGCCGGCGCCTTGACCGCGGTGGAGCGGCGTCCCTCGATGGCGCGGGCGAGGGTGACCTCGTCCGCGTATTCCAGGTCCCCGCCGACCGGCAGGCCCGAGGCCAGGCGGGTGATCTCGATGCCCAGCGGGCGCAGCGTGCGGGTCAGGAACGTGGCCGTGGCTTCGCCCTCGAGGTTCGGGTCCGTCGCCAGGATGATCTCGGTGATGCGCTCGTCGCCCAGCCGGGCGATGAGTTCGCGGATGTGCAGCTGTTCGGGTCCGATCCCGTTGATCGGATTGATGGCGCCGCCGAGCACGTGGTAGCGCCCGGTGAAGGCGCGTGAACGCTCGATCGCCATGACGTCCTTGGACTCCTCGACCACGCAGATCACGGAGTCGTTGCGGCGTTCGTCGCGGCAGATCCCGCAGGTATCGGATTCGGAGACGTTGAAGCAGATGCTGCAGAACTTCACGCGTTCCTTGACCACGCGGATGGACTCGGAGAGCCGCTTCATGTCCTCCGGGTCCGCCTCAAGGATGTGGAAGGCGATGCGTTGGGCCGACTTCGGGCCGATCCCCGGAAGCCTGCCCAACTCATCGATGAGTTCCTGGACTGCACCTTCGTACACTTGCGTTCACACTGCCTAATTTTGCTGTTCCCGATAACTGACCGTGGGTGAGACTACACGTCCGACGCGACACTTTATCGAAAGCGCCGGTGAAGCCTAGCGGATCCTGTCCGGGCGTTCGATCACGTTGCCCTGGGGATCGCGTTCCTCGATGACCCGGCCCTTGAGAATGCGCTCGATGGCCGGCACGCCGAGCAGGGACGAGTCCTCGATGGCGATGTCGTCGTCGCTGGGAACGAATTCCGTATCATCCGATTCTACCGGCGTCGGCTGTGCGGGGGCCTGTTGGTTCGGCTCCGGTGTTGGCCGCGGGCGCGCGAAATCGGGCGCATCCGCGGGGTTGCCCCAGGCTCCCGCCGCCGGATCCGTGGGAACCTGCTGCGCGGCGACCCTGGCGCTTCCGCCGTCGGCCACGCCCGCGGCGCGGTTCATCAGCCGCTGGTAGCGGCTGAGTTTTCCGTCCGCGGCCGGGGCGCTGGAAGTTTGGGCAGGGACGGCGCTTGGTGCGGGCGCGGCAGGGGCGGGCACCGGCATGCCCCACGTTGCGGCCGAGGCGCCGGGCGGCGGGGCGACCGGGCGATCGGCAGCACCCAGCGAGGGCGCGGGCGCGACATAGCCCTTGGGGGTTGCCGGAGGCGGAATCGGGGGGAGCGAGGCGGCTGCCGCGCGGGGTGCGGGAGCCGCGGAATCCATTCCCCAGGCGGGTTCGGCCGAGCCTGTTGGCGTGCCGGGATCCGCATCCCAATCGGGCACGGGAACGGAGGCTGCATCCCAGTCCCCGCCCGCGTCGTCCCACGGTTCGGAATCGTAGGTGGGTTCCGGTCCGAACCCCGGGTCGTCATCGCCGAAAGGTGGCGAGGCTTGCTCGGGTGCGGACGCGGGCGACGGCGCCGATGTCGCCGGACGGGGTGCCGGCGCTGCCGCCACTGGTGCTGGTGCGGCAGGTGCCGGCGCGACTGGCGCCGGTGCGACTGGTGCCGGCGCTGCCGGGCCCTGCGCGAACGCCGGGGCGTCCGGGGCTGCAACCTGAGACTGGGCCGCTTGCTGCACAGGCTGGGCCTGGGCAGGCCGAGGTGCGGCGGACTGAACAGGCGCAGGCGCCGCTGCCTGAGCTGCCGCCTGCGCCGCAGGCTGCGGGGTTCCCCATCCCGTTGAAGCGGGTGCGGGTGCACCGGGGGAGGGCATGGCGGTGTGCTGCTGTGGTGCGGATTCAGCTGGACTCGAGGTCACCGCCGGCTCGGGCCGGCGATCAACTTTTGGGCCAGAACCACCCGCCGGTGCGGAACCTCCCGCGACGATGGCCAACTCGACCTGAACGCCCAGGACCTTCTGGATGCTCTGGCCAAGGATTGCGATGTGCTCCGGGCGCGAGGTGAACGCGGTAAGCGCACCCGGGTTGGCGAAGCTGACGGTCAGCGTGCGGCCGTCAAAGCCCGTGATTGCCGCATGCGGTGCAACCGTCATCCAGAGGAACCTCTTGGTGCCCTTCAGCTCCTCGAGGATGTCCGGCCATGCGCGGCGGAACATCTCCACCGATCCCGCGCCTCCTGCGTGCGCGGGTGCGCCCTGTGCCGGGGGTGCCTGCGTTGCGGGAGGCTGCTGGGCCTGTCCCGGGTGCTGCTGAGAAGGCACTGCCTGCTGCGTAGGAGCCTGCTGTGAAGGCATGGGCTGCTGTCCCGGGCGCTGCTGCGACGGCGCGGCCTGGTGGGTTGGCGCCTGCTGCTGGAACTGCGGGGCCTGCTGTTGCTGGACCGGCGCCTGCTGCGGGCGTTGCTGTTGCTGCGGCGCGCTGCTGGGCTGCACGTTCCTGTTCGGCTGCCTGCTGGGCGGCACGCTGTTCCCTGGCCGCTGCTTCCTGGGCAGCGCGTTCCTGGGCGGCACGCTGTTCGGCGGCGGCCTTTTCGCGGGCGGCTTGCTCCTGGAGCGCTCGTTCCTGGGCTTCGCGTTCCTTTGCGGCCTTTTCCTCCATGGCGCGCTTGGTGAAGTCGGCCATCGCCTGGTTCTGCTGGATCGGCGCGGGCGCCGTGGCGGGTGCGGGGGCGCCTTCCGCGGACTCCGGGTCGCGATCGGGCAGGATGCTGAACGGCGGCACGTCCGCCGGCGGGTTCACCGGGGTGCTCTGCGCGGGCGCCACCGGCTGGGTCACGGGGTTTGCCGGCGCGTCGGGAACGGGTCCCCAAGTGCCTCCCCAGTCGGCCGAGTTTTCCGAATCGTTTGCAGGTGCAGATGCAGATGCAGGTGCGGCGCGGTGCGGCCGGAGCCGGAGCAGCGGAAGCCGGCGCAGGGGTCGGGGAAGCAACCGGGGCAGGGGCCTCGGCGGATTCCGGGGTTGCCTGCGGCGCCGGGGCAGCCTGGGGTGCGGGCTGCTGCACGGGCTCGGGGGTCGTCGTTGCGACGGGAGCCGGAGCGGCGGCGGGGCCGCCCTCCTTTTGGGCGCGAGCCGCGCGCAGTGCTTCGCGCACGGCGGCGGCACCCTGGCCCTGGTTTTCCGACTCGTAGCCGGACGAGGACTCGGTCGGGCTGCCGGCGTAACCGGCATCTCCCGCCGGGGCCTGCGGAAGTTCGTCCCCGGCGTAGGCCAGTCGGCGTTCGACCCGGTCCATGCGCGCGTTGAATCCGCGCTCGCTGGCATCGGAGGCCGGCAGGAGCAGGCGGGCGCACAGCAGCTCAAGGTGCAGGCGCGGCGAGGTGGCGCCGGACATCTCCGTCAGCCCGGCGTTGGTGACATCGGCCCAGCGGCTGAGCTCGGCCTGGCCGAGCCCCGCGGCCTGGGTCTGCATGCGGTGCAGCTGGTCCTCGGGCAGCCCGCGGATGATCTGCGAGGCGTTCTCGGGGACGGCGCGCACGATGATCAGGTCGCGGAAGCGTTCCAGCAGGTCCTCGACGAAGCGGCGCGGGTCGTGCCCGGTCTGCACCACGCGGTCCACGGCGCCGAACACGGTCGCCGCGTCCCCGGCGCCCAGGGCGTCGACGACGTCGTCAAGCAGCGAGGCGTGCGTGTAGCCGAGCAGCGACACCGCCAGCTCGTAGTCCAGGCCGTCGGGTCCGGCGCCCGCGATCAGCTGGTCCAGCACGGAAAGCGAGTCGCGGACCGAGCCGCCGCCGGCGCGGATGACCAGCGACAGCACGCCCGGGGCCACGGCAACGCCCTCGGCGGTGCACAGGTACTCGAGGTACTTGATCAGCGGCTCGGGCGGCACCAGCCGGAACGGGTAGTGGTGGGTGCGCGAACGGATCGTGCCGATGACCTTGTCGGGCTCGGTCGTCGCGAAGATGAACTTGATGTGCTCCGGCGGCTCTTCGACGATCTTCAGCAGGGCGTTGAAGCCCGCCGAGGTGACCATGTGGGCCTCGTCGATGATGAAGATCTTGTAGCGGTCGCGCACCGGGGCGAACGTCGCGCGTTCGCGCAGGTCGCGGGCGTCGTCGACGCCACCGTGGGACGCCGCGTCGATCTCGATGACGTCAAGGGAACCCGGGCCGCCGCTGGCCAGCTCGATGCAGCTGGGGCAGGTGCCGCACGGGGTCGGCGTTGGGCCCTGGGCGCAGTTAAGGCAGCGGGCCAGGATGCGGGCGGACGTGGTCTTGCCACAACCGCGCGGACCGGAGAAGAGGTAGGCATGATTGACCCGGTTCTTTTCCAGGGCCGTCATCAGCGGTGTGGTGACATGTTCCTGCCCGATCACGTCCGCGAAATTGTCGGGACGGTAGCGACGGTAAAGAGCTGTACTCACGATGGCCACCCTATCGGTTTTCCGGTGCCAAGCGCATCCCGCGCTTCTCACCCGGATCGGTTGTGAAGACCCACGGTTCCGTGGGCAGAAGTGTTGGGTCAAAGACCGCCAACGCGGCATCAAGCGACGTGGTCGGCAGATCCAAGGAGGCAAGCATCATGGATCTTGCTTCCTCCGGGCCGACGCCGTGCTCGGCGAGCTGGCCCAGTGTGACGGACCCGTCGCGTTTGGCCAGCCGTTTGCCCTCCGCGTTCAATGCCAGCGGGACGTGTGCATAGCCCGGCACGGTGTACCCCAGCAGCTCCGCCAGGTACGCCTGCCGGGGTGCCGAGGAGAGCAAATCGTCCCCGCGCACCACCTGGTCAATGCCCTGAGCGCCGTCGTCGACCACGACCGCCAGGTTGTAGGCAGGGACTCCGTCGTTGCGCAGCACCACAAAGTCGTCGACGACCCCGGTGAACTGCCCGTGCAGTGCATCCGTGACGGTGAACTCGGTGGTTTCGCTGCGCAGGCGCAGGGCCGCGGGACGCATCATCCGCTTCGCCTCCCGCTCGGATTCGCGTGAGATCACGGCAGGTGCCGGGGTAGGTTCCGGGTGCGGCATGTGGTGCGCTACCGGCTTCGGCAATGTCGCGCCGGGTGCAGTAGCACTCGAAGAGAAGGTTGCGGGAACGCAGGTCGTCGATTGCCTCGCTGTATAGGGGCATGCGATCGCTTTGGCGGACGGTCGGACCGTCCCAGTCGAGGCCGATGGCACGCAGGTCTGCGAGTTGGAGTTCTTCGGCGCCGGCCCGGGCGCGATCCAGGTCTTCGACGCGCATCAGGAATTCGCGTTGCGTGGAACGGGCGAAAAGCCATGCCAGGATGGCGGTGCGGAGGTTGCCGAGGTGTAGTTCCCCTGAAGGGCTGGGAGCGAATCGTCCGGCACCCATGACTACTCCTTTTCAATCCCTCGAGCAGCAAACGCAACTACGGGCAGACAGTAAAGGCCCCTCATGCACCTGCCAGAGCCCATCTACCCTTGCTACCTTCCGGTCCTGGGGGAGTTCAACAGGATGACACCACATGAGGGGCCGTTAAAAAGTCTACCCGAGGATTGCCCGTGGCCGTAAATCGACTCAGGAATCCGGCTCGTTTTCAGGGAAACCGGGGATCGGTTCGGATTCGTCCCAGCCCAGGAGGCGCCGGGTCTGCTGGTCAAGGAGCACCACGGGAAGCATGGGTTGCTGTGGCTCGGGGTCGGGATTCAGCGGGCGCGGGTGGATCAGGCCGTCGGGCAATTCCAGCTGGGTGATTCCGTGGGGCGTCCGCCATTGGATCGAGCCGTTGCCAAGGTGTACGGCTTCCCATCCCAGGACGTGCTTGTAGATTTGGTGCCGCTTGCAGAGGTATTCGGCGTTTTGTTCGGAAGTTTCGCCTCCCTTGGCCCAGGCGTCGATGTGGTCGACCTCCGAAAGCAACGGCGCCCGGCGGCATCCGGGAAAACGGCAATGCCCGTCGCGAATCCGCAGGAAATCCCGCAGCGCCTTGGACGGCTTGTAGCGCTTGCGCCCCAAATCCAGGATGGATCCGGTCCACGGATCGGTCAGGATCGGCTTCAGCGAGGGGGCCTTTGCCGCAAGTTTCAGCGCGACGCCCAGCGGGATGGGGCCGTAGCCTTCAAGGTCGGCTATGCCTCGTTCGGGGTTCGTCAGCAGTTCGAGGGCCGGAATCGTCAGGCCCACAAACAGCCCGGACTTCTTTTGCTTGTTCCCCGGCCAGCCGTCGATCAGGCTGTCACGGAACACATCGGCACGCAGCTGCCCGACGTGCCGCTCTTCCTCGGCCGTCCATGAGCCGGCCGGCGTGGGTGTTTACGGTGTTGTAGATCGCAAGGACGTCTTCGGCAGGCAAGTACGCCTGGAGAACCGCCATTCCGTCGGATTCCGGCCACCACATCAATGAGCGGCCGCCTTCTGCCCGGGAGCGTCGGTGGGATGCGGGTTCGGGGTGCAAGCGTTCCCGCTGGCGTTTGATGCGCAGTGCCATGGAGGAATCCGAGGCGGTCAATGCCGTGGGCAGTACCGAAGTTTCAATTTGCCTGGCGGTGCTCGCCGGGATTCCCTGGGTTTGCCTGACGAGGGTGCTGGCCGTGCGGCCGGTGATGCTTCCGCGGCACAGCTCGAAGAGGGATTGATCGTGGATGTAGCGCAGGCCCTCGGCCGTGGCGAGGCGGTTGAAGGTGGACCTTTCGGAGGTCCTGGTGACCATGGCGGCCTCGGCCACAAAGGATGAGCGGTTCAGGTCCTGGTCCATCCGGGACATGGGATAGCCGTGGTCTTCAATTTCCCGTTTGTAGTCAAAGAGCGTCGGGTTTTCTTCCGACAGGGGAGTGGCCAGTCCGCGCTGGACCATTTCACTGGTGTCTGCCAGCAGCATCGCTTCAAGGCCATCGAGCATTGAACGTATCCGGCTGATTTGCCGCAGCTGTTCCAGGCCCTCGGCGGGCGTGTTCGGGCAGGAGCTTGGATGTGACCTTGGTAACTGCGATTTGCAGCGGTTCCGTGGCGAGGAACCGCTCGACACCCGCGATCCATGTGCCGTCGCTGCCGCAGAATAGGCGCGACCCGGCCGGCGGTATTCCGACCCTCTCCGGCTCCATGTTCATCTGATGAGCGGCGAGTTTTCCCATGTTTCATTGCATCACGGCGCATGGGTCCCGGGTCGCTGATTGCCGGGGTTGTGGAAAACCTTGGCGACCACTGTCCGAGGGGTGCCCGGGGCGGGGATCCTGCCCCGGAATCGATGCCTGCGAGGTGGTCGGGGAATCTCGATTCGTCGTCTCCGGAAATGTCCGCTATGCTGGAACCTGCCCGAATAGGGCAAGCTGGAGGATTCGCCTAGCGGCCTATGGCGCACGCCTGGAACGCGTGTTGGGTTCACGCCCTCGGGGGTTCAAATCCCCCATCCTCCGCGGATACGGTATCGGTCTTGACTTGAGAAATCAGGTCAAGGCCGATTTCGTTTTAACCTCGGGAAACCGAAATCGGGGGACCCGGATTTTTGGATCAGGGCTACCCGGCCCGGCTTCTTTGGTTTTCTTTTCCTTCGTTCCCCTCAAGTGGTTGCCGGGATGCTGCGTTCAATGTAGATGTCGCCCCAGGTGGTGCGCGCATGGATCCTGAGCGGATCGGTTGCGGAACTTGCATCCGGTGATTCGGGCAGGGCGCTCCTGACTCGACCGTGCTGGGAATTCAGGTCGATCCACGCGGCGGTGCCCGTGGGAACCCCCACGCTGATGCCTCCGGTGGCCGTTTGCAGGGTGAGCGTTCCGGACACCGCCTCCTCGACGCGGATGTTGCCGTGCGAGTTCTTGACTGTGACGTCATCCCTGGATTGCTTGATGTTGACGTCGCCGTTGGAGGTCTTGACGCGCAGCGGCCCGCCGGCTCGATCGATCGAAATGTTCCCGTTGGAACAGGAGACCTCGCTCTGGGCGCCCAGGCTGCCCAGCCGGATGGTTCCGGAGCTGCTGGCGATGGAGGTGGCTCCCGCCACCGATGCTGCTGTGATGTCACCGAAGGAGGTCTTGAGGTCGGCTTGACGGGCTGATTCAAGCCGGATGGATCCCATGGCGATCTTGACGCTGCAATTTCCGACGGGGCCGGAGACCAGGACTTCGCCGAGCGGGGAAGTGGATTCAAAATGGGAGCCGGAGGGAACCAGGATTTCAACTTCGGCCGCACCCGAGGTGCCGAAGAGGGACATGGAGCGGCGGCGGCTTGGTGATGACAACGTCAGTTTCCCGTCTTCGAAGTCGACGGTGATTGCCTCGGCTGTTTTCTGGTCGCCGGATTTGGCTGCATCGCGCGGGCGGATTGTCACGACCGTGTCTGTTCGTTCGCTGGCAACCAAGTGGACATCGGAGATGACACTCAGGCCGCTGCGTACGGTGATGGCTGTGGGGGCTGGGAAAGGTCGGCATTGGATGTCCTTGAATATGAAGTGCTGCGGGTTTCGGGCAAAGATCCGGAGACGTCGGTTTTATTGCACCCAGCCGGTCAGGCTTTGCCCGGCAGGCGAGTCGCGGCGCGGGCTTCGCCGTGGTTGGGTTTCGAGCGCAGAGGAGACGGCCTTGATGAGCCACGAGTTGACGGACACGCCTTCGCGGTTTGCGGCCGCCTCCATGCGGAGTTTCAACGGCTCCGGCAGGCGCAGGGTTGTCCGGGTGACCCCGCCTTCATCGGCGGTCGCCAGCAGGGGAACGTCGTAACCCGGTGCCGGTCGATTGTCGTGTGTTGCCGAGTCGGTGAACGGCGATTCCTGCTCGGGCATCGTCACAACGAATTCGGGGTCTTGTCCACGCAATCTGATGTCGACGCCACCGGGAGCCATCTCGCGGGTGATTTCGTTGGCCGCCGCGGACAGGGACTCAAGGAGTACCAGCCGTGTCGCCGCATTCAGGGGCGCCAGGAGGCGAGAGGCGAGCTCTTGGGCCTCGGGACCGCCGGCCGCGGCGGCGATTTCGAGATGTTGCTGTAGGTCGTTCACAAATCGAGTCAAATCCATGACACCAGAATGGTGTCATCAGTGGTGTCAAGTCAATGGTTTTTGATGTCATATGTTGTCCCAAGCTTTCCCGAAATTCACGGATTTTCGGCAGTTCGCACCGATCCGGCCGAGCGGAAAAGGTTGAAAATCGATGTTCGGGCATCGTCTTGCTCGCATCAAATGCCTTGTGGGGAAGCGGTTTCATGTAGCTGCCAGTGAGATCTACGACTCACTATTGTTCGGTTTTGTGGTCCTGGGGGCAATTTTCAATAGACTTGCGGAAAGCTTGCACCGTCCACGTATGGCGCATCGACTCCGGGAAAGGTGCATTTGATGAACGATCACCGTGTTGCAGTCGTCATTGAGGATGACGAAGACATTCGAGGGCTGCTCGAAGCGGTCCTGCTGCAATCGGGATTTGACGTTCACGCCACGGACTCTGGAGTCAAGGGTGTCGAACTGGTGGAATCCCGCCGCCCCGATCTGGTGACCCTGGACTTGGGCCTTCCTGATATCGATGGGTTCGAAACGGCACGCAGGATTCGGACCATTTCCGACGCCCACATAGTCATGCTGACCGCCCGATCCGACGAGATCGATACGATCCTCGGGCTGGAATCAGGCGCAGACGAATACGTAACCAAGCCGTTTAAGCCACGCGAGCTCCGTGCACGCGTCGATGCCATCATGCGTCGGCGCAATAGCCAGGCGCAGGCCAAGAACGAAGCTCCTGCGGTTCCGGCAGAAGCCCAACCAAAAACGCAGCTGGGCCAAGCGGAGGGCGATCTTGTCCGTTCGCTGAACGGACTGATGCTCAATTCATCGACCTACACGGTTGAAGTGGATGGCGAAGCAAAAAGCATTACGCCAACGGAGTTCACGCTGCTGGATGTGCTCTTGGGTTCCAACGGTCACATCCGCACCAAGACGGAGCTGGTTCGTCGGTTGCGCGACGAAGATTCGGATTCAGGAACCTATGTGTCGTCGGCCGACGAACGATCCGTTGAGGTCCACATGGGAAATCTGCGTCGTAAATTGGGTGACTCGACCCAGGATCCACGTTGGATTGAAACGGTTCGAGGCGTTGGCTACCGATCGGCCGCGAAGCGCTAACCGCATCTGCGGCTTCCGTGGTTTGGTGTGCTAGCCAATTTTCATCGTCGAAAGCTCTTGAATTGAGCGGCGACCGACTTCGCGAATCATGGCTATCAGTTTGCGCTGCACGTCTACAAGCTTGTCCTGAAACGCGCCATGCAACCATTCGGCAAGCTCCGCCAGTTCCCTGGCGCCTACCATTGAGGCGCCTGATTTCAGCGACAATGCTGCATCTTGCCCGGCCTCGCTGTTGCAGCTGCACAGGGCCTCTTCAAGGCGTTTGAGCCGCGTCGGCCACATGGAACAGAACTGCACAACAAATCTCGATGTGTAGTCGTGGCCCAGATCTTCAGAGAGCTTAGCTAGGGTCTGTGTACACACCACAGAATCTAGTGAACTCAATGGCATCGTCATGGTGTCCATCATGAATGCCCAAGCTCATGATCCTCCCCTGGAATCCCTCAAGACAACCTCAAGAATTGCCTAAGCGAACCTGCGTCATCATTGCGGAAAAGTTGTCCGCACTCTGATGGAGAACTTGATGCTTACACGGAATAGTCATAGCTAAGCCAGTACAGCGGGAAACCGACTGCATGGGGGAGTCGGGCACATTGAGTGAACCGAAGTGATCCGAAAAATGTTCGCTATCGTCTTGGGGGCGAGAGCGAACGACGGTTCATAGCGAAGCGGGTTAGTGATCTTGGGGATCAATGACCCGCCTCGCTAGTTAACTTCGGTTTTCCGTTGCCGGCTGGCGCACGAAGGTCGAGGGAAGGGAATCAGATTCCACGGACTTGCGTGGCATCCGCACGGTCATCGTTGTCCCCCGGCCGATTTCGCTTTCCGCGCTGATGGTTCCGCCGTGGGCCATCACGAGTTCGCGTGTGATGGCCAAGCCCAATCCGACTCCGGGCAAACCGGACAGCTGTGCGTCGTTGCTTCGGAAGAACCTGACGAATAGTTGCTTGAGGTCCGCCTCGGAGATTCCACGCCCGGTATCGATGACGCGGAGACAAATTTCATCTTCGGTGCAATCCATTTCCACTGTCACCGACCCGCCCCGGTCGGTGTACTTGATTGAATTGGAAACAAGGTTGTCCACAACCTGCCCCAGACGCAACGCGTCGCCGAGAACCTGTTCATGGCACAACGACCCTTGGTTCAGCTCGATTCCGGCTGCGGAGGCACGCGGTGCCATAGATTCAAGGCGGGCCTGGACAACAGCTCCGAAATCCATTGCGGAAACACTGATCTGATGGCGCCCGGCCGCCACGGTCAGTAGATCATTCACCAAGCTCAGGAGCCGATTGGTGTTCCTTGAAATGACATCCAGCGATTTCTTGGTCCCGGAGGTCATCTGTACCTCGTCCTCGAGCAGTTCGAGGTAACCCAGGATTGACGTCAATGGCGTACGCAACTCATGGCTGACATTGGCCAAGAACCGGTCCTTGGTTTTCGACGCCTCGATCATGGGGGTGACGTTCTTGAACATGATCACGGCACCGTCATAGACGCCAGAATCGTCAAAAAGTGCCCGTGCCGAGGTGGAGCTGTAGATCGGATCATGAAGCGGCCCCAGCGCAATCAATTCATCGACGAATTCTTCTTGGCGAATGGCCCGCAGCACCGGGCGCCGATCACTCGGCATGAGCTCTGGGCACACTTCAAAATTCGGGGAAACCGCCCGCACGAGGAGCTTGTCCTCGGAGGGGTCCGGATGCTCTGGGGGAATCGCATGGCGATGCTGGAACCGTTGAATGTCGTTCATCAACACGTCGTTTCCGTCGCGGTCGACGACCACGACGCCCACATTCGCGGCGTTGAGGACGGCATTCAGCAGGTTTGCCTGGCGCCGGCTAGTGGCCAAGGACTCGCGAAGCATACGATTCTTGAGCGACGTGTTGTATTCGACGATCACGGTGGTACTGGCAAGCGCCAAAATCACCAACGGTATGAGCAATGGCCGAACCACATTGATCAGTGTGAACGGTATGTCGTTGTGCCATAGCTGCAGCAATGTTGTTGCCAGCGGAAGCACAAAGGAAAGCATCAATGTCAACCCTGGCGCGACGCCGGACCAGGCAAACCAAAAAACGGGAAAGGCGATGAGCAGCGTCATCCCGCTGAGCCAGTAGTAGGCGCCCATTGACATGAGGCATGCTGCGATCATTCCTGCAGCGGGGATGACCAGATAGGTGAATTCCGAGCGGAACTTCTCCCATGGCACAGCAAATGAAGCGACGGTGTTCAGCAGTACAAGGACGACGCCGACAGTGAATAGGGTGTCACCATAGATTTCCTTTGCATTGGAAAGTAATGCAAAGGTGCATGCGAAGAGCACTGCAAAGAACATCGGCAACTGCGAAAGGACAACCTTCCGCCGTATGGGTAGGTCTGAGAAGGGCTTGCCGCCAGTGACCTTCAGTCCGATGCGGGTAAGCAATCCGGTTGATTCCTGGCTCGGTCGATCGACTGGTTGCGTAGCGGTCATGCTCTAAATCATAGTGACTGAAATTGGGGGCGTTTGGCCACAGGCAGCGCAAGATGCCTCATGATGTCTTGGTTCTTACAATGCGGGACACCTTTTGTGGTCTATCCGTCCCTTGGATCCTTGGGCATCGCGTTTGGGGATTTTCCGTGTTTGAGCATCTGCCTTGGCTAACCGGAGCATGCTGACCGAAGCGCACCGTCAAGAGGGACGGTCTGGGTCGGCAGTGTCCTGTTCAACGGCAGGATGCCGGTCATGAGGGCTTGGGTGCCCCGATTAATCTTCGCGGCACCCAAGCAATATGCCGAGGTTACTTCACCAGATTCGGGTAGTGGGCCTTCGCGGTCTGTGGGTGCGCGCGTAGCCAACCCTTGAGCACGTTGGCGCCGTATGAAGCCAGCATCGGATTTTCCGGGTCGTCAGAGACTCCGCGGGCCTGTGCCGCGAGTCCGGGCGGCAACGGAACGGTGTCGATGACCGAATCCAGGCGCGGGGAGTAGAAGAAGGGCACGGAATAACGATCGACTCCGGCCGGTGGTGCAGTGACACGATGGATGGTGGCCATCAAATAGCCGTTGGTTGCGACCTCCAGCATCTCACCCAGATTCACCACAAGCGCTCCGTCGATCGGCTTGACGGAGATCCATTCCTCGTGGCCGTATGGCTGGACCTCAAGACCGCCCACCGAGTCCTGAAGCAGCAGCGTGATGAATCCGTAGTCTGCGTGGGCTCCGACCCCCTGGTTGCCCGCAGCGGGAACGATGCCGCCACCGACGTAGTGCACAAGCTTGCCCATCCATGCGGGGTCGGGGGTAAAAGCCTGCACAAAGTAATCCTCGGGCAGACCCAACCCCACTGAGAGTGCGGCCAGCAATTCGGCGCCCACCTTCTGCATCAGTTCAGACCATTCCATTGCCACAGTTTTGAGCTGGGGGAATGCGGGAGGCCACTGGTTCGGGCCCTGCAAATTCAGGTAGGGCTTGTCTGCGGGCACTTCCGTCAACGGCTCCAGCTCTGGCCCGAAATCGATTTGTTCCCGCGAATCCGCGCGACCGCGGGTGATTTCTGCACCCAGCCGCGTGTAACCTCGGAATTGTGCCGAAGAACGGTTGTCCAACTCCAGTTTTTCTTCGACCGGTCGCGCAAAGAATTCAGCAATCGTGTCAAGCAACCTTTGGGAAGTCCCCGGAACCGCACCATATCCGGTGATCTGGAAGAAGCCGACATTGTGTGCGGCGTCGCGTAAAGCTTCAATGAAATCTTCATTGAAGCTCCCGTCGGTGTGACGGGCAGATGACATATCCAGGACCGGAACCGAAGTAAGAACTGTGCTCATGACACAAGAATGCACCCGGTTTGCTTGAATGTGACAGCTTGCGTTACCTCAGGTTCCGTAGTGTGAATCCATGCGTCGGAACCCTTGACGGCAGCTTCGAATTTACGTAGAAAACAAACGACTCGAATTATTATTGGCCGAATCTAGCCACATATCTGCAGAAGTTTCCTAAGCTGGTCAAGTGATCTTCAAATCTGTCGGCGATTCTCGCCCGTACCCGGACCATGGCTACGTGACGCCCAAGGACTGGGCAGTCGTGCCTCCCATGCAAGTCCGCCTGGATGAATTGGTGACCACCAAGAGCACCTTGGATTTGGCTGCGCTGCTGGCCGAGGATTCAACGTTCTTTGGTGATCTCTTTCCTCATGTTGTTCAATGGCGGGGCACCAGGTATCTCGAGGACGGGCTTCACCGTGCGGTGCGAACTGCGCTGCACCAGCGTTCAATCCTGCATGCCCGCGTACTGGTGATCGAGGACTAAACGGCAATGGCGCGTGATTCGAATCCGAATGAATGGCATGGGCACCACATCGTCTCAGAAGACGAGTTGGCAAGTCCGAAGTTCAGCGCCGATCCCAATACAAAACGGCATCGAAACATACGTCACGGCATTATTCTCTCCGTGGCGGTCTTGCTGCTGGTCGCAGCATTGGTTCTTGCCTACTTGGTAAACACGCGGGCCATAGTCATTGATGCCCTTGAACCCAAGCCGGTGGCTGAAGCCCCGGTAGCACCCCACACCGCTTGTCCACGCGATCAATTCGACTATGTCGACCCTTCCAAAATGACGATCAACGTCATGAACGGAACACAGATTGCGGGGCTTGCCGGCGCTTCCGCCAAGAAACTTGCGCAGCGGGGTTTCAAGGTAGGCGAAGTGGGCAACGCCCGGATGTCCAAGGCCAATGTTGTCGGCGCGGTGATTTCGGGCCCCGACGGGTATGCGCAAGCGATGACGGTGCAGCGCCATGTTGCCGGCTTGACCTATGTGTTCGATCCGAAGCGGCAGGGCAAGACTGTTGACGTGGTTATCGGCACCAAATACAAAAAGCTGGTCAAGGAAGCGAAGGTAAAGACCCAGCCCGGAAAGCTTGGATGCAGCAGCAAAAAGAAAACGACGGCTCCGGCCAAGCCGGAACCGTCGAAGTCGGATAAAGATTAGAGGTTAGTTGCAGCCGTCGGGGCCACAGACCTCTCCGTCGGCCGATGGCGTGGCCATCATTTGCAACTCGCTGCCTCCGATTTCCTTCCAAACCTGGCTCAGCGCCTGTTCGAATACCTCGGAAGGCTGCGCACCGGAAATTCCGTACTTGTTGTCCAGTACAAAGAACGGAACACCGCTGACGCCCATTTCGCGTGCTCGGGTTCCGTCGGCGCGGACTTCGGCTGCATACTTGTCGCTGGCCAGGACTTCTTCCGTCTCCGCTGAATCGAGGCCTACCTGATCGGCGATGCGCTGAAGGGTTTCCTTGTCGCCGGTATCCAGACCCTTTTCAAAGTGGGCCGAAAGCAAGGCTTCTTTCATGGCGTCACCCATGTTGCGGTCCTTGGCCAAGGCGAGCAGGCGAAGTGCCGTGAAGGAGTTGGCAGGGCGAAGGGCCTCGAAGTCGTAATTCAAACCTTCCGCTGCGGCCTGACCGGTCACGTGCTGAATCATGCCCGCGACCTGATCTGCGGGCATTCCCTTGGCCTTGACCAGGTAGTCGAGTTCGCTTCCCTCGTAGTGGTCCGGCAGGGAAGGATCCAGCTGGAAGGCATGCCACTTCACATCGATCTTCTCGCCGAAGGGCAGTGCTTCCACGGCTTTTTCAAAGCGGCGCTTGCCAATGAAGCACCAGGGGCAGGCGATATCGGAAAAAATGTCAACGCTGAGGCGGGTTTCAGTCATATTCTCGTCAACAGCCCTTGGCCGATGTGTATTCCCACGTGTGTGAAGGACAACAAACCGTTGGCGCCGGTCCACGAGACGCGGTCGAAACCATATATTCCCCTGCGGGATTATTTGATGGAAGCCCGAGAAATTCGCGCAAGCAACGATGCCGCCACCGCCGACAGGCGGTGACGGCATCGTCGTCGTGGCGCGGTGTTTAGCGCAACTCGCTGGGGACGTACTCGCGACCGGTTTCATCAACCAGCTCGGCGCGTTCGTGGCCCTTGCCTCGGACCCACAGCTTGTAGGCGACGAAGAGCAGCCCGATCCAGACCGTGCCCACAACCAAGGCGACCCGAGTTTCCGGGATGATGCCGAGCAGCACGATCACAAAGCCCATGAAGGCCAGCGCCGCGTAGGAAGCCGCAGGCCACAGGGGGAAGGGAACTCGGAAGCCAGCAGGTTTTCCCGGGCAATGGTTCGCTTCATCGCAATGTGCGAAAGCAGGATCATGACCCATACCCACACGGTTGCGAAGGTCGCGATCGAGGCGATGATCAGGAAGAGCGACTCGGGCATAACGGCATTGAGCAATACGCCAACCAGCAACACGATGCCCATGACCAACACCGTCATCCAGGGCACGCCGTTGCGGGAGATCTTCGCGAAGGATGCCGGGGCGTGGCCTTGCTGGGCCAGGCCGAACATCATGCGGCCGGCGCCAAAGATATCGGAGTTGATCGCGGAGATCGCGGCCGTGATGACGACGGCATTGAGGATATGTGCCGCTGCCGGAATACCCAGGTTGTCGAAGATCTGCACGAATGGGCTTCCCTCGGTGCCGATCTCGTTCCACGGGTAGATCATCATGAGGATGCCCAACGTGCAAACGTAGAAGAGCAGGATGCGTACCGGAACGGTGTTGATTGCCGCGGGTACGACCTTTTTCGGGTTCTCGGCCTCGCCCGCGGTGATGCCGATGGTTTCGATGCCGCCGAAGGCGAACATCACGATCGAGAAGGACGCCAGCAGCCCCCAGAATCCGTTGGGGAAGAACCCGCCGGCCGCAAGCATCGTGCCGATGCCCGGATTGGCTTCGGCGGGCAGGCCGAAGCCGAAGACCACAATCAGGATGCCGCCCGCGATCATGGCGATGATCGCCGAAACCTTGATGAGGGAAAGCCAGAATTCGGTTTCGCCGAACACCTTGACCTTCATGGTGTTCAACGCGGCGATGAAGAAGATGATCGCCAAGATCCAGATCCACCGGGGCACGTCGGGGAACCAGAACCCCATGTAGATGCCGAACGCGGTGACGTCCGCGATGGCTACGATTGCCATTTCGAAGGCGAAGGTCCAGCCGGTGATGAATCCCGCAAACGGGCCGAGGTACTTCGAAGCGTACTGGCCGAATGAGCCGGAAACCGGATGGCGCACGGCCATCTCGCCCAGGGCGCGCATCACCATGAAGACGGCTGCGCCACCGATCATGTAGGCCAAGAGTACGGCTGGTCCGGCGGCCTGGATGGCCGATGCGGATCCGTAGAACAGGCCGGTTCCGATGGCCGAACCTAGGGCCATGAACCGGACGTGGCGGACATTGAGTCCGCGGGCTAGCGCCTGGGCAAATTGGGGCACGAAAATAAACCTTTGGGTGGAAGGGGCTTATCCCATGGTAAGTCTGTGGCCCGACTCAAACATTATTCGGTGGCGCGGATCACTTTTCGCATCATCGTTGGGTTCTGGCGCGTTTGCACGTGGAATCGGTGTGGTCTTGGGTGAAGCACGCAATCCAGTCGTTTCGCCGCATTTCGATCCACCGACCGTGGTCCGGGCGGCATGGACAGCCGTCGTTCGGGTCGTCCGTCGGTGCCGGTCCGTTGGTCCTGACCGGGGCCGTTAGGCGGAAGCCGCGGTTGCGCCGGAGCGCCGCCGGCCGTGGACCAGGAAGTACAGGCCGATCCCGAGTGCGGCAAGTGCGGCAAGGATGCCGAACATTCCGGTGTATCCCAGGATGGGAATGGCCAGGCCCAGGGCGACAGGGCCGAAGCCGACGCCCAGATCAAGCATGAGGAAGAAGGTCGAGGTGGCCACGCCCATGTCGGCCGGGGATACGGCGGACACCGCGATCGCCTGGGCGCAGGGCATCAGTGCACCGAAGCCCAGCCCGGTGAGCAAGGCCGCGAGGGCCACAGTGAGGGTGCTGGGTTCGAACGCCAACATGGCCATGCCCAGGGCAAAGACCGCCAACAGCGGATACATGATCGCGTTGTCACCGCGTCGGTCCTGGATCCGCCCGGCGAAGAGCCGGGAGAGCAGCACCGTGACCGCATAGAGCAGGAAGAACCAGCTGGCGGCGGCCGGCATCGAACGGGAAAGCAGGAACGGGGCCAGGAACGAGATGATGCCCGAATAGGCCAAGCCGCACACCAGGATCACCAGCGATATGGGCAGCGCGGCAGGGCTGATGATTGAACGCAGGAAACTTCCGCGACGCGAGCCAACGGGCGGGTGCCCCGCGACCTTGACGGGTTCCGGCAGGCGCAGCAGGATCCCGATCAGCAGTGCGACCGACGAGGAAACCGCGCAGAAGAAGAAAACGGCGGTGTAATTGCCGCTGGATGCCAAGACCACGGCAAGCAACGGGCCCACGGCCGTTGACAGTGTGCTGGAAAGACTGAAGTATCCGGTGCCTTCGCTGCGCCGTGCCGGAGGTATGAGCGCCTGGACGGCGGTGGCCAGGGCCGTATTGCCGGCGCCGAAGGCCATGCCGTGGACAAATCGCAGGATCAGCAGCAGCCAGAGCGAATCGGCCGGTATGTACAGCACGGAAACCAGGACGAACACGACAAGGGATGCGATCAGCAGCGGCTTGCGCCCGCAGAGAGCCAACAGCTTTCCGGCAATGAGCCGTGCGGCGACGGAACCGATGATGAAGGCGCTCGATGCAAGCCCCGCCGCGCTGTCGGAGGCCTGGAACCGCTCAACGGCGTAGAGCGCCATCGAGGTCATCAGCATGTAGAAGACCATGGAGATGAAGAGGTTGACGACGGAGGCGAGCACAAAATCCCGGGTGAAAAGCTTTGTTGGCGGGTTGTGTTGAATGCTCACCTGGCTCCTTGCGTTTCTTCGGTACGTGCGGGCGCCCCGGTGGAGAGCCCGCTTTCCATTATTGACCTGCGCGGCAGGAGGGCTGCCGAAAACGGGACCGAAGGGGCTGTGCGATTGGCGACAGCGGGCTGCCGTGCATGTCACTTGTCTCCGTGTTGCCTGCTCCGATGTTTGCCTTGAAGGTTCCACGGCCACATCCAAAAGGCAACTACCTGCAGTGAAGCTCGGTTGCAAGATGCACGGCAGGTCCTGCGAACCCGCGATCCCGGCGCTAGAGGCGTCCGCCCGATGGCTGCGAATGGCAGCTTCGCCATGCCCAAATTGTTTGCCGCCGGGCAACCCGGACTGGATTGCGAGGGAAATGGCGGAACTTGGAGCGGCGGGCTCGCGGGCAAGGTTTTTCCAAGGTACCGGGCAGATGCTGTGGTCACTCACGCAATTACGCAATTCAATTTATTGGGGGAGACGCCATGTCTACACATGCTGTGCATCGCAATCGCCATGACGGGACAAGAAAGGCGAAAAGGGGACATCCGTCCCCTCCTCGCAAACTTGTCGCGGGATTGACCGCAATCTTGTTGGGGGCCGGCTTCTTGCCGGTCGCAGGGGCCCCGGCTGCAAGTGCCGCGCCAGTCGGCCAGGGACTGACCCTCAACGCAGGGGACATGCGTTTCATTCTCAAGCAGATCAAGATCGCTGAGAACCACGCCACCAAGGAAGACGCGCAGGGCAAACCGGTGGCCGGCCAGCCGTTGGTGGGATCGGGGCCCAACCAGATCGCAAACGCGCTGCTGCCCTACGGACTGCGCACAGTTGATGGCAGCGAAAACAACCTCATTCCCGACCAGAGTCACTTCGGGGCCTCCAGCCTCGCCATGCCGCGCCTGGCGCCGGCGCAATGGCGGTCGGCGGGCAAGCTCACGGCCAACGGATTGCCCGATGGAGAGGGTTCCTACCAGTCGGTCAACACCAACTTGAGCGATGCCGAACCGAGGTTCGTCAGCAACGTCATTGTCGACCAGACGGCCTCCAACCCGGCCGCAATCGCAGCGTCCGGCAAAGCCCACCGGACGGTGAACGACGGCCCCACGGCGGTTCCCTGCAACGCCGAAGGTCTGCCGGAAAAGTGCGTTCCCAAGGGCAAAACGCTCGACATCCCGAACATCACCACCGACTTCGGCCTCTCGCCTCCTTACAACGGCATGTTCGCGCTGTTCGGCCAGTTCTTTGACCACGGCGTGGATTTCACGAAGAAGACCAAGAACTTCGTCATGGTCCCGTTGGCACTGGACGATCCGCTGGTCGTGGCAGGCAAGGTTCCGGAGAGCCAGCGCTTCATGATCCTGAACCGGGCCGAGAACCAGCCCGGCGAGGACGGCATTCTCGGCACCCCCGACGACGAGCAGAATGGCACGAACACCGACTCTCCATGGGTCGACCAGAGCCAAACCTACGGATCGAACTCGTCACAGCAGGTCTTCCTGCGGGCATACGCGTTTGACGCCGCAGGCAAACCCGTTTCGACAGGCAAGCTGATCGAAGGCGGCGCAAACGCCGACAACGACGGCATGGCAACCTGGGCCAACATCAAGGAGCAGGCTGCATCGAAGCTTGGGCTCAAGCTCGCGGACTCGGATATCGGGAACATCCCGATGCTCGCCACCGACCAGTATGGACGTTTCCTCCGCGGCCCCAACGGATTGCCCCAGTACGTGGGACAGGACCTGGCGCTCACCGAAGGAAACCTGGCCAACCCCGTCGCACCGCCTGCCAACGTCCAGCGCATTGGCATTGCATTCCTTGACGACATCGCGCACAACGCGAATCCATACAATGGCCAGACCGGCGCAAACTTGACCGCGGATGCGAATGACACTGCCGGGACGCCGGCTTCGCAGGTGACCCGTGGCGAGTATGACAATGAAATGCTTGACCAGCACTTCGTCGCAGGCGACGGACGAGTCAACGAAAACATCGGCCTGACGGCAATCCACCAGGTCTTCCACTCAGAGCACAACAGGCTCACCGAATACATGCAGAAACTGGTGACCGATCTGAGCCTCGACCTGAACGAATGGAAGCTCCCGAACGGTGAGTGGAACGGTGAACGGATCTTCCAGGCGGCACGCTTTGTGACCGAGATGGAATACCAGCACATCGTCTTCGAGGACTTCGCCCGCAAGATCCAGCCGGGCATCAATCCGTTCAACGTCTTCACCCAGTCCGACACCGGCATCAACCCGGCCATCAAGGCCGAGTTCGCACACGCCACCTACCGCTTCGGACACTCGATGTTGACCGACACCGTGGACCGGAAGACCAACAGCGGGAAAGACATCGGTCTTCCGCTGCTGGATGCCTTCCTGAACCCGGCTTCCTACTACGACAGCACCGAGGGAGCACTGACCCCCAAGCAGGCGGCCGGCTCGATTGCCATGGGCATGACCGACCAAGTGGGTGCCGAGTTGGACGAATTCGTCACGGACACCCTGCGGAACAACGTGCTGGGACTCCCGCTTGACCTTGCCACGCTGAACATCGCCCGTGGACGCGACACCGGGGTTCCCTCGTTGAACAACTTCCGCAAGGCGATCTACGGCACCAGCGGCGAATCCTCGCTGAAGCCCTACACCAGCTGGGTCGACTTCGGCCAGGGCATGAAGCACCCCGACTCGGTGGTCAACTTCATGGCCGCCTACGGCACCCACGACACGATCAAGAACGCGGGCACCATCGAGGCCAAGCGCGCGGCAGCACAGCGATTGTTCGACATGAAGCCGAACGACGCCAACACGCCGGCCGACGAGCTCACACCTGTCGACGCCTACGATTTCGTGAACAGCACGGGCGAGAAGTGGGCAACGGTCAACGGCGTTTCCGCGACCGGCGTCGACGGCATCGACCTTTGGGTCGGCGGCCTGGCGGAATCGCAGAACCTCTTCGGCGGACTGCTCGGTTCCACCTTCAACTACATCTTCGAACGCCAGATGACGGACCTGCAGGACGGGGACCGGTTGTACTACCTCTCCCGCACCTCGGGCCTGAACCTGCGCACCCAGCTTGAAGGAAACTCCTTCGCCGAGCTGATCATGCGCAACACCGACGCGGAGGCACTGAAGGCTGACGTCTTCGCCGTCGCCGACTGCGAATTCGAACTCAAGAACATCGTTTCCGCGGGCGGAAACAACGTCGCGGACGATCTTGGATCCGCCTGCGACGAGTCCAAGCGCTCCTGATGCGCATGGCCGACGGCACCATCCGCTACCGGGTGTCGAACACCGTTGACCGCGCTGGCCTCAACGCCCAGTCGACCTACAACGGCACCGCCACAGGCGACAAGGTCTGGGGCGGCATCGACAACGACACCGTCTGGGGCAACGACGGCAATGACACCATCGAAGGCAACGACGGCGCGGACACCGTCCTCGGCGGTGACGGCAACGACATCATCACCGACTCGCACGGCGACGACGTCCTCAAAGGCGGTCCCGGCAACGACGCAATCGACGCCGGCCCCGGCCTGGACATCATCATGTCGGGCGAGGGCGACGACTTCTCCAACGGCGGCCTGAACGGCAACGAGCACTTCGCCGGTGAAGGAAACGACCTGGTGCTCGCCGGCGACGGACCCGACACCGTGTTCGGCGGCGGCGGCGACGACTGGCAGGAAGGCGGCAACTCCAACGACCTGCTCCAGGGCGATTCCGGTGCACCGTTCTTCGACGACATCAACAACCCGGGCCACGACGTCCTCATCGGCGACAGCGGCGAGGATGACTACGATGCAGAAGGCGGCGACGACATCATGGTCGCCGGCCCCGGCATCGAACGCAACCACGGCGTCTACGGCTTCGACTGGGTCACCCACGCCCGGTCGGTGGAGCGCGGAGACTCGGACATGCGCATGCTGGTCGTGGAGGGCCCGAACGCACTCAAGGACCGGTTCCTGCTGGTCGAAGGCCTCTCCGGCTGGGACAAGGACGACATCCTGCGCGGCGAGGACACGGTCCCGGCCAACCCGGGTGAGGACGAGGTCGGCGTACCAGGCCTGACAAACGTGCTCGATGCCGAGGGCATCAAGCGCATCAACGGCCTGGCAGACCTGCTGCCGGCAGGCGCCACCGAGTTCGGTGCCGGCGACATCATCATCGGCGGTTCCGGTTCGGACCAGATCTGGGGCAACGGCGCCGACGACATCATCGACGGCGACAAGTGGCTCAACGTCAGGTTGAGCGTCCGCATGGACCCGAACGATCCGGCCAAGGAAACGAAGTCGGCGAACTCGCTGAAGGAGCTGCAGGCCGAGATCATGGCCGGCACCATCGATCCGGGCAAGGTCTTCATTGTGAGGGAGATCCTTTCCACTCCGGGTGCAACACGACATCGACACCGCGAACTTCTCCGGTGCCAGGTCCGAGTACACCATCACCACCGCGGCCGACGGTGTCACCACCGTCGCCCACACCGGCGGCACCGGAGACGACGGAACCGACCGCATCACCAATGTGGAAAAGCTGAAGTTCACCGACACGACAGTTGATCTCAGTGACACCGTGGCACCAACGGTGACGGAGCGGACCCCCGCCGCCGACGCCGTGAACGTCGCAGTCGATGCCAACGCCACCGCAACGTTCAGCGAAGCCGTCACGGGAGTCGACGGAACCTCGGTGACGCTGGCCAACCCGGCCGGCGGCAACATCGCGGCAGCCGTCACCTACGACGAGGCAACCCGCACGGCAACGCTGAACCCGACCGCCAACCTGGCCGCCAACACCCGTTACACGGTGACGCTGGCCAACACGATCGGCGATGCCAACGGCAACAAGCTCGCGGCAACCACCTGGTCCTTCACCACTGCCGGGGTTGCCCCGACGGTGACGGGACGGACGCCTGCAGCGGACGCCGTGAACGTCGCGGTCGGCACCAACGCAACGGCGACCTTCAGTGAAGCCGTGACGGGAGTCGGCGTCGGCACCATGACGCTGACCAACCCGGCCGGCGACACCATCCCCGCGGCAGTCACCTACGCCAACGGGACGGCAACGCTGAACCCGAATGCCAACCTGGCCACCAACACCCGTTACACGGTGAAGCTGACCAACGGCATCCGAGGCACCGACGGAACCCCGTTGGCTGCCACCGAGTGGTCGTTCACCACGGCGGCACCTGTCGTGGATCCGGCACCGACCGTCACCGGGCGGACGCCGGCCTCGAACGAGACGAACGTCAACGTCTCGGGCAACATCACGGCAACGTTCAGCGAACCCGTCACGGGAGTCAGCCTCACCACCATGCGGTTGACCAGCTCGAACGGTGCA
Organism: uncultured Actinomycetota bacterium; assembly: GCA_963818105.1. Lineage (GTDB taxonomy): Bacteria > Actinomycetota > Actinomycetes > Actinomycetales > Micrococcaceae > Paeniglutamicibacter. The sequence continues at coordinate 36,767 of CAWFRB010000033.1, read as the reverse complement.
GGGGTTCTGGCAACGGTGAGCTACAACGCGACCACCCGGACCGCGACGCTGAACCCGCTCCTCAACCTGGCCGCCGGCACCCGTTACACGGTGTCGCTGACCAACGGCATCAGGGACAACGGCGGTAACGCACTGGCTGCCACCAGCTGGAGCTTCACCACCGACGCCGCGCCGACCGTCTCCGGACGGGCGCCGGCGGCCAACGCCACGAACGTCGCACGGGGCGGCAACGTCACGGTCACGTTCAATGAGCCCGTCACGGGTGTCAGCGGAACCAGCGTGCGGCTGACCACCGGCCTGTTGGGCCTCACCAACGTGTCGGCAACCGTCAGCTACAACGCGACGACCCGCACCGCAACGTTGAATCCAAATGCCACCCTGGCCGCCGGCACCCGTTACACGGTTCGGTTGTCCAACGGCATCATGGATGCAGGCGGCAACCGTCTGGCGGCAACGACGTGGAGCTTCACCACCGATGCGGCACCAACCGTCGCGCGGCTGACGCCGGGGTCCAATGCCACGAACATCTCGCGGAGCGGAAACGTCACGGTGCAGTTCAGCGAAGCGGTCTCGGGTGTCAACGGAACCAGCGTCAAGTTGGTTAGCTCAACTGGTTCCACGGTTTCGGCTGTGGTGAGCTACAAGGCCAGCACGCGGACGGCAACGATCAATCCGAAGTCCACGCTGAAGGCCAACACCCGCTACACGGTGAAGGTGTCCAGCAGCATCAAGGACTCCGGATCCAACAAGCTGTCTGCCAAGTCCTGGAACTTCAGGACGGGAGCCCGCTAAACACCAAGCAAGGGCAGGGGCCGGGTTGCAAACCATTGCAGCCCGGCCCCTGCCCTTCCATGCGCATTGTCAGGTCTTCGTATCGTCGTTTGTCCCCGTGGAAACCGTCAAAGTCACGATCAGTAGACGCCTGAAGCAGGATCGGGAATCCAATCAGAAGTGCCAATGCTGAGGAAGCAGCACAACAGAACAACACAGAGGCGCAGTTGCCAGTCGGTGCCAGTTTCGCTGGCAAGAGCCGGTCCGCGGCAAGTTCTCCGGCGTCGTCTGATGCCCGAACGGTTCACCGGTATTTGGTCCAGAGAAGCGAGGCTATTGCCTTGAATTGGGCCGAACGAACAGTGTCATTGCGCAGCGAAAAATGCGCCTCGTTGGTTGCGGCTAGCGCCCGAGATGCCAGCTGTATGTCGACTCATCCCAATTCATTGTGGATGTAAATACGTATCCGCTTTCGGTGCCGTCCTTGTTGGTTTTATTGACTGCGATACATTCAAAGGTTGTAGTCAGGCTTGTAAGGTCGTCCATAGAACCGCCGCCCGTTGGCGTGCAACTCACTCGTTTGATGGGTCCGTCAAGCGAGCCTTTGTTCACCCGGCCCTTGGCGTCCTTTTTTATGCTGGTTTCCAGTTCCCCAACATAGATTTTGCGAAGTGCCCGCTCGGAATCAGCTGATGCCGCAGCTGCGGATGATTCAGCTGCTGCTTTTGATTGAGCAGCTGCAATAGCTGCGGAAGAACTCGCAGCAGCTGAAGAAGCTGCAGCAACTTGAGCCGCCAACTTTTCTTCGGCATCTTTCTTGGCCGCGGTCTGTTGGGCGACATAGAAACCTCCGGCTGCGAGGATCGCAACAGAAATTCCGGCTATTCCGAGCCAGAGTAGCTTAGGGTTGCGCGAGCTCTTTTTTTCGAATGGCTTTCCACAGTTGGGGCAGAAAGTTCCGGAGCTGCTGCTTTGAACGCTGCAGTGCCGGCAAACCCTGTTGAGAATATGGTCGTCGGTTGAGTTGTCTGCTTGCAGATCTTCCACGGGGTACTCCTGGGTGGCCGAGTAAATGAAATAAATAGCAAGCGTTTGCGAGCGAGCACGGTAAATATTATTTCATTCAAATCCTGAACCTATTTCTTCACTGAGAAACGCAAAATTCGATGTTCGACGGTCTACGGTTTGGTGGTTTCTGAGGAGGGATCGTTAAAAACGAAAGTCCCCGCAATAAGCAGCTCTGCCAGTGGGGACCATCGAAGTTTGTGAAGTTTTGTCTTGGTGGCGGGATCGGAGGGGTGGTCGCGTCGTTGCGCTTGCCCCTCGACCCCGCCATCAAAGATTTTGTTAGGCGCTTACCTTCTCAAGTGCCTTGGCTTCGCGCAGGTAGCGGTTGTAGGCCTGGACGGTGAGGAAGGTCGGGAAGTCCTCACGCAGGGCGCATGCCTCGAAGATTTCGCGTGCATCCTCAAAACGGTCGCCCTCGAAGCGTGCGAGCTTGTCGAATTCCTCCTCGGTCAGGTCCTCCAACCAGCTGCGGGAGATCAGTTCGCCCTCGTCGGTGATGGCTGCCTGCTGGATCCACTGCCAGATCTGCGAACGCGAGATCTCCGCGGTGGCGGCGTCCTCCATGAGGTTGTGGATGGCAACGGCGCCGTTGCCGCGCAGCCAGGCCTCCATGTAGCGGATGCCGACCTCGATGTTGTTGCGGATGCCGGCCTCGGTGATCTTGCCTTCGGTGCCTGCAACGTTCAGCAGTTCCTTGTCGTCCGGGGTGACGTCTTCACGGGTGCGGTCGCGCTGGTTCGGCTTGTCGCCCAGGACGGCGTCGAAGACCTCGCGGGCCACCGGAACCAGGTCCGGGTGTGCAACCCAGGAGCCGTCGAAGCCGTCGTTGGCTTCGCGGGTCTTGTCGGCGCGGACCTTCTCGAAGGCCACGGTGTTGATGGCCTGGTCCTTGCGGTTGGGGATGAATGCGGCCATGCCGCCGATGGCCATCGCTCCGCGGCGGTGGCATGCACGGACCAGCTGCTCGGTGTAGGAGCGCATGAACGGTGCGGTCATGGTCACCAGTGCGCGGTCCGGAAGGACGAAGCGCGGGCCGCGGGAACGGAAGTTCTTGATGATGGAGAAGATGTAGTCCCAACGGCCGGCGTTCAGGCCCGCTGCGTGGTCGCGCAGTTCGTAGAGGATTTCCTCCATCTCGAAGGCCGCGGTGATGGTTTCGATCAGCACGGTGGCGCGGATGGTGCCCTGCGGGATGCCCACCAGGTCCTGCGCCAAGACGAAGACGTCGTTCCAGAGGCGGGCCTCGAGGTGGTTTTCGATCTTCGGCAGGTAGAAGTACGGGCCGCGGCCCTGCGAGATCAGGCGCTGGGCGTTGTGGTAGAAGTACAGGCCGAAGTCGACCAATGCGCCGGACATCGGCTTGCCGGCAACCAACAGGTTCTTTTCCGGCAGGTGCCAGCCGCGGGGGCGGACAACGATGGTCGGCAGGTCGGTGAGCTTCTCGCCGGTGAGCTTGTATTCCTTGCCCTCCGGGGAGGTGAAGTCGATGTTGCGGTCCAGCACGGAGCGCAGGTTCAGCTGACCGTTGATGACGTTGGACCAGCTCGGGGTGGAGGAGTCCTCCATGTCGGCGAGCCAGACCTTGGCGCCGGAGTTCAGGGCGTTGATGGTCATCTTGCGGTCGGTGGGGCCGGTGATCTCAACGCGGCGGTCCTCCAGGCCCGGTGCGATGGGGGCGACCTGCCAGGTGCTGTCCTCGCGGATCGACTTGGTCTCCGGGCGGAACTTCGGGTCGGAGCCGTTGGCGATCCGGGCGCGGTTCAGCTGGCGGGTCTGCATCAGTTCGGCGCGGCGGCCGTCGAATGCCTTGTGAAGCTGGGCGAGGAAGTCCAGCGCCTGAGGGGTGAGTACCTCCTCCTGCCGGCGAACCGGCGCAGCGACCAAAGTAATACCGTTCAGGGTGATGGGATCGTTCATGGCTGGACTCCTTCGAAAATCAAGAATTTGTGGGTGGCGGTTTGCCTGGATGCTGCTGGAAAAGCGTGTAACCCTGTGGGGCCGGCTGTGTTCAACCGGCCCCACAGGACACTGAAGCGGAAACCGCCGCGGTGTGTTTAGTGGAACTGGCCGGCTTCGGTGGATCCCACCAAAGCCAGGGTGGATGCGTTCGGGTTGAGAACGGTGGCGATGTCGTCGAAGTAGCCGGTGCCCACTTCGCGCTGGTGCTTGGTTGCGGTGTAGCCGCGTGACTCGGAAGCGAATTCCGCTTCCTGGAGCTCGACGTATGCGCTCATGCCTTCACGGGCGTAGCCGTGGGCCAGGTCGAACATCGAGTGGTTCAGGGCGTGGAAGCCGGCGAGGGTGATGAACTGGAAGGTGAAGCCCATGGCGCCGAGTTCGCGCTGGAACTTGGCGATGGTTGCATCGTCCAGGTGCTTCTTCCAGTTGAAGGAAGGGGAGCAGTTGTAGGAGAGCATCTGGTCCGGGAAGTCCTTCTTGACTGCCTCGGCGAACTTGCGGGCAAGTTCCAGGTCCGGGGTTCCGGTTTCCATCCAGATGAGGTCGGAGTACGGGGCGTAGGCCTTGGCGCGGGCGATGCATGGCTCGATGCCGTTGCGGACCTTGTAGAAGCCTTCGGCGGTGCGCTCGCCGGTGACGAACGGCTTGTCGCGGTCGTCGACGTCCGAGGTGATCAGGGTTGCTGCCTCGGCGTCGGTGCGGGCGATGACGACGGACGGGGTGCCCGCGACGTCCGCTGCCAGGCGGGCTGCGTTCAGGGTGCGAACGTGCTGCTGGGTCGGGATCAGGACCTTGCCGCCGAGGTGGCCGCACTTCTTTTCCGAAGCGAGCTGGTCTTCCCAGTGAACGCCCGAGGCGCCGGAGGAGATCATCGACTTCATCAGTTCGTAGGCGTTCAGCGGGCCGCCGAAGCCGGCTTCGGCGTCTGCCACGATCGGCACGAGCCAATCCTCAACGGTCTTGATGCCTTCTGCGTGCTCGATCTGGTCTGCGCGGAGCAGGGCGTTGTTGATGCGGCGGACAACCTGCGGAACCGAGTTGGCCGGGTAGAGCGACTGGTCCGGGTAGGTCTGGCCCGAAAGGTTTGCATCGGCGGCGACCTGCCAGCCGGAAAGGTAGATGGCGCGGAGGCCGGCCTTGACCTGCTGTACTGCCTGGTTGCCGGTCAGGGCGCCCAAGTGCGTTGGTGTATCCGCCGGTCGGGGCTTCTTCGGTGAGCTGCTTCCAAAGCTTCTCGGAACCACGCCTTGCCAGCGTGTGCTCTTCCTGTACGGAGCCCTGCAGCTTCACAACGTCTGCTGCCGAGTAATCACGAGTAACGCCGTTCCAGCGTGGGTTGGTTGCCCAATCCTGCTCGATTGCAGCGATACGGTTCTCGGTCGAATTCTGCTCGGTCATTGCCTTCTCCTTGCTGGTTGCCGGTGCCGGTCCGGGATCATCTTCTTCGGTGAACCTGGTGGGTTGTTCCGGCGTTCTTTCTGCGTAGGACCTACATTTCCGCACTTTGCCAGCGCTTTCTAGGGTCATTTCAGCGGAAAGATTTGCAGTTCTTCGCGTTTTCGAAAATATGCTCACTCCGGCCAGGAATCGGCAGGCAAAACCGAAAATTGGCGGATCGAGTCTGGGAAAGGCCGAAGAAGCAGGGGATATTTCTCAGGGCTGAAGAATCCCGGATCTGCACATATCCAAGTCGGCGCGCGCAATCGAGGATCGACGGCGATGGGCGGGCCTGGGTCCGTTGCGCTCACGCGTCGGTCAGGGGCGTTGGCCATGGGCGAGAGGACCGGGGAACCAGCCGTCTCACGTCTCAGGCGTTGTGCGAAGCGGCCTGCAGGGTACTGAGGGCGACGTTTTCCGGAGTGTCGGAGCCGTCGATGACATGCCAGCCCTTGGCCGCGGCAATCTCCAGATATGCCTCACGTGCCGAGGCCAAATAGGACAGCGTTTCGCTGTCTTCCCCGCGTGCAATGATCCGGGCATGCGCGACTTCGGCGGGAACGTCGATCAAGATGACGGCATCGGGACGGGGAAGCCGGGCCATGAGCCATGGCAGAAGGCGGCCGCGCGGCAAGCCGCGGACCGAGCGCAAGACCAGTTGGCACGCCACGTGCCGGTCCATGACGGTGGTGCCGGGAAACGCGGCGGCCCGGGCATGGGCGAGAAGGACGTTCACGCATCGCACCACAGACTCCAGCCGATTGGCCCAGACCGGCGGCAACGCGGTGCCGAATCGTGCGGCCACGCGTGACATCCAGCGCCGTCCGGCCGGGTTGCGCAGCAGCTGGGCCCGAATGCCGGTGGCGCGGATCGCCGCAACGAGGGCGGTCGCGGCCGTGGTCTTGCCTGCCCCGTCGATACCCAGCAGCACAATGGTCCGGCGGCGCGACGGAACACCCGATCGGGCATCTGCGTGCCCGGTATGCGGTGGTCATGGCGACTTCTTCGGAGGGTGCCGCATGGGATGAAGGCAAAGGGCTCCGTTGGTTGGCTCGTTAGGTTCTCTATAAGGTCCAACGAACAAGCGGGACGATTCGATGCAGGAGCGCCACTGTGTGTTTGCCGTGAACCGCGCTGAAGCGCACTCGCACCTCCGCTGGCAACCGCACCGGGAAGCTTGAAATGGCCTGACGAGAATGCTCGGATGCGACTTTCCTTGAATCAAGCGACCTCCAAGCGCTGCCCGAGTCCAGCTTCGCGGTGAGCTCCGGGTCTACCGAGGTCTTCCTGGAGAACGCCGGGACTGGAATGCGGCGCATGCAGATCGGGAGCGTGCGCGGCGATGCGAACGTCTGCTCGGACGTGGCTTCATGCCCGCCTGGAAAATGTGACGCAACCGCATGGTGCATTCCATCCCATGTCAGCGGACTGTTTTCTTGGCCTCGCGGCACAGCGGGCGTTCCCCGAGTTGCGCCATGCGCACGCCAAGCGTAAATTGTGACTGCAGTCACAAACTTATCGCTGTTGACACGTGGCGGGAGAGTCCCGTCCAAGCCATGGACGGGCGCCGTAGGAGCAATTCCTCCCCAGGAAACTCTCAGGCCCCCGTACCGCCACGAAGAGGCGAATCTGGAAAGCAGCACGGTGGAATCCGTGCTCACCGAAGGAGCAAGTCCCACCCCCTTGCGGGCGGGATGGAAACTCTCAGGTACGTAAACAGATTGGGGAGGATCCAAGAACAGCGCGGCATCGCCCGCGCGCTATTCGGAAGTTCCTCCAAGATGCTAACCACCCATGCCACTGCCCGGTTGCCCATCGGCGCGCCCGCTGGCCTGCTCCACGATCCCGCTCTGCTGGATCCGGAGTTCGCCGCGCGCTTCGCCACGGGTCTCTCCTGCAAGCGCAACGGCATGGGAATGGTTGCCTCGGAGAACAATGCGCAGGACTCGATTCAGCACCTAGCCCCCGTCGGCGACTACAGCTAGGGAATCGTCCATGTCACGCCACCGAAGCACCAGCACCCATCTGGAAGGCAACAGCATGAGCAACAACAGTTCCGCGCCCCACCTTGAGCGTGGGCTCTCCAACCGCCACATCCAACTGATCGCGATCGGCGGGGCCATTGGCACCGGCCTGTTCATGGGCTCGGGCAAGACCATCTCGGTCGCCGGACCGTCGGTGATCTTCGTGTACATGATCATCGGCTTCATGCTCTTCTTCGTGATGCGCGCGATGGGCGAATTGCTGCTGAGCAACACCAACTACAAGAACTTCTCCGACTTCGCCGGGGACATTCTTGGCCCGTGGGCGGCATTCTTCACCGGCTGGACCTATTGGTTCTGCTGGGTGGTGACCGGCATCGCCGACGTCGTGGCGATCTCCCACTATGTGGCGTACTGGTGGAAGGACCTGCCGCTGTGGATCCCGGCCGTGGCCTGCATCCTGTTGCTGGTGGCACTTAACCTGCCGAGCGTGAAGAACTTCGGCGAAACCGAGTTCTGGTTCGCCCTGGTCAAGATCGTCGCCATCGGCGCACTGATCGTCATTGGCCTGGTCATGGTCATCACGGGCTTCGAACACAACGGCGTCACTGCCTCCTTCACGAACCTCTGGAGCGACGGCGGGATGTTCCCGACAGGCTTCATGGGCTTCGTCGCCGGCTTCCAGATCGCGGTGTTTGCGTTCGTCGGCATCGAGCTGGTCGGTACCACCGCCGCCGAGACCAAGGACCCGGAGACGACCCTGCCGCGTGCGATCAACTCCATCCCGATCCGCATCCTGTTCTTCTACGTCGGCGCATTGGTCATCCTCATGGCGGTCCAGCCGTGGAACCTGTTCAGCGCCGAGGAATCCCCGTTCGTGGGCATGTTCGCCCTGGCAGGCCTGGCCGGAGCCGCCGGCATCGTGAACTTCGTGGTGCTCACCTCGGCAACCTCCAGCGCAAACTCCGGCATCTACTCGACTTCCCGCATGATCCACGGACTGGCCGAGGAGGGCGACGCTCCCAAGGCCTTCGCGAAGCTCTCCCGGACCAAGGTCCCGCGCAACGCACTGCTGTTCTCCTGCATGTTCCTGCTTGCCGGCGTGGCACTGCTCTACGCCGAGGGCAGCGTGGCCGAAGCCTTCACCCTGGTCACCACCGTTTCGGCCCTGTGCTTCATGTTCGTCTGGTCGATCATCCTGATCAGCTACCTGGTCTACCGCAAGCGTCGCCCGCAACTGCACGCGGACAGCAAGTTCAAGATGCCCGGCGGAACGTTCATGCCTTACGTGGTGCTGGCCTTCTTCGGCTTCATCCTCTGGGCGCTGACCACCCAGGCCGACACCCTGGCCGCGCTGCTCTTCACCCCGATCTGGTTCGTTGCACTGGGCATTGGGTACGTGCTGCTTCGCCGTCAGCCCGCAGCACGCAGCGCTGCGTGCCTTGCACGAGGCAAAGGTCATCGAGGAGCACAAGAGTGCCGCGGCATTCAACGCCGGCCTTGGTGCAGAGGAGCCGAAGCTCCGGGAACCGGCCGCGAAGTAGCCGCCGGCACGAACCAACGCGAAAAGACGTCGGGGCCGCACCCAAAGGTGTGGCCCCGACGTCTTGCCACTGGAAATTCATCGTGGTCTTCGCGGGCATCCGCACAACCGCGGTGCTTTGCGCGTTGGATGCGGCGGCAGGGGCACACGGGTCTTCACACTGGAACGCCCGGAGGTTCGAGCGCGGACATGACGGGAATCCCGGTACGTCCTTGAACTTGAGAGATCTCTTCTCCGTCGAACATAGCCAAAGGGGGACTGCTCCCGTCACGCCGCGATCTGAAGCGTCAGAGGACGTAGGAGGCGATGAGCTGCGAGAGCGCTCGGACATCGACCTTTCCCTTGAATTCAAGGCGCACCTTGCCCAGGCTGCTGAACCACAGGTCCAGCTCGGCGTCGAGGTCGAAGGTTCCGGCGGTCTCCACGGAGAACGCCTGGACCTTGGAATACGGCAACGACGTGTAGTCGCGCTTCTTGCCCGTGATGCCCTGGATATTCACCGCAATAAGCCGCTTGTTCGTGAAGACCACGTAGTCGCGCACGCCCTTGAACGCCGCGAGTAGCTCCTCGCCCTGCACAAACAAGGGCGTGATTTCACCTGCCACGTCATCGGGGTTGCACGGGCTGAGCTTGAAAACGGAGGAATTGTTGAAATCGATCATGCCTCGACCCTATCGAGCCGGGGCGACAACAAGGCTTGGGCAAGGCCCTCCGCCCGGCCGCGACCAAGGGCAATGAAGGCCGGTTTCAATCGAGGTCCTATCCTGAACCTCTCAATGCCTAAAGACCCGATCAAGGAAGCGGCGAATCGCGCTGCGGGAACCCAAGTGGCCCTCCAGCTCCCACGGGTCCGCCGCGGCGTCGGTCAGGCGGCCGTTTTCGCCGTAGAGCAAATGCCCTGTTCCCGGGCCTGGATTTTGGGCGCCGGCCAGATTCGGAAGGCCCGGGCTGGATGCGGATCCATGCAGTGCGGCAGGCCCCACCCTGGAGGTCTTTCCTGCGGAGTTTTCTGTGGGGGAATGGGTGTTTTTCATCGTACTCACCGGTCCTTCGTGCCGTACCTCAATTCTAGATTCGAGGGCTTGAACGGAGCATTGAACCCGGCCAGCGGTTTTGGGTCCGGAGTGAGCAGCATGCCGGTTCTTTTCCCGAAAAACGCATACTGGGCACTTCTGCGAACGAGAAGCGGGGTCACATGCTGGAAAGTATTTTGGTTCTTCGCGTACCCTGAAAAAGTGAGCACCCCCACATGGAATCGCCCTTCAGGGCCGCAGAAGACCGAACTGTCGGTCGAGGACGCCGAAGAGCTCGACGTCATTTCCCTTGGGCGCCGGATCCGACACCTGCGCAAGGCCAAGGCGATGACCCTGGATGATCTTTCCGAGGCGGTCGGAACCGCACCCAGCCAGCTGTCCTTGATGGAGAACGGCAAGCGCGAACCCAAGCTCAGCATGCTCAAGACGCTGGCCGGCATCTTCGGGGTCGGACTGGATGAATTGCTGGGGTCCGAACCGCCGACCAAGCGCGCGGCGCTGGAGATCGAACTCGAGCGCGCCCAGCGCGGGCCGCTCTACCAGTCGCTCGGGCTGCCCAAGGTGCGCATTTCCTCCCGGCTGCCCATGGACGTCCTCGAATCCCTGGTCGGGTTGCAGGGCGAACTTGAGCGACGGCTCAACGAGCAGTCGGCAACGCCGGAGGAAGCGCGCCGCGCCAACGTGGAGCTGCGCGGGGAAATGCGGGAGCGCAACAACTACTACCCGGAGATCGAAAAGGAAGCGGCGAAGGTGCTCAAGGCCATCGGCCACGCTTCCGGCCCGCTGTCCCACCACCAGATCACCGACATCGCCACACACCTGGGCTTCTCGCTGCACAACGTCTCGGATCTGCCGCACTCCACCCGGTCGGTGACCGACCTCAAGAACATGCGCGTCTACCTGACCCAGTCCCAGCGCTCCGAGCATTCAACGCGTTCGGTGCTGCTGCAGGCCTTTGGCCACCGCGTCCTGGGCCATGAGGCGCCGCAGGATTACTCCGATTTCCTGCGCCAGCGCGTTGCGACCAACTATTTCGCTGCCTCGTTGATGATGCCGGAAAAGGCAACCGTCGACTTCCTGCAAAAAGCCAAGAGCGCCCGCGAACTGGCGGTGGAGGACATCCGCGATGCCTTCTCCGTCTCCTATGAAACGGCCGCCCACAGGTTCACCAACCTGGCGACCGAGCACCTCGGCATCTCCGTCCACTTCCAGAAGGTCCACGAGTCGGGCATCATCCACAAGGCCTACGAGAACGACGGCGTCAATTTCCCCATGGACCACATCGGGGCCATCGAGGGGCAGTCCGTGTGCAGGTACTGGACCAGCCGCGAAGTCTTCGACGTGGCGGACCAGTTCAGCGCCTACAACCAATACACCGACACCACCGCCGGCACCTTCTGGTGCACCGCGCGCACCGAGCGCTCGACCGCCGGAAAGTTCTCGCTGAGCATCGGCGTCCCCTACGTGCATGTGAAATGGTTCCGCGGGCCGCGACACCACCGAGCGATCCAGCTCGACGTGCCCGGACGAATCGTGCTGCCGCCGTCCGCCGTTGGACCTGCAGAAGGAATGGGCCGGCTACGCCTGGCCGAGCGCCAGGGCGCAAACCCACCTGCTCGCGGCCATGCCGCAGGGCGCCTTCCCCGGCGTGGACGAGACCGAAGTCTATTCATTCCTTTCCGCCCACGCCCAGGAGCGCTAGTGCCGCGCGTCACATGGGCGTCTGCCGTTCCTGTTTGGCCTTGGATGACTGGTAGGTATGGGTGGGCAGCTCGTTTTGCCCGGTCGGACAACGGCAAGCCACTTTCCCCAAGAAAGGCCCACGGAATGAAGTATGTAGTCGGGTGCACCGAGGACAAGCGCGGGCGCGAAGCCATTTCCCTGGCACTTGTCCTCGCCAAGTCGCTGGCTGCCCCGGTGCATGCCGAAATCGAGCTGGTCCACATCATTCGCGGGGCCGCACCCGGGGATGCGCTCTCCGGCTCCGAGCGCGTCTACCAGGACTTCCAGCTGCAGTCCGCGCAGAAGTGGATGGACCGCGCACTGGCGCTGGTCCCCTCCACCATGACGGCGCGAACGCACATCCGGTTCGCGGATTCGATGGCCGAGGGGCTGCTCGGGGCGGTGGCCGAGTTCAAGGCGGACCTGGTGGTCGTCGGGGCGGCCAGCACCGGCCCGTTCCGGCGTTTCACCGTGGGAAGCACCGCAAACGCCCTGCTGCATTCTTCGCCCGTGCCGGTGGCCCTGGCGCCCTCCGGATACCTTCCGCCGCGGGAAATCACCCGCATCACCTGCGCGCTGGGCACCCGCACCGGCGCGGAATCCGTGCTGGAGGTCGCCGTGGATTCCGCGGCAATCCGCCATGTGCCGTTGCGGCTGATTTCCCTGGTGGCCTTGGACTCCGACGCGCACAAGGGCAGGGGCACTGATTGGGCGCGAACCCACGCGCGGCAGGCGCTGGACCGGGCCGTCGAGGGCGTGGCAAACCGGACGATCGTGACCGCGGACGTGGCCCAGGGCCGTTCCATCGAGGCGGCGATCGAGGGCCTGGAGTGGGACGAATCCGAGATCGTCATGATCGGCTCCAGCCGGCTGGCGGCCCGCAGCCGGATTTTCCTGGGTTCCACGGCCAACAAGATGCTCCGGGCGCTGCCCGTGCCCATGGTGGTTGTTCCCCGATTCCACGTGCCGGTGCCGGCTGCCGCCAGCCTGGCCCACATCTAGGCCGGCGCGAAACCGACCCATGACACCCGAAGCCCAGCACTTCCCGCCTGCCTTCTATGCGGAGGTCAAGGCCCCCATTGCCGTTTCCTCCGACTCCGCGGGCCCGCTCTACCGGCAGCTGCGCCAGGCGCTGGAACACCAGATCCTCTCCGGCAGCCTGGTTCCGAACCTGCCGCTGCCCTCGTCCAGGGAGCTGGCCCGCGAACTGGGCCTGTCCCGAAACACGGTGAATGCCGCCTACCAGGAGCTCCTGGCCTCCGGCATGATCGAGTCCCATTCCCGGCGCGGCTATTTCATCAACACCCAAATGATCGGCAAGCGGCGGCCCAGCGGGGAAACGGCGCCCGCGGCCGTGTCGGCGGTGGACTGGTCGCGGCACATCCGGCCGCGGCTTGATGCGAACATGCCGGAAATCACCAAGGTGCGGGACTGGGCCCGCTACCCCTACCCGTTTGTGGCGGGCCAGGTCGACGAGCGCGACTTCCCCCGCTTGGGCTGGTCGCGTGCGTTGCGCGATGCGCTGGATCCGCCGCACCTCTTCTATTCGCTGCGCGACTCGGTGGACGAGGACGACCCGTACCTGGTCGAGACGCTGTGCAAGCGGGTGCTGCCTGCGCGCGGAATCCACGCGAAACCCGAAAACATCCTCATCACCGCGGGTTCGCAACAGGGCCTGGACCTGCTGGCCCAGACCATGATGGGCGCCGACACCTGCGTGGGCGTCGAAAACCCCGGATACGTCGACGCCAGGCACACCTTTGTCAGGGCGGGGGCGACGCTTCGCCCGCTGCCGGTGGACGAGAACGGGCTGGTCCCGCCGGAAGACCTTGTCGGGATCGACCTTCTCTACCTGACGCCCAGCCACCACAGCCCGACCAACGTCACGCTCTCGGGAGCGCGCCGGCGGCAGATCCTGGCGGGCGCGCGGGATGCCGGCACGCTGGTCATCGAGGACGACTACGACAGCGAGTTCAGGTACCGCGGAAAGCCGACGCCGGCGCTGAAGGCCCTGCCCGACTCGGAACACGTGATCTACCTGGGCTCCTTCACCAAGTTCCTGGCCCCGGGCCTGCGCATGGGCTACCTGGTCGCCGACGCCGAACTCATTGACGAGCTGCGGAACCAGCGGCGGTACAAGATCCGCCACATTCCCGGCCACCCGCAACGGGCCATGGCGCTGCTCATCGAATCGGGCCAGTACCAGCGCACCATTTCCCGCCGGCGGACCCAGTTGCAGCGCAAGTGGCAGGTGCTCACCGAGGCGCTCGAGGAATTCGTGCCCTGGGAAATCCATTGCCCGCCCGGCGGCGTGAGCATCTGGATCCGCGGCCCCGAAGGGCTGGACTGCGTCCGGCTGGCGGCGGAGGCGCTCAAGGCGGGGGTCGTCATCGAGCGCGGGGATGTCTTCTTTGACGACCCGGAGTCGAACCGGAACTACTTCCGCCTGGGTTTTGCCGCCATCAAGCTCGAGGCAATCCGGCCCGGCATCAGGGAACTGGGCCGCGTGCTGGCCGGCCTTACCGCCTAACCAGGCGGGCGCGGGGCCTGGACCCGAATAACCGGGCCCCAACTGGACCTGTGCCGCGGCACCCGGGCCGGGAACAGTTGTAACAGCGGGCGCAGGACGGTCCTGTTGCCCCGCCCTGTTTTCCGCGAATCGCAATCGACAAACAACGACAAAGACAAGCATCGACAACACAAAAATCGACAAAGGAGTCGTCATGAACCAGTCGGGACCAGTCCCCAGCACCCTCGGCCAGCGGCGGGACACGGCAACCGCGCCGGTGCCCCAGCGGGCGGCGCTCATCGACACCTCGGCCATCACCGCCAATGTCCGGGCGCTTCGCGGGGTTGCCTCCGGGGCCAAGCTGCTGGCGGTGCTCAAGGCCGACGGCTACGGCCACGGAATCGTCCAGGCCGCGCGGGCCGCGCTGGACGGGGGAGCGGACTACCTGGGGACCGCGGTCCTCGAGGAGGCCTTTGCCGTGCGCGAGGCGGGAATCACCGCCCCGCTCTTCTCCTGGCTGGCGGCCCCGGGATCGCCCTACGCCCGGGCGATCGGCCTGGACATCGACCTTGCCGCGTACTCGGTGGGCCAGCTGGAGGAAATCGCCGCCGCCGGCGAGGAAGCCGGGAAGGTCCCGCGCATCCACCTGAAGATCGACACGGGAATGTGGCGGGGAGGCTCCACCCTGGAGGACTGGCCCGGGCTGTGCGCCGCGGCGCTGGAGCTCGAGCGGGCCGGCAAGATCCGTGCGGTGGGCATCTGGTCCCACCTGGCCTGCGCCGACGAGCCCGAGCACCCCTCGGTCGCGGCGCAGCTCGAGGTGTTCACCGAGGCCATCGGCATCGCCCGGGGCCTGGGGCTGGATCCGGAGCTGTGCCACATCGCCAACTCCGCCGCGACGCTGGCCACCCCTGCGGCGCATTTCGACATGGTCCGCACCGGCATCGCCGTGTACGGGGTGAACCCGCTGCCCCAGGAGCTGCGCGGCGGTTCCCCCGCGCTGCGCCCGGCCATGACGCTGTGCGCGGCGATCGTGCAAACCAAGCGCGCGCCGGCCGGCGCCGGGATCTCCTACGGGCACACCGAGCTCACCGAGACCGAGACGACGCTTGCCGTGGTCCCGCTCGGCTACGCGGACGGCGTCTTCCGCAGTGCCAGCTCGCTCGGGCCGGTGCAGGTCGCCGGGGGCCGCTACCGGGTGCTGGGCCGCGTCTGCATGGACCAGTTCGTCATCGACGTCGCCGACGACGACGTGGTTCCGGGCGACAGGGCCGTGCTGTTCGGCCCGGGCGACGGCGGGGAGCCGCACGTGGAGGCGTGGGCCGAGGCCTCGGGAACCATCCCGTACGAGATTCTCACGCGGGTCGGGTCCAGGGTGCCCAGGATCTACCTGTAGGTAGGTATCTGGTACCTAAAAAGCCGTGGCAAATTGGGTCTGGAAGGGGACCCAGACAGACGGGCAGAGTGATATGCACCACACCGACTGATCGGGTTGGCGAGGACCCCGGCCCGGAGGCCGGCGGACCTGTCTGGAAAACTTTGAATGGAGGGGTCTCGTGACCAACTCAGATATCCGCAATCGTGCACAGCGGCATCTCTACCCACACTTCACTGCCGGTCAGGTGTGGAACGACCCGAACCTGCCGATCATCGTCAGGGGCGAGGGAAGCTACCTCTTCGACGAAGACGGCAACAAGTTCCTCGATGGCCTGGCCGGACTCTTCTGCGCCAACATCGGCCACGGTCGCCAGGACATCCCGAAGGCCGCGTACGAGCAGATGTCCAAGCTGGCCTACTGGACCAACTGGGGCTCGGCGCACCCGGCGGCCGTCGACGCGGCCACCGCGATCGCCGACCTGGCCCCCGGCGACCTGGACGTCGTGTTCTTCGTGAACTCCGGCTCCGAGGCCGTGGAATCGGCCATCAAGTTCGCCCGCCAGTACCACCGCGGCGAAGGCCAGCCGGAGCGCACCAAGATCATCGCCCGCAACATGGCCTACCACGGCACCACCCTCGGCGCCCTGGCCGTCACCGGCATCCCGGCCTACAAGGAAGCCTTCGGCACCCTGATGCCGGGCGTCTTCCACGTGCCGAACACCCTGGGCGAGGTCATCCCGGAGGGCGGCTCCGCGGCCGACCTCCCCTCGGTCAAGGCCATCCGCGAGGTCATCGCCCGCGAGGGCGCGCACACCATTGCCGCGCTCTTCGCCGAGCCGGTGCAGAACTCCCGCGGCGCCCTGGTGCCGCCGGTGGGCTACTGGCAGGAACTGCGCTCCATCTGCGACGAGCACGGCATCCTGCTGGTCGCCGACGAGGTCATCACCGGATTCGGCCGCCTCGGCGAATGGTTCGGCAGCATCAAGTACGACGTGGTCCCCGACCTGATCACCTTCGCCAAGGGCTCCACCTCCGGCTACGCACCGCTGGGCGGCGTGATCATCCGCAAGCCGCTGGCCGACGCCATGCTCGCCTCCCCGCTCGCCGGCATCTTTACCCACGGCGCCACCTGGGGCGGGCACCCGGTCTCCACCGCGGTGGCCGTCGCCAACCTCACGGCGCTGAAGGAAGAGAACGTCGTGGGCAACGTGCGCAGCCTCGAGCCGTACTTCCAGAACGGCCTGGACCGGATCGTCGCCGCACACCCGAGCATCAAGGAGTACCGCGGAGCCGGCTTCTTCTACGCCATCGAACTCACGGGCAACCGCGAGTCCGGCCGCGAGCTGACCCCCGAGGAATCCAAGGCCCTGCTCACCCAGGTCATGCCGAAGGCCATGCGCGAGGTCAACCTCATCACCCGCCCGGACAACCGCGGCGCCACCATGCTGGTGCTCTCGCCGCCGCTGGTCGCCGACCAGGACGTGCTCGACGACCTGCTGACCAAGGTCGACCACGTGATGAGCGCGGCCGACAGCTTCCTCAAGGCCCCCGCGGCCCTGGCCTCGGTCTAAGGCGCGGGGTAACGGAAACTCCCATGACCATTGCACCGGTGAGGCCCTCGGGCGTCGACGAAAACATGCTGGCACGCTTTCTTGCCGGCACCGCGCACGGCGCCCGGGGCCGCATCGTGCTGGCCGACGGCGAAGACCGCCGGGCAGTGGAGGCGGCGGCCATCCTGAACGGGTTCGGGGTGGAAACCATCCTGGTCGGAGAGATCGATGAAGTGTCGGCCATTGCGCGGCAACACGGCATCGCACTCACCGGGGCCACGACCGTGATGGGGGTGGCCGAACTCCGCGACAGCCCCGCCGGCGTGCACCTGGCCAAGAAGTGCGAGGCGCTCGGGACGGCCAAGACCGCCGGCTGGATGGACGACCCGCTGTTCCTGGCCATCGCCGCGGTCCCGGCCGGGCTGGCCGACGCGGCGGTGGCCGGGGCAACCCGGCCCACCGCCGACGTGCTGCGGGCCGCCCTGCGGCTGGTGGGCACGGCGCCGGGGGCCGGAACGGTTTCCTCGTCCTTCCTGATGCGGCTGGCCGACGGCCGCTATGTGGGATACGGCGACTGCGCCGTCATCCCCGAACCCGATGCCGGGCAGCTGGCGGACATCGCGGCCGCGACGGCCAAGACCTTCGCCGCGCTCACCGGCGAGGAACCGGCCGTGGCCATGCTGTCCTTCTCCACCGCGGGAAGCGCCGAGCACGAGACCATTTCAGCGGTACGCGAGGCAACGGCGCTGGCCCGCACCCGGCACCCGGACCTCAAGATCGACGGCGAACTCCAATTCGACGCCGCCCTTCTCGAATCGGTCGCCGCGTCCAAGGCCCCGCAGTCGGCGGTGGCCGGGCACGCCAACGTGTTCATCTTCCCCAACCTGGCCGCGGGCAACATCGGGTACAAGATCACCCAGCGCCTGGCCGGGGCGGAAGCCTACGGCCCGATCCTGCAGGGATTGGCCGCACCCATCAACGACCTGTCCCGCGGAGCGTGCGTCGCGGACATCGTCAACGTTTCACTCATCAGCATGATGCAGTCCCAGAAATCGTGACCCGTACGGTTCCCCAAGGACCGGACATCACATGTGACGGCGCTGTCGCCGTCCCTTCGAGCAACGAGGTTCCAATGAAAACGACAACAGATAAGCCGGTGGCAAGCCCCATGGCCACGAGCCTGTCCGGTGCCGGAGACGACCAGCCCGAGCGCATGGAAAAGACCCTCAAGGCCCGCTGGGTCTGGGCCATTGCCCTGGGCTCCGCAGTGGGCTGGGGTGCGTTCATCCTCCCCACCGACTGGCTGGCCATGGGCGGTCCCGCCGGGGCCATCTCGGGCTTCATGATCGGCGGCGCCCTGATGGTGCTCATCGCCGTCAGCTACGGATTCCTGATCAAGTCGTTCCCGGTCTCCGGCGGCGAGCTGGCGTTCGCGCTGGTCGGCTTCGGTCGGACCCACGCCTTCTTCTGCGGTTGGTACCTGACCCTGGGCTACACCTGCATCGTGGCGCTGAACGCCTCGGCGCTGGCGCTGCTCTTCAGGAAGCTCATGCCGGACGTGGTCCAGCAGGGCTACCTGTACTCGGTGGCCGGCTGGGACGTGTACCTGGTGGAGGTCATCATCTCCATGGTGGCGCTGGCGGTCTTCGCCTACCTGAACATCCGCGGCACCGCGCTCTCGGGCCAGATCCAGTTCATTGCCTGCGTCATCATGCTCGTCGCCGTGGCCTGCATCCTGGTGGCGGTCATTGCCAGCCCGCAGGTCGTCTTCTCCAACGCGTTGCCGGCCTTCCCGAAGGGCGTGAACCCGATTGCCGCCATTGCCGCGATCGTCGCCATCGCCCCGTGGGCCTTCATCGGTTTCGACAACGTTCCGCAGGCGGCCGAGGAATTCGATTTCCCGCCGTCCAAGGCCATGCGGTTGATCGTGCTGGCGCTGCTCGCCGCGGCCCTGCTGTACGCGGCAATGCTCGCGGCCGTCGCCATGTCCGCCCCCTGGGAGGCGCTCGTTGCCGGCGAGTCCGCGTGGGGCACCGCCGATGCGCTGACCGGTGTCATGGGCGGAGCGGGCATGCTGCTGCTGACCATCGGCATCACCATGGGCGTGAGCACGGGCCTGAACGGCTTCTACGTCTCCGCAAGCCGCATCCTGCTGGGCATGGGCCGCGCCCAGATGGTCCCGAAGATGTTCGCCCGGCTGCACCCGAAGTACAAGACCCCGTACATCGGCATCATCTTCGTCGGCGCCGTCTGCCTGATCAGCCCGTGGTTTGGCCGTGCGGCACTGACCTGGGTGGTTGACATGTCGGCCGTCGGCGTCACCGTCGCCTACCTCTACACCTGCCTCTGCGCGTTCCGCCTCTTCCGCACCAGCGGGGCCCCGGTTCGCGAGGGCACCCTCGAGGGCACCAACTCGACGTCCAAGAAGGTGCTCAGCGCGCTGGGCGCGGTGACGTCGCTGGTCTTCATGGGCCTGCTGCTGATCCCCGGTTCCCCGGGCGCGCTGGGCAAGGAATCCATGCTGGCGCTGGCCGTCTGGTCGCTGCTGGGCGTCGTCTTCTTCCTGATGCGCCGCAAGCACAACAAGACGTTGACCGACGACCAGGTCGACATCCTGGTGCTGGGGGCCCCGCGCCCCGAGGGCAGCGAGCTCAAGTCCGCGAGCCGCCGGGCAACGGTGTAGGCCACAAGCAAGACATGAGGTGCGGCGTGCCGGGTCTGCGACGAAAGTCGTGGGCCCGGCACGCCTGTGTTTTCAGGGGATCGGCGCCTCCGGGACGCATCGCCGGGGCAACACTCGAGGTCGAGATAACCCGCGCCTACCTGGGATTCCCCAAGTGAATGCGCTGTTAGGCTGTCACCATCCACGCGCCGTCGGCGCCAAGGTGTCCGGCTTGCGTTTGGTCGCGGCTGAATTCGGATCGGTTGAAGCAAGCACAGTTGAAGGGGAGTCCGTCATGAGGCTCGTTCCGGCAGTTCTCGCATTCCTGGCGCTTGCCTCCGGCGTGATGCTGCCGCGCGTTGACGGCTTGTACGTGCCGGGCCACGTGGCTGCATTGCTGTTGGCCCTTGCCGTGCCCGCCGGATACGGCTGGATCGAACGCAAAACGGGGCGGCCCGGTGCCGGCGCCAGGCGTTTCCTGTTCCCCGGAATGGCTGCTCTTGCGGCGCTTTCCGCAGTCGCCAGTGCAATGCTGCTAGCCATGGGCGGTCCCGAGGGTGCCGCCGGCGATATCGGCGGGATGGGACTGTGGCTCCTGTCCACCGCAGGCCTGCTCGGACTTTCCCTTGCGGCGATCGGCTCCGGGCAGCGCCCTGCTGAGAGCCCGTCCCCACGCGGCGCCTGACCCATCAGGGGTCCGCGGCCGGAATCCGGCCCGGGTCGGCAGCGGTCAGCTCAGTGAGCCAAACGGAGCGACCGTTCCAGCAGCCCCAGCAGGTCGCGGACGGATTCCGAGCCGCCCAGGCGTTCCTTGTCGAGGATCAGGTTGCGCCTGAAGTACGGGCTCATGTCCAGGCCAAGGCCAAGGCCTGCGATGCCGATTTCCCCCGCGGCCTCGATCCCGCGCACCACCTGGGTGAGGTCGTGTTGCAGGTAGTGTTCGTCGTTTGCGTTGGCAGTGGCCCCGTCGGCGGGGCTGCCGTCGGAAACGACAATGAGGATCTTGCGTTCCTCCTCGCGTCCGGCCAGCCTGGACGCGGCCCAGCGCACGGCCTCGCCGTCGACTCCCTCCCGGTACAGGGTCTGTTTCAGCATGGCGGCCAAGCCGTCGCGGCCGGTGCGCCAGGAGGTTTCTGCGTCCTTGAAGACCAGGTGGTTCAGCTCGTTGAGGCGGCCGGGGTTTGCCGGGGAGCCGGAGCGTCGCCAATCCTTCAGTGCCCGCCCGCCGTTCCATGCCCCGGTGGTGTAGCCCAGGACCTCGCAGGGCACCTCGATGCGTTCGAGTGCGCGCACCAGGACGTCGAGGAAGGCGGCGAGCCCCTCGGCGTGTTGTTTCATGGAGCCCGAGCAGTCCACCAGGAACGTGAGCGTTGCGGCGGCCCGGGGTTCGAAGCGTCGGGTCTTGAAGAGCCGGCGCTCGACGGGGGAGGCCACCAGCTGGGTCAGCCGGGAGCCGTCCAGCACACCCTCCTCCGACGCCCGAGTCGAAACCGGATTCCTCCGGCACGCAGAGCAGCGCCTGCAGGCGCTTGGCCAGGAGCTGCACGTTGACGGCCTCGGTGTGCACGCGGGCGGCAATGCGTTCGCGGTATCCCGGCAGCAATTCCTTGCGCACCAGTTCCGCGGCTTGGAGTTCCTTGTCGTAGGCCCGGGTGAAAACCGTGTAGCCCCGGGCGGATCCGGAGAGTGAGGCGCTGGTGCCGGCTGCCGCGGTGCCGATTTCGGCTGCCTCGTTCTCCACGTCCAGCAACAGGTCGAACGCCGATTCCTTGGGCTTCCAGTCTTTCGACTTGGGTCTGGGTTTATGCCGTGCCTCGAGTGCGTTGACGTTTTCGGCCACGAGCTCGGCAACCATCAGGGCGGCGTCGGCGAAGGTGCGTTGGTCCTCCCGGTGCCGGCGCAGGGCCGGGAGCAGGTGGCCCAGCGAGCCGGCGAGGTTGGCCCGGGTGGATTCGATCATGTCCTCGGATTCCTCGACGACTGGTTCGCCGGTGATCCTTGAGCGGGTGACCTGGATGATGGTGTAGATCAGCATGCCGAGCGAGGTTTCGGTCAGTCCGGAGGCCAGGTATTCCTTGGACCAGGTTTCGTGGCGCAGGCGGAGGTTCGCGAGCACCCCGGGAAGGTCCGCGAGGGATTCGCAGCGGAACTGTTCGAGGACCTCGAACACCAGCCTGGCACTGGGGGATTCTGGCATGGCCGCGCGGTGCAGTGCCGCGTCCGAATGCAGCACCCGCAACGCCATGCCGTCGCTGGCACCCCTGAACGATTCAAAGGATGCGGTCTCGGCGGGCGGGTAGAGGTGCGGTGCGTTCAGCGCCAGGATATCGGTCCCGCGGTAAACGTGCCGGCCGAGCAGGTCCAGCCGGGGGTCCTCGACCCAGGGCGCGCAGGCTGGCCGCGCACAGCTGCCGGATTTCCTGGGTCCGTCGCTCCGAGGCAAGCTGCGCGCCCGCGGCACCCATGTCCGCTAGACCCCGGCCGGGACGAGCGCGAACGACTCGTCGAGTTCGGAGGCGAAGCACCGCTGGTAGTACTCGGAGATGGTGAAGCGTTCGGCCTCGTCGCACTTGTTGACGAAGGAAAGCCGGAAGGCCAGGCCCGGGTCGCGGAAGATCGAGATGTTCTCCGCCCAGGTGATCACCGTGCGCGGGGACATGAGCGTGGAAATGTCGCCGGCGGCAAAGCCGTCGCGGGTCAGCGTGGCGACCTGCACCATGGAGCGGATCAGCTCCATGCCCTTGGCGTCGGCAAGCGCCGGGACGCGGGCCGCGACGATCTGCGCCTCGTCCTCGAGGGGGAGGTAGTTCAGCGATGCGACGATGTTCCAGCGGTCCAGCTGGGCATGGTTCAGCCGCTGCACCCCGTGGTACATGCCGTTGAGGTTGCCCAGGCCCACGGTGTTGGACGTGGCGAAAAGCCTGAAGTGGGCGTGCGGGTGGATGACCCGGTTCTGGTCGGTCAGCGTGAAGCTGCCCTCGCGCTCGAGCAGGCGCTGGATCACGAACATCACGTCGGGGCGCCCGGCGTCGTATTCGTCGAAGATCAGGGCCATGGGCTGGACCATCGCCCAGGGCACCACGCCCTCCTGGAATTGGGTGGCCGGCTGGCCGTCCCGGATGACCACGGTGTCCTTGCCGACCAGGTCCAGCCGGCTGATGTGCCCGTCCAGGTTCACGCGCATCGCGGGCCAGTTCAGCCGTGCCGCGACCTGTTCGATGTGGGTGGATTTCCCGGTGCCGTGCAACCCCTGGACCATGACGCGGCTGTTGTGCGTGAAGCCGGCCAGGATGGCCAGGGTGGTGTCGCGGTTGAAACGGTAGGCGGGATCGATTGCGGGTACGTGCTCGGTGCGTTCGGTGAACTTGGCGACGCGCAGGTCGCTGTCGATCCCGAAGACCTCGCGCACCGAAACGAGGGTCTGGCCCGGGGGCTGCATCTCGTTCATTTCCTCACCACCCGACCGCGATGGGTTCGGATTCCGGGGAACCCAGGTCCGCGTGGTCCTCGAGG
Organism: uncultured Actinomycetota bacterium; assembly: GCA_963818105.1. Lineage (GTDB taxonomy): Bacteria > Actinomycetota > Actinomycetes > Actinomycetales > Micrococcaceae > Paeniglutamicibacter. The sequence goes on along the minus strand of CAWFRB010000033.1, from coordinate 13,640 downwards.
CGTGCGATGCTTTCCGCGGCCAGGCGCAGGGCCGGCAGCAGCTTGATCAGGTCGTCGGTGCTCTTGCGCATCATCGGCGCCTGCACCGCAACGCAAAGGTTCGAGCGTCCCGAGGAGTTCGGGACCAGGACGGCCAGGCAGACCAGCCCGTCAAGGAACTCCTGGCGGTCCAGCGCGTAGCCGTGCAGGCGGATCTGGCCGAGTTCGGCCTCGATCGCGGCGGTGTCGGTGAGCGTGTGGGCGGTGAAGCGCTGCAATTCCCCCGTGGCCAGCACGCGTTCGCGCTGCGTGGGGCCGAACTGGGACAGGATCATCTTGCCGCTGGCCGAGCAGTGGACCGGCACGCGCGAGCCCGGGCCCAGGTGGACGCGAATCGGCTCGTCGGTTTCCACGCGGTCAAGGTAGATGACCTCGTTGCCGGACAGGGCCGTGATGTTGCAGCTTTCGCCGATCTCATCGACCAGGCGGCGCAGGATCGCGTGGCGCGTCCCGTAGCGGGTGTCGTTCAACAGCACGTCTTCGGCCATGCGCCGCATGCGCGAGCCCGTTCCGTAGTGCCGGCCGTCGCTCTGCCGGGTCAGCAGGTTGGCGCCCTCCAGCTGCTGCAGCATGCGGTGCAGGGTCGGCTTGGGCAGGCCCGTCTGGTCGACCAGCGACTGCAGCGTAAAGAGCTGGTCGCGGGTGGTGATCAGTTCGAGCAACGCGAACAGCCGCAGGGCCGGGGTTTCCCCTTCAACGGCACCCGCGGGTCCGAGTTCCGGTTCCGTGAGGTTTTCCATGATTGGTCCGATCTGCCGATGTGCGAAGTTTCATTAAATCGTATCAGTGAGAAGAATAAATGGAACAGGGGGTTGACGGATGTGATTTGGGTCGCATAGTTTTGTCATCAATCCCGCTTTTGGGAACAAAACGAACCATTTTTTGAGACATTGCATGGTTGAAGTGTCTCGATATCGTGAAGGAGAGTTGTTATGACCGAAAAGGCCGCTTCCCGCGAAGTAACCAAGGGCGCCCAGAAGATGACGTCGTCGGAGGCCTTCGTTGAGACCCTGGTGTCCAACGACGTCACCGACATCTTCGGCATCATGGGCTCCGCGTTCATGGACGCCATGGACATCTTCGCCCCGGCCGGCATCCGCCTGGTCCCCGTGGTCCACGAGCAGGGCGCGGCGCACATGGCCGACGGCTATGCACGTGCCTCCGGCCGCCACGGCGTGGTCATCGGCCAGAACGGCCCCGGCATTTCCAACTGCGTCACCGGCATCGCCGCCGCCTACTGGGCACACAGCCCGGTCGTCATCATCACCCCGGAGGCCGGAACCAACACCATCGGCCTGGGCGGCTTCCAGGAGGCAAACCAGCTTCCGATGTTCCAGGAATTCACCAAGTACCAGGGCCACGTGACCCACCCGAACCGCATGGCGGAATTCACCGCACGCTGCTTCGACCGCGCGATGAGCGAAAACGGTCCGACCCAGCTGAACATCCCGCGCGACTACTTCTACGGCGAATCCATCACCGAGATCCCGGCCCCGCGCCGCGTGGACCGCGGTGCCGGCGGCACCAAGTCCCTCGACGAGGCCATCGAACTGCTGAAGACCGCCAAGAACCCGGTCATCGTTTCCGGCGGCGGCGTGGTCATGGCCGACGGCGTGGAGGAGTGCAAGGCCCTGGCCGAGCGCCTGGGCGCACCGGTGGTCAACAGCTACCAGCACAATGACTCCTTCCCGGCCAGCCACCCGCTTTGGGCGGGCCCGCTGGGCTACCAGGGATCCAAGGCCGGCATGAAGCTGATCTCGCAGGCCGACGTCGTGGTCGCCCTCGGCACCCGCCTCGGCCCGTTCGGCACCCTGCCGCAGTACGGCCAGGCCTACTGGCCCACCGAGGCCAAGATCATCCAGATCGATGCGGACCACACCAAGCTCGGCCTGGTGAAGAAGATCTCCGTGGGCATCACCGGCGACGCCAAGGCCGTTGCCATCGAACTCTCCAAGCGCCTCGAGGGCATCGAACTGGCATCGGATGCGACCAAGGCCGAACGCGCGGCAAACATCAAGGCCGAAAAGGAAGCCTGGGAGCAGGAGCTCTCCGAGTGGACCCACGAGCAGGACGAATACTCGCTCGACGTCATCGCCGAGGCCGAGGGCGAGGAAGGCAACTGGCTGCACCCGCGCCAGGTGCTGCGCGAACTCGAGAAGGCCATGCCGGAAGACGTCATGATCTCCACCGACATCGGAAACATCAACTCGGTGGCCCACAGCTACCTGCGCTTCGAGAAGCCGCGCAGCTTCTTCGCCCCGATGTCCTTCGGCAACTGCGGCTACGCGCTGCCGACCATGATCGGCGCCAAGGCCGCGGCCCCGCACCGTCCGGCCATCGCCTACGCCGGCGACGGCGCCTGGGCCATGAGCATGGGCGAGGTCCTCACCGCCGTCCGCCACGACATCCCGGTCACCGCGGTCGTCTTCCGCAACCGCCAGTGGGGCGCCGAGAAGAAGAACCAGGTCGAGTTCTACAACCGCCGCTTCATCGCCGGCGAGCTGGACAACGGCGAATCCTTCGCCGAGATGGCCCGCAGCATGGGTGCCGAGGGCATCGTGGTGGACAAGCTGGAGAACGTCGGTGCCGCGCTCAAGGAGGCGCTGAACAACCAGATGGTCGACGGCAAGACCACCGTCATCGAGATCATGTGCACCCGCGAACTGGGCGACCCGTTCCGCCGCGACGCGCTCTCCACCCCGGTCCGCCACCTGGACAAGTACAAGGACTACGTCTAAACCCTGACGTATTCCAGCAAGACCCGTGACGGGGCCGGCTCGGTTTAGTGGGACCGGGCCGGCCCCGTCACGACCCCATGATTTTCCCGGCCGCGGGAGCACAGCGAGGTGCCGTGGCGGCCGCAACCATGAATTCAGATTGGAGCCAGAGATGGGTACTACGCAGACCCCGGAGCATGTTGTTGTCATCGGTGCGGGCATGGTGGGGCTTTCCACCGCCTGGTACCTCCAGGAACGCGGCGTCAAGGTCACCGTCGTCGACCGCGAGGGCGTGGCCGCGGGATCCTCCTGGGGCAACGCCGGCTGGCTCACCCCGGCCCTCACGCTTCCGCTGAGCGAACCGTCGGTGCTGACCTACGGGCTGAAGACGATGTTCGACCCGGCCTCGCCGCTCTACATCCCGCTCTCGGCCAAGCCCTCGCTGATCCGCTTCCTGCTCGGGTTCGCCCGGCACTGCACGCCAGGGAAGTGGCGCGAGGCCATGGCCGTCTTCAGCGAGATCGGCGCCACCGGCCTTGACGCCTTCGACGAACTCGCCGAGGGCAGCACCATCACCAAGATCGCCCGCAACTCGGCGGAGGCCAATGCATGGGGCGCGGATGCCGACGCCGGCTCGGTGGCGCTGTCCACGGGCATGAGCGAAAAGACCAAGCCCGCCGAGCCGTTCCTCACCGGCTTCAAGAACCTCAAGGACCGCGACGCCCTGCTGCACGAGTTCGAGGGCATCCGCGCCTCCGGCGGCAAGGTCGAATTCGACCTGCTGAGTGCCGACGATATCCGCGCCATGGAACCGACGCTCGGCGACGGGGTCAAGGCCGGCGTGCAGATCCACGACCAGCGCTTCATCAACCCGCCGAAGTTCATGGACTCGCTCGCCGACTCGGTGCTGGCGCGCGGCGCGGACATCGTCACCGGCTTCGACGTGGTCGACATCCGCGAACACGCCCACGGCGTCGAGGTGGTGGACTCGCAGGGCCGGATCCAGCACGCAGACTCGGTGGTCATCGCCTCCGGTGCCTGGCTGGGCCAGCTCGCCAAGAAGTTCGGCGTCAAGCGCGTGGTCCAGGCCGGCCGCGGGTACTCCTTCACGGTGGTTCCCGAGGTCATGCCGACCCACCCGATCTACTTCCCGGCGCAGCGCGTGGCCTGCACCCCGCTGGGCGACAGGTTCCGCGTGGCGGGCACCATGGAGTTCCGCGATGCCGACCACCCGCTGGAGCCCAAGCGCATCGAGGCGATCGTTGCCGCGGCCTCCCCGCTGTTCACCGGCATCAACTGGGAGGACCGCCAGGAGGAATGGGTCGGATCCCGCCCCTGCACCACCGACGGGCTGCCGCTGATCGGCGCCACCCGCTCCTCCCGCGTGCACGTCGCCGGCGGGCACGGCATGTGGGGCGTGGCGCTGGGCCCGCTGACCGGCAAGATGCTTGCCGCATCGATCACCGGGGAATCGGTCCCGGCCGTGATGCGGCACTTCAACCCGTTGCGCTAGATCGCCGTCCGGCGCAACGACGACGAGGGCGTGGTGCGGATCCGCAACAACGGATCCGCGCCACGCCTTCGGTGCGTCCGCCCGTAACCAAGCCGAACCAACTTGGCCCGCCGAGCCAACTCGGGTAGATCTGGGGGATGCCCAATGCTTCCACACGGATTTTCGCACCAGGTTCTCGCCGCACGCGGCGTCGGCGGACACCGCCAATACCGGATCCCCGCGCTGGCAGTTTCCACCCGCGGGACCGTCCTGGCCGCCTATGACGGACGGCCCAACCTCGACGACCTGCCCAACACCATCGACCTTTTGCTGCGGCGCAGCCTCGACAACGGACTGACCTGGGAAGGGCAGCGGGAGATCCGCACCGGCACCGGGCTGCAGGGCTTCGGGGATCCCAGCCTGCTGGTGGACCGGGCCACCGGGCGGATCTTCTGCTTCCACGCGGCGGGCACCCACGCCGGGTTCTTCGAGGCGGTCGAGGGCCTGGAGCCCGAGGACGCGGTGCAGCACGTCGACGTGTCCTATTCGGACGACGACGGCCTGAGCTGGACGCACCGCCGCATCACCGCGCAGCTCAAGCGCGCGGGCATCACCGGCCTCTTTGCCGCAGCCGGGTCCGGGATCCAGCTGCAGGAAGGCCCGTGGGCGGGGCGACTGGTCCAGCAGATGGTCATCCTGCTGCACGGCGAAATCCGCGCCGCCTCCGCCTACTCGGACGACCACGGCGAAAACTGGACGCTCGGGGAGGCCATGGCCGGGGAGGCGAACGAAAACAAGGTCGTCGAGCTGTCCGGCGGACGCGTGCTGCTGAATTCGCGCGCACGCGGCGCCAGGCTGCAGGCGCTGTCCACGGACGGCGGTCACAGCTACGGGCCGCCGGCGCCGGTGCCGAGCCTGCCGGATCCCAGCGACAACGGAAGCATCTTCGGGCTTCCGGGGCAGGGTGCCGGCCGCGGCGTGCTGCTGGCCACCAACAACAGGGACGCCGACCTGCGCCGCAACACCGTGCTCAGCATCTCCCTCGACGAGGGTGCCGGCTGGCGGCCGGTGGCGGCGATCTGCCCCGGTTCCAGCGCGTACTCCACCGGCGCCGTGCTCGCCGACGGGTCGCTCGGCGTGCTCTACGAGGCCAACGGCTACAGCGAAATCGTCTTTGCCCGGCTGGATGCGGAAGCCCTGACGCCTGCATCGCTGCGGGCCCAGGCCGAAGCGTATGTCGATGACGACGGCGGGGTCTTTTCGATGGTGCTGCGCTCGATCACCCCCGGCCGCCCGGAGACCTGGACAAGCGTCGGGGAATCCCACGTCATTTCCGCGGAACCTGCCCAGTGGGGCGTGCACACGTGGAAGGAAATCGGGCAGGGATACGGGGACGGGGACCAGGTCCTGGGCACCCGCGAGGCCCAGGACGCGAACTACGGCCCCGCCGCGCCGGGGCTTCGGGCCGGTGACATCCTGGCCTTCACCGGGCGCTTCAGGAACCACGGCGGCGAAACGGTCGAGGCGGAGCTGGCGGGGAACTTCGACGGCGACCTGGCTGCCGACTTCCCCGCCGCAACGGTGGACGCCGGGGGACAGGTCCTGTACTTCACGCCCACCTACACGATCACCGAGGACGACGTGGCCCGCGGCGAGGCGCATTGTCCGGTGCGCGGTGGAAGCCGGGGGACGCCGATGGGAACGTTCGTTTCCGGGCGGACACCGCCACCGGCTCGGTCGTGGACGTGGAAAATGTCCTGCCGGCGGGACATGGCCCGCAGGGCCCGACCGGGGAAGAGAATGGAAGCATGAAACTAGGATTCATTCGCCATGGACAGACCAACTGGAACGCCGAAGGCCGCCTGCAAGGCTCCAGTGACATCCCGCTGAACGACGTCGGGCGGCAGCAGGCCCTCGACGCTGTGGCGGTGCTCGGCGCGGGGCGCTGGGACGCGATCGTCAGCTCACCGTTGTCCCGGGCGCGCGAGACGGCCGAAATCATCTCCGCCGGACTGGGCATCGAGCTGGGCCGCAGCTACGACGAACTCATCGAACGCGACTACGGCCAGGCCGAAGGCATGCGGGACGAGGAGTGGGAGGTCCTGTGGCCGAACAAGCACGGCGGCGGAATCGAAGCGCTTGACTCGGTGGTGGCCCGGGGACGCAAGGCGATCGAGCTGATCGCAGCGGACCTCCCCGGCAAGAACGTTGCCATCGTCTGCCACGGAACCATCATTCGCTACACGCTTTCCTCGCTCGCCGGATACAAGTTCGACACGATCCTCAACGGCTCGGTCTCGCTGCTCGATAACGACGAGGGGCCCTGGGCGGTGCGCAGCGTCAACGGGGAGTCGCTGGTCAACCCCTGACGCCGGTCTCGGATGGGGTCCCGGCGCCCCCGGGTGGACCACGCCACAACATACTGTCGCCTCGACAGTAATGGTGATATGGTGTCGCCAAGACAGTAAATGTGGTTGCCGGTCCGGCCGGGGACCCTCTGTCCGCCGGAACAACCCACCGCCGTCCCGTGAGGGACGCCAGCGAAGGAGACACCTCGTGACCCGTACGTACATCATCACCGGATCAGGCTCGGGAATCGGTGCGGCCGCGGCGCAATTGCTGCGTGAACGCGGCGAAAACGTCATCGGCGTCGACCTGCGCGGGGCCGAGGTCGCAAGCCGACCTGAGCACGCCCGAAGGGCGCGTTGCGGCCGCGGAAAAGGCCCTTGAGCTGGCGGGCGGCACGGTGGACGCGGTGATCGCCAGCGCCGGGATCTCCGCCCCTTCCCCGCTGACCGTCAAGGTGAACTACTTCGGCGTCACCGAATTCCTGGAGCAGCTCGCCCCGGCGCTTGCCAAGAGCGCTGCCCCGCGCGCGGCGGTTGTCAGCTCCATGGCCTCGCTTCAGCCGAACTCAGCCGAACTCGTCGACGCCCTGTTGGCGGGCGACGAAGAGGGCGCGGTGAAGATCGGTGCGGCACTTGTCGAGGCGGGCCCCGGTCCCGCTTACCTGAACTACCCTTCCAGCAAGCGTGCGCTCTCCCGCTGGGTGCGCAGGGAATCCATCACCGACACCTGGGCCGGTGCCAACATCCCTTTGAACGCCATTGCCCCGCGGCACGGTACTCTCGGCCATGACGACCGAGCTGCTCTCCACCCCGGAGGGGCGCGAACTGACCGACAAGCATGTTCCCATGCCGCTGAACTACCACTCGGAGCCGATTGTTCTGGCTCGTCTGTTGGTCTGGTTGACCAGCGCAGAGAACACGCACGTCACCGGCCAGACCATCTACGCCGACGGTGGAGCCGATGCTTCCCTGCGCGGGGATGACATCTGGAACTAGTTCCCAAGGTCCACGATCTGGCCGGTGGACCTGATGCGGGCGTCGCGATCGAGGTCATCGCATTGCGACGCCTTTCGACTGCCCCGGGCCGACTTGGCCTTGGGCAGCGTGAACCCCATGTCCGCATAGCCGGCCCGGCGCTTGGACCACGAGGATGCAAGGACCGGGGTGAGCACGTCGTGGTAGTCGTGCACCACCGCAACGTCCTTGCCCGGATGGCTGCGCGTCACCCGGCCCACGTACTGGACCAGCCTGCCCTTGAAGGATATGGGTGCGGCCAGGAACAACGTGTCCAGCGCCGGGGCGTCGAACCCCTCGCCGATGAGCGACCCGGTCCCCAGCACCACGATGGGCGACTCCGTGGCCGTGGCCTCGATCTCGGCAATCGCTGCAGTCCGTTCCCTGCCCTTCAATTCACCGGTCAGGATCACCGGTTCGATGCCGCGTTCCCGCAGGCCGGTGGCCAGCAAGTCCAGGTGGCGTTTCCAGGTGGAAAGCACCAACGCCTTGGCCCCGCCGGCGTAGGCGGCGCACACGTCGTCAACGATCTGCGCCAGGCGCCCGGAATCCTCCATGAGGTCCCTGTAGATTTCATGCAGCCCGCCGGGATCCCCGGCGACGGCGTCCCCCGAATAGTCGTAGGCGGTTTCGTGCAGCCGCAGCTCCAGGGCCGGCGCGGGAACTTGTTCAACGGCATCGGGTAGCTGGCCCGGCAGGACCTTGGTGAATTCGTGGGTATTGGTGCCCAGCTGGTGGAAGATCAGTTCCTCCAGCCCGTCCCGGCGGTACGGCGTGGCGGTCAGCCCGAGCCAGTGGGCGGCGGGGATCTGGTTCATGACCTGAGTGAATGCGGCGGCCGGGACATGGTGGCATTCATCGACGATGACCTGGCCGTACCCGGAGCACAGCTTGGCGACGTCCTTCTTGCGCGCCAGCGTGGGCAGCAGCGCCACATCGATGGCACCGCGCAGCTTGGTGCGCCCTCCTCCCAGCTGGCCGGCCTTGACGCCCAACAGGGCAAGCACCTGGGCGCGCCATTGGTCGGCCAGTGCCTTGCGGTCCACCAGGATCAGCGTGCTGGTGTTGCGGGCGGCGGCCACGGCCAGCGCCATGACGGTTTTCCCGGAACCCGGGGCGGCGACAATGAGCGACAGATCGTGCTCCAGTGCATGTGCGACCGCCTGGCGCTGGCCTTCGCGCAGCTCCCCGGAGAACGAGAACTCCTGGGCCGTGCCCTGGTCCCGGCGGTCCTCAAGCTGCAGCGTGCTGCCCGCGCTGTGCACCAGCTCCTCCAGCAGGGGACGCACCCCGCGCGGCAGGATCAGGTCGCCTTCGAGGGTCTCGTCGTAGCTGGTGAGGAAGCGCGGGGTGTCCCAGGTGGAACGGCCTTGTCGTTGCTTTTCGTAGAACATCGGGTTGGGCAGGGAGGCCGCGTGTTTCAACGCGCTGACCATGGCCGGGCCCAGGTCGTCGGCGCGCACCGTAATGCGGGAGCCGATCTCCGCATGGACCAGCGCGGCGGTCCGCGGCACGATTTTCGTCGCGGTGGGCGCCCGGAAGCGGGTTTTCGCCCCGGTGACGGGCGCCGGAAGCCTGCGGATCATCCGGCCGAGGTCGGCCGGGCTCAACCTCCCCAGCGTCGAGAGATAGGCCCACTGGTCCGCATAGGGTTCCAGCGTGCCGGTGTCCAGGAACAACGTGGCCCCGTGTTGCCGGCGCTTTCCGTTGAGCGGGGCGGCGATGAGGTTGCCCATGCCCTTGCCGGTGTGACGGTCCTGGGACGGGAAAAGCCTGTCGTAGGATTTCAGCGACATCGACCCGCGGATGTTCATGGCCTCGGTGAGCAGCCCGCTGGCGAGTGCCCGGGCGTCGGCGGCCTGAACCTCCCCGGTGAAGAAGATCCAGACGTGGGCTCCGCGCCCGGACTGGGAAATTTCCAGGGCCGCGGGGATCTGGAAATGGCGGGCCGCCTTGGTGTAGGCCAGGGCGTCGAGCAGGGCCGCGGCGCCGTCGAAGTCGGCCGCGACAAAGTAGCATCCGTCGTTGTTGGTCAGCGGGTACAGGCCCAGGTGTTCGGAACCGCGCAGGTGCGATTCGACGGCGGCGGGGGTCAGGCGCAGGTAGTTGGCGTTCTCCCGGTCCATCCACTTGCGCCAGCCTCCGGCGACGGCAGGTACCCAACCCGAGCTTCCGGCCTTGGTGTTTTCCCAGCGCAGGGCGTAGATGTCGGTGCGGGCACGGAAAAGCGACTGGTAGAAGGCGACCTTCGTTTCGGCGGGGGAGCGGCTGGTCACCGGGCCGTCTGTGTGAAGTGCCAGTTCTGGTTGGGCCTCGCGCGCTGCCCTCGATTCATGCTCGCTGATTTCCAGCAGCCGCCGGAGCCTGGCGTTCTCGGCACGCAGTTCATCCAGCTCCCGTCCCGGAAGCGCATGCCCTTCGTCGGGGGCGTCCGCATCCGAAAGTGGCAGCTGATCTTGGATGGGACCGGCCTTGTGCGTCGTCACGTTCCCATTGTCCATGATTTAGACCATTGTGGTTCGAAAATTTGAACTAATTGTTGCCGTTTGGCCCCGAAATTCCGCGCATGTGGAACCTCCGGAAGCGAATGGGGCAAACAGACCCCGAATCTCCCGCGGTGCGAACCATTGCCGGCATGGGGCGCAAGGCCATGGATTCGCCTCGAAACACCGGGGCCTCGCCGGACGCGGGCCGAGAGTGAAACCGCAACTCGGGGCAAGGTTACCATCTGGAACGGTGGAATGATTGGGGGATGGAGAACAATGAGATGCAGCCCTGGGTGAAGAACTACCAGCCGGGTGTCCCAGCGCAGATTGATCTCCCCACCGAATCGTTGAGCAAGATGTTTGAGCACGCGGTCGCCGAGGCCGGAGACAGCCCGGCCACCGAATTCTTCGGTCGCCGCACCAGCTACTCGGAGCTGGGCAGGCAGGTCGCCCAAGCAGCGGAAGGCCTGCGCCGTCTGGGCGTCAAGGCGGGGGACCGGGTCGCCCTGATCTTGCCGAACTGCCCCCAACACGTCGTTGCCTTCTATGCGATCCTGCGCCTTGGCGCGGTGGTCGTCGAACACAACCCGCTTTACACCTCCCGCGAACTGGCCGGACAATTCGAGGACCACCGGGCGCGGGTGGCAATCGTCTGGGACAAGACGGCGGCAGCGATCGAGGAATTCCCCGAGGGAATCCAGCCCGACCACGTGGTCTCCGTGAACCTGCTGGACGCGTTCCCCGCCGTCAAGCGCCTGGCCCTGAACCTGCCGGTGAAGTCATTGCGCACCACCAAGGCCGCGCTGAGCGCGCCTGCCCCGGGAACCACTACCTGGAAGTCGCTGCTGGGCCATGGGCCGCTCGATGCCGGCCACGCCCACCCCGATGTCCAAGACCTGGCGGTCATCCAGTACACCTCGGGAACCACCGGGCGTCCCAAGGGCGCGATGCTCAGCCACTTCAACCTGCACTCGAATGCCCTGCAGGGCGAAGCATGGATGCCCGGCTGCCCAGCCGCGCAAGGAAATCTTCTATGCGGTCCTGCCGATGTTCCACGCCTTCGGGATGACCATGTACCTGACGTTCGGCGTGCGAAAGCAGGGACTGCTCGTGCTCTTCCCGAAGTTCGACCCGGACCTGATCCTGGCCGCCATGAAGAATCCCCCGTGACGATCTTCAGCGCTGTGCCGCCGATCTACGAGCGCACGGTCCTTGCCGCCCGGGACAAGGGCGTTTCACTGCGCTCGGCCAAGTACTGCATCTCCGGCGCCATGAACCTGCCGGTCGATGTCGCGCAGTTGTGGGAATCGGTCGCCGGGGGACCGCTGGTGGAAGGCTACGGGATGACCGAAACCTCTCCCGTTGCCCTGGGCAACCCGCTGCACACCACCCGGAAGCCCGGAACCATCGGCCTGCCCTTCCCCTCCACCTTGGTCAAGGTCGTGGAACTGGGCAACCCGGACGTCGAGGTCGCCCAAGGCGAACCCGGCGAGCTGTTGGTCAAGGGGCCGCAGGTGTTCATGGGTTACTGGAACAACCCCGAGGAAACCGACGCGGTGCTGCTGCCCGGCGGATGGCTGCGCACCGGGGACGTGGTGACGGTGGATGCCGACGGATTCGCGACGATCGTGGACCGGGCCAAGGAGCTGATCATCACCGGCGGATTCAATGTCTCGCCGACCGAGGTCGAATCCGTGCTTCGCCAACACCCGGACGTGAAGGACGCGGCGGTGGTGGGCAAGCCCCTGGAAAACGGCGGGGAAATGGTGGTCGCCGCGGTGGAGCTCGAACCCGGCGCGACCTTGGACGAAGCCGCACTGCGTGAACACTGCCGAGGAGCGCTCGCCGGCTACAAGGTTCCCAAGCGGATCGTGGCCGTCGATGACTTGCCGCGCTCGATGCTCGGCAAGATCCTGCGCAAGCAGGTTCGGGACCTGGTCGTGCCGAAGCTCTAGGCGGCCGCCCTTGCCGGCGGCTCAGCTGTTGGCGAGGACGAACTCCGTTACGGCTTCGGCCAGAAGCGCGCCGTCCTGCTCGGGTCTCCGCTTGGAACGGGCCACCTTGAAGGAATGGTCCCCGCCTTCAAACCACTTCAGGACGGCGTGGGCGCCGATGCGCTCAACCACCGGTTCCAACTCGCCCGGCAACGCAAACGGATCACGGGTTCCCTGCAGGAAGAGCATGGGCACCTCGAGCCCGTAAAGGTGCACGTCGCGGAGCTTTTCTGGCTTGCCCGGCGCATGCAGCGGATAGCCCAGGAATACGAGCCCGGCCGTTTCCATGCCTTCGGCCACCGCCATGGAAGCCATGCGCCCGCCGAAGGACTTTCCTGCGGCGAAGACCGGTTGCCCGGCGGCCCGCTGCCTCGCGGCATCCATGGCGACATTCCAGGTGGCAATCGCAGTCGGCGGTCGATCGGGAAACTTCTTTCCCGCCTCGCTGTAGGGAAAATTGAAGCGCATCGTGGCGATGCCGCGTTCGTTCAGTGCTCCGGTGAACCCGGTGAGGAAGGGATGCTCCATGCCGGCACCCGCTCCGTGTGCCACGACGACGGTTGCCACGGATCCGGCCGGGCCGGCGAATACGGCAGAAACCTCAGTGTCTCCGACGGCCATGGAAAACGATTCCTCGATTGCGCTCATGAACCCAATCTACGACAAAGCGTTCCAGAACAACGGTGTCGACCCCGGGCTTCCACGAAGCACCCCTTTGCGGTGGCCGGCGATGGGTTTTTACCCGCAACGAGGTCCTGCCGCCACAGCTTCCCAACCTGCACACCGCCGGCACATCCGCACGAAGGCCAACAGCCGGTCCCTGCCAAAAGGTCAGGCAGACAGCACGGCGAGTGAAAGCTTCACTGCTCATCGGCTTGCCGAAGAGGTATCCCTGGGCGCACTCAAAACCCATGGACCTGAGCTTGTCGGCTTGCCCGCGCGTTTCCACGCCTTCCACAACGCATTCCAGCTCACACGCTTCGATCAGGTACGAGACGGCCATCAGTAATTTTTCCTGCGGTGGGTCGGTGTCTGCATCGTCGACGAGCGATTTGTCGATCTTCACCCCGGCAACCGGCAACTGGCGCAGGTAGCTGATGGAGGAATAGCCCGTCCCGAAATCGTCGATATACACCTCCACCCCCATCTGCCGCAGGGCCAGCAAGGTGTATTTGTGCAGCCGGTCGCCCGTCATGAGCTTGTCCTCGGTGATTTCCAGGGCCAAGGTGGAGGTGGAGGCCATGGCGGCGAAGTGCGTCGCGAATGATGTCCGGGAATCCCAGGAAAATGAAGTTCCCGTGAGCTCACATTGAGATGGACCCTGAAATCGCCATCGACCAATCGGAGCGTGCGCCAGCGGCTGAGGTCCTTCAACGCCTCATCCAACAGCTGTTCCGTGATGGCACCCATCATGCCGGCTTCCTCCGCGACCGCGAGGAATTCGCCGGTTGAATGATTCTTTAGTCGGGACGCTCCCACCGAACCAGCAGCTCGGCGCCGAGTATGCTTTCGTCCTGCAGTGAAACCAACGCCTGATAGTACGGAAGGAT
>CAWFRB010000032.1:0-106826 GCA_963818105.1 uncultured Actinomycetota bacterium | reverse complement strand
CGCTGCCCGGGCCGGCCATCCAGGATCGGCTCCGGTGCTTGTGGGCAAACGCAGCAGTGGGCGGCGTGGCAACCAACACCACGCCGCCCACTGCTGATTCAACGGCTAAACGCCCGCCGAGACGTGCTTGACGAATCGCTGGACACGATCGCAGCCATCCGGACCGAAGATGTGTTCCGGAGAGCCGGTGTCGACGACGTTGCCGTCCTCCATGAACACGACCCAGTCGGCGACGTCGCGGGCCAACCTCATTTCGTGGGTGACGATCACCATCGTCATGCCGTCGTTGGCCAGGCCCGCGATGACGTCCAGCACCTCTGCCACGAGCTCCGGGTCCAGCGCACTGGTGGGTTCGTCGAAAAGCATCACCGACGGCTTCATGGCCAGGGCCCGGGCGATGGCGACGCGCTGCTGCTGGCCGCCGGAAAGCTGGTGCGGATACTTGGAACTGTGTTGTCCCATGCCCACCCGCTTCAGGAGTTCGCGGCCGTACTCGTCGGCCTCCGCCTGGGTCATCAGCTTGGTCTGCACAGGTGCCAGTGTGACGTTTTCCAGCACGTTGAGGTGCGGGAAGAGGTTGAAGCGCTGGAAGACCATGCCGATGTTGGAACGCTGTTGGGCCATGGCGGCATCGCCCAGGGGCAGCTTCCGGCCGTCGCCATCCATCCGGTAGCCGATGGTTTCTCCGTTGACGACGACCCGGCCTCCATCGTGCGGTTCCAGGTGGTTCAAGGTGCGCACAAGCGTTGTCTTGCCCGAACCCGATGGCCCGATCACGACAACAACCTCTCCGCGGTGGACATCGAGATTCACGCCCTTGAGGACCTGGTTTTCGCCAAAGGTCTTGGTGACCTCTTCCGCACGCACCAACTTGTCGCCCACATGCGGATGGCGTTCACGGACTCGCGCCGTCAGGTGTTCGATTTCCGCCGGGCCGCCCTCGAGCTTCGTGTGGCGGCGCGTTACGTCCAGCTTGCGTTCCAGCGCCGCGCGCAGCAGGTCAAAGACCGTCACCAGCAGGACGTAGAAGGCAGCGACGGCGGTCAGCGTCTCCAGGACCAAGAAGTTCTGGGTGAACAGCCGCTGGCCGACCAGCAGGATCTCGGGAAGCGAGATCACGCTGGCGAGCGAGGTGAGCTTCAGGATCGAGATGAACTCGTTGCCCAGCGTTGGAAGCGCGATACGGAATGCCTGCGGCAGCACGATCCGGCGCTGGAACTGCCCGTAACGCAGGCCGAGCGCCTTGGCCGCCTCACGCTGGTCGAGTCCTACCGAGAGCAGGCCGCCACGGTGGATCTCCGCCATGTAGGCCGCCTCGTGCAGGACCATGGCGATCAACGCTGCGTTGAACGACGAGCCCAGGATGACCTGCGAGGCGGGGAACACCTGCGGGATGTTGTAGGCAAAGACCAGAAGAACCAGCAGGGGCAGGCTCCGGAAGAGCCAGATGTAGAGTCCGGCGATCACATTCAGTGCCCGCTTGCGCGATTCGCGCATGAGGGCCAAACCGATTCCGGCGACGTTGGCGATCGTCCATGACAGGACAGCCAAGGCCACCACGACGCCGGCGCCCTTCCAAAGATCGGGATCCAGGAACAACGAAAACGTATATCCCCAATCAAACACCATGGCACTCACCTATTTCCGGTTCAATGATTCTTTGAGGACCTCGGGATCCACCGGCTCGAGGTTGTACTTGGCCAGCAGGTCCTTGTAGCTGCCATCGGTCTTCATGGTTTCAATGGCTCCGGCCACTGCGTCTTGCATTTCGGCGTTGCCCTTGCTTACACCGATGCCCACAGCGATGGGATAGATCAGCTCCTGGCTGCTCAGGACCAGGCGCTTGCGGGACTTCTCCACGGCAATCTTGGCGACGGCGCCGTCGGTCATCTGCGCATCGACCTGATGGGCCAGGAGCGCCTGGGTGGCTTCGGGATCGGTCGGGAATTCCTTGACGGTGATGGGACCCTTGCCGTTTTCCTTGCACTTGTCGCTCTCGGCATGCGGCATGATGTCGGCGATGACCGTTGCCGTGACAACTCCAACGCTCTTTCCGCACAGATCCTGCGCAGTCACGTACTTGTCCCCGTCGGCAAGGCTGATAATCGAGTTTCCGGTCTGGAAGTAGGGCACAAAGTCGACTTCCTTGGATCGGGCCGCGGAAATGTAAAGCGTCGAGGCGATCACGTCATAGCGGTTGGATTTGATGCCGGCGACGATCTGCGCGAAACGGGTGTCGGTGAAGCTGGCCTTGAGGCCCAGGTTGTTGGCCACGGCATTCATGAATTCAACGTCGAAGCCTGCCGGCTTGCCGTCCTGCAGCATGTCGTAGGGAGGATACGTGAGGTCAACGCCGATATTGAGGATGCCCGGGGCCTTGGTGGCCACTTTGGGGACGGTGCCGTCGACGGGGGCGCTGGCATTGCTGGAACCCGCGCATCCGGTCAGCATGAGTGATGCGATGGCTGCACACCCAACGAGAGTACTGCGGAAAGTCTTACCCATGATGTTCTCCTTGTTAAAAGTTGCGGCGCCGAAGAGTGATGCTAGACGCTCTGGTTACACCAGCCACTTACTACTGCGGCGTATATCTCGATAATTTCTTCGTATTTCGCCAGTTCCACCCATTCATCGGCCCAGGAGTAGGGAGGTGTGCCCGGACCGATGTTCACCGAAGGAATGCCTGCTTGGTGGAGCGGAACCATGTCGGTCCAGAACGGAATGCCCTGGAAAACCGGTTCGGTGCCAATGCTGTGCATGGCCGCAGCCACGGCACGAGCGATGGGGCTGTCTTTGTCGATTTCGTATGGGAGGCGGGGGCCGGAAAGCCAGTGTTCGCTGAATTCAACCGTCGCATCGATGCGCGGATCGGTTTCCGCGAGTTTCTGAATCATGCTTTCCGCTTGGTCGCGCACGTCGTATGGGTCTTGGCTGGGAAGCAACCGGATATCGCAGGTCATTTCGCAACGGTCCGGAACCTGGTTGTGCTTGGTGCCGCCGCGCACAGTGCCGATGTTGAGCTTGGGTCCGCCGGGGAGTTCCGGGTGCGGGTGGTACGGCATTTCGGATTCGAACTTCCGCATGCCTGCGAGGACCGGTTCCATGGTTTCAATGGCGTTGAGCCCGAGTTCCTTGGCGGAAGTATGGGCCTGCTTGCCGTGTGTGGTGACCTTCAGGTAGGCGGCTCCCCTGTGGACCGTGCCGATGGTGTTGTCTGTGGGCTCGCCGCAGATGCCCGCGTCCGCAGTAAATCCCGCTTCGAGGAGCGAACGGGTGCCGACGCCACCTTCAAAGTGGCAAGAGACGCCCTGGAACACAACGTCGCCCTTCGGACGCTGGCCGCCGGTGGCAATGCGGCGCATGACGGCAAGGGCCGCAGTGGTAGCGGCCTTCATGTCCGCAATGCCCGCCCCATAGATGCGGCCATCCTCAACCGTTCCGCGGAAGGGATCCTTGGTCCAGTCCGGTGAGGCTTCGTACGTGTCCAGATGCCCGTTCAGGAGGAGCGACTTGCCGCCGCCGGTTCCTCGGATGCGCCCACCAACCGAGTACCGTCCGGGCATCGATTCAACGAGTTCTACTTCGTCAACGCCCCATTCACGCATCTGCTGCGCAATAAATTCGGCCAACGGCGTTTCATTACCCCATGTTGAGTCAATGGAAAGTATTTCCTGAAGCAGCTGTACATCGGCGCTGTGCTCTGTCATTGGTCCTCCTTGGTGGCTGGTCGCCCGGTGCCCTCGCCGTTTGCGACCTCTACGTTGTGAAAACTATGCAACACTTTGCGAGTGCTGAATATCACATGAATTCGAAGGAAGGTATCGGAAAAAACGATGGCTGAAATAACGCTCAAGCAACTCGAATACTTGCTGGCCGCGGCCGAAGCCGGCAGCGTCACAGGTGCCGCCGCGAAGCTGTTCCTCAGCCAATCCGCCGTTTCGACAGCGCTTGCCGACCTCGAGCAGTCGCTCGGCGCCCAACTGTTTGTTCGCCACCCGCGAGGGATGAGCCTCACTGCAGTGGGTCGCGAGGTGGTGGCCGACAGCAGGCGGATCATCATGGGCATTGAGGAAATGCATGAGTCCGCCAGAAGCAGCGTCGATTCGCTGGCCGGAAAGCTGCGTGTCGGCTGCTATTCGTCCCTGGCGCCCGTGCTGCTGCCAATGGTGATCGATGATTTCCTGCGAAAGCACCCGCGGGTCGAGCTCTCGTTCATGGAAGGCGACCAGAAGACGCTCGCCGACTCCCTCGCAAACGGGGCGCTGGACCTGATCATCATCTACGACTACCAGCTTCACGAACTCAAGCAATCCGGGGCATTTACCCTGACAAGGGTTTATGCGTCCAAGCCCTATGTGGTCCTACCCGTCGACCACCCATTGGCCGAACAGCGTCGGGTCTCCCTGCGAGAGCTTGCCCCCGAACCGATGATCCTTTTTGACCTTGCCCCCGGCGGGGAGTACTTCCTGTCGTTCTTCCAGCTTGAGGGGCTGGAGCCGACGGTCCGCTTTCAGACAACCAGTTTCGAGATGGTTCGCGCGCTTGTCGCACGCGGCCTCGGGTACTCCATCTTGAGCCAGCGCACCGCAATTTCCATGAGCTATGAAGGGCTGCAGGTGGCCACGCGGGAACTTGCGGCGGACATCCCGCCGCTGGGCATTGCCACTGCGCATTTGTCCAGGGTGCGGCCGACTGCACGCGTGAGGGCGTTTATGGAACAGGTCGAAACCAGCCTTGCGCTCTGGAACGGAATGCATGAACCTCGATGAAACAGGTTTCGATTTTTTAGATGGATAACTAAGAAATAATCTGCTTGTTCAATTACGACTTGAATCACAGACTGATCTTGTGAACATTCAGACCGGCACCAGTTCCGGTCGATCCAAGGAGGTTGATTCAATGTCTACGTCAGTCAAGCCAGCTGCCACTGTTGGCCTCAAGAACGATCCAGAGGCGTTGCGGAACGCGTTCGTTGAGGCCATGGGACGCGCCGCCACCGGCGTGACGGTTGTTGGCACCGACGGCCCCAGCGGCAGGTACGCCCAGACGGTCAGCGCCATGTGCTCGGTGACAGCCGATCCAACCACCCTGCTGGTGTGTGTGAACCGAAAGAGCCCCCTCAACGAGGCCATCGTCAAGCACGGCGTTTTCTCCGTCTCGTTGCTGGGGCGCCAGCATGACCACGTGGCCGACACCTTTGCAGGCCGGCCTTGGCCCGGCAAGGAACGCTGGGATTTCACCTGCGGAGAATGGGCACCGCTGCCTTCGGGCTGCCCCACGTTGGTGGACGCGTTGGCTTCCTTTGACTGCACCCTTCGGCAGGTCGTCGAATGCGGCACCCATTACGTCTACTTCGGGAACGTCACCGCGGTCGGAGGCCAGCCAGGCGAACCCTTGACCTATCACGCTCGTACCTACGGCAAGCCGGAACCGGTGGAACCGTCGGTGTTTCCCGACTATCCGGGCTCGGGCCCGGTGCGCTAAAACGCCAGCGTTATCCAACTAATTTTCATGCGAGAAAGGTAGAGGCAAATGCTTCGTACTGGTGAAGAATACCGCGAGTCCATTCGAGACGGCCGCAAGGTCTACGTCAACGGCGAGCAGGTAGACGACGTAACCACCCACCCCATGTTCAAGCCCATCGTCGATCAACGTGCCATGATTTTCGACATGGCTCATCAAGAGTCGACACAAGCAGCGATGACCTACGCCGATGAAAAGAGCGGCGAACTCAACGCGATCGGAAACCGCCTGCCGCGGACCCAGGAAGACTGGTGGGACAAGCGCCGCGCAGTTGACCTGACGCTAGGCGAGGCCGGCGGGGTCGTTACGCGAGTCGGCGACGAGACCATTGGTGAAATGTGGTCCCTCTTTGACGGACAAGATGTCCTCAACGAGGTTGACCCGCGTTTTTCGGAAAACATCCGGCGACACATCGAACGTTCCATCACCGCCGACACATTCCACATATCGGCCAATACCGATCCCAAAGGCGACAGGTCCAAGGCGCCCCAAGACCAGGATCCGGACATGCTGCTGCATGTGGTGCGTGAAACCGACAACGGGATCGTCGTTCGCGGCGCCAAGTACGAAACGGCCGCGGCATACGCCAACCAGGCATTCACCAAGCCGACCATCGCCAACTGGGGCAACGACACGCTCTCGAACTACGCGGTCGGTTTCGTAGCGAACCTTTCCAGCCCGGGCTTGAAGTTCATTTCCCGTACGGGCTTTGCCGGTCGGGCGTCGGCCAAGGACTACCCGCTGTCCAACCGGGTGGACGAAGTCGAATCACTGGTCATCTTCGACGACGTGGAAATCCCTTGGGAGGATGTGCTTTTCTACCG
Organism: uncultured Actinomycetota bacterium; assembly: GCA_963818105.1. GTDB lineage: Bacteria > Actinomycetota > Actinomycetes > Actinomycetales > Micrococcaceae > Paeniglutamicibacter. The sequence goes on along the minus strand of CAWFRB010000032.1, from coordinate 100,479 downwards.
CCACACGCGTGCTGCCGCGTTCATCCGCTCCACCCTGCACCGCTACAGCGCGTTCCCGTTCGTTCAGCGCACCCAGCATCTCGCTGACATGATGATCGGTGCCGCCCTGTGGAACGTCAAGCAGACCGGTCTGGAGAAGCAGCCGGCCGTTCAGGAGAAGCTGGCCCAACTCGCCTGCTACCGCGAAAACATCAATGCGCACCTGACCGCATCCATTGCCATGGCAGAAACGAGCCCCGGCGGACTGCTCATGCCAAACCAGTCGCTGCTCTACACCGGTCGGGTGACGGCCTTGTCGCAGCTGCCCACGATGATGCACATTGCTCGCGAACTGTGCGGCGGCCAGATCTGCATCACTCCCGATGCAGCCACGTTCGCACACCCGGACACCAAGGACTGGCTGGACAAGTACTACAACGTCAACGAGAACTGGATTGCCGACGATCGCCGCAAGCTCCTGGCCTTCGCCCGCGACCTGCTCAACAGCGACTACGCCGGGCACCGGCTGACCTTCCAGCTCTTTGCCCAGTCGCCGCCGTTTGCCCAGCTCGGTGCCATCTACCGGAACTTCGACTTCGAGGGGCCGCTCGACCTCGTGCGCAAGGCCGCGGACCTTTCCGACCGGGTCACCGGCGGCACGAACGGCGCCGCCAAGCTTGCCAGCCGAGTTTGAGCCGCTGAGACAACCCCTAGGACATTGACATGACATTTTCACTGGTTGCCCGTGATCCCCGTACCGGCGCGTTCGGAATGGTGGTCACCTCCTCCAGCCCAGCGGTGGCCGCCCGGTGCGTCCACTTGCGTTCAGCGGTGGGAGGCGTTGCCTCGCAGAACGTGACCGACCCTGGGCTGGGCGAACGAATTCTCAACGCGCTTGAGTCCGGTTCCAACGCGCAGCTCGCGCTGGACAGCGTCGCCCGGGATGCGGAACATATCGATTTCCGGCAGGTCGCCGTCGTTGACAAGGACGGCAACGTGGCTTCGTTCTCCGGATCGGGGACGCTTGGGACCAACCGCGTAGTTGCCCTCGACGGAGCCGTGGCGGCGGGCAATTTGCTCTCCGATCCGGGAGTTCCGGCCGCCATCATGGCTGCCTACCAGAATTCGGCGGCAAGTGCCTTCGAGCGTCGGCTGTTGGATGGCTTGGTTGCCGGGTTGAACGCCGGCGGCGAGGAAGGCACCGTCCACTCTGCCGGCCTGGTGGTTGTCGATGGACATTCTTGGGCGTCTACCGACCTACGCGTTGATTGGGATGACGAGGACCCGATCGGGGTCTTGGAGGATCTCTGGGAGCGTTGGGCGCCTGAAAAGGAAGCGTACCGTTCCCGCGCAATCAACCCGACGATTGCCCCGTCGTATGGGGTCCCCGGGGACCTCTGACGACAAAATGCCAGTGGGTCCCGGACCATCGGTCCGGGACCCACTGCATTACCCGGATCCCGGATGTGCATCGCGATTGAGAAGGAAGTTGGAACAAATAGTGCATGAGCATGTTGTGCGTCGCGTTGAAGAAATTCAGCATGGACTCGTCGAGCTTTCGGAGAGGATCCATGCCCACCCCGAGCTGGGCTGGAAAGAGTTCAAGGCGGCCGAATGGACTGCACAATTCCTGGAGAGCCACGGCTTCGAAGTGGAACGTGGATACCTCGGCTTCCCCACTGCCCTGCGAGCCGTGTTTGGATCGGGACGCTTCCGTGTCGGCCTTTGTGCTGAATACGACGCCCTGCCTGAATTGGGTCATGCATGCGGACACAACCTGATTACCGCCATGTCGTGCGGGGCTGCCATCGTGTTGGCCGATCTGGCAGAGCAATACGACCTGACGGTGGAGGTTTATGGCACCCCTGCCGAGGAAGGCGGCGGCGGCAAGATCGAAATGCTCAAGCGTGGGGCGTTCCTGGGTCTGGACCTGGCGATGATGGCTCACCCCGGACCCGTTGATTCCGCGGAGGCCCGGCCCTTTGCGGTGGGACACCACCATATTTCCTATCGAGGGAAGTCGGCTCATGCTGCTGCCTACCCCGAGCAGGGAGTGAACGCGAACGACGCGTTCGTTGTGGCCCAAGTTGCTCTTGGACTATTGCGACAGCAACTGCCTGGCACCACCAAGGTGCATGGCATCCAGACGCGCGGAGGAGAAGCCCCCAACGCCATCCCGGAACATACGGAAGGCCGCTGGTATGTCCGCGCCGAAACCCTTGAAGAGCTGGTGCTGGCCGAGGCCCGTGTGCGCCGTTGCTTTGAGGCGGGCGCGCTGGCCACGGGATGCGACCTCGAAATGACCCCGGAATCCGAGCCGTACTCCGAGTTCCGGACCGACACACGGGCACTGGAAATGTATGTCCACCACGCACAAAAACTTGGACGTCGCTTTGACGCGCCCGCGGAGCACGCAACCATGAACCGGGCTTCGACCGACATGGGCAATGTGTCACAAATCGTTCCGGCCATTCACCCCTACATAGGGCTGCACTGCTATCCGGATTCCAACCATCAAGTGCAATTCGCCGACCACTGCGTCGGGGCGGCCGCCGAAAGCGCAATTCACGATGGGTCCGCAGCCCTGGCATTGACGGCATTGGACTACGTAGGTAGCCACCTCCAAATCGAAAGGAACGAATATGTTGGGCATTGAGCAGGCCGGATCACTTTTCACCCGTCTGGAACAAGACTCCATGGGCGAAATCGAAATACCGGGCTGCGCCTACTACGGGATCAGCACCGAGAGGGCCCGCCAAAACTTCCCGATCAGTGGTCGAACCATTGGAGATTTCCGCCATCTGGTCTGGGCTTTTGGTGCGGTCAAAGCGGCCGCCGCGCGGGCAAACGAGTCAACTGGACTGCTCAGCGCCAAGCATTCCATGGTCATTCAAGCCGCAGCCGCCGAAGTCATGGATGGCACATACGATGACCAATTCGTGGTTGACCGCATTCAGGGCGGCGCGGGAACCAGCACCAACATGAATGCCAACGAGGTCATCGCCAACCGGGCGCTGGAACTACTGGGACATGAAAAAGGCCAGTATCAGCATCTGGATCCCATCGACCACGTCAATCGCAGCCAGAGCACCAACGACACCTATCCCACGGCCGTAAAGATTGCACTGCGCCGCTCCCTGGATGAGCTCGTCGAGGAACACGGCAAGCTGGCGGCGGCATTCGCCACGAAGTCCTTGGAATTCGCCGACATCCTCAAGATCGGACGCACCCAATTGCAGGATGCCGTCCCGATGACCCTTGGACAAGAATTCGGTGCCTTTGCCGAGACATTGCGAGAGGACAATGACCGCATGTGTGAAATGCGGTTGCACCTGGCCGAAATCAACTTGGGTGCCACAGCAATCGGCACCGGTATCACGGCCTCGGCCGACTACCGGGCACGCGTGGTTCCGGAGCTCGCCAAAATCACCGGGCTGCCCCTGGTCGCGGCGGTCAACCTCGTGGAGGCGACATCCGACACCGGCGTGTTCCTTCTGCTTTCCGGAATGATCAAGCGGGCGGCGGTCAAGTTGTCCAAGATCTGCAACGACTTGCGGTTGCTGTCGTCGGGACCGCAGTCGGGTTTCGGCGAAATATACCTTCCAGCGGTCCAAGCCGGATCCTCGATCATGCCAGGGAAGGTAAACCCGGTGATCCCGGAAATGGTGAATCAGGTCGCTTTCCGAATCGTCGGCTCCGACATGACAGTGACCATGGCAGTGGAAGCAGGGCAGCTGCAGCTCAACGCCTTCGAACCTGTGATGGCCGATGCATTGCTGGAATCCATGCAGTGGCTGACCCACGCGAGCAAGACCTTGAGGGAACGTTGCGTGGTGGGAATTGAGGCAAATGAAGTCCTTCTCAAGCAACGCGTAGAAGGTTCCCTTGCCGTCATCACGGGGCTGACTCCGCTCCTGGGATATGCCGTATCCGCTGAATTGGCCAAGGAAGCCTTGCACGGAACAAAGAGCCTCTCGGAACTGATCCTTGAACGCGGGCTGTTGAGTGAATCCGAGCTGGCGGAAGCCATCTCGCCGCGGAATCTCACGGGAGCGGCGCAAACGGTTTCCAGCTAGCCCGACATGCCGGGACAAGGAATCTCCTCCGAACGGGCAGCGAAACGGCAGGCACGTTGGCGCGTGGGTCGTTGAACAGCAAGACGTCGGCAGTTCAACGACCCCGTATCAAACCATTGGAGGACTACGACCGCACGGCCTTTCCGGCGCCGCCGTCCAGTTGCCGGCCTGCCGGAACTTCTCGATGGCCACCTGCGGGCAGCAGGAACAGGGCTTTGCGTTCCCCCATTCCGCACCGCACTGTGTAGGCTCGTCGGCAGAGGCGAAGCCGGACAATCCATTGCGGTGCAACCACCGCCCGGTTGAGCCAAGCACTCAATTGTCCACGGACGAAAGCAGGCACCACCATGAAGGTCACGATCATCGGCGGACACGGCAAGATCGCGTTGCTCGCGGCACGGATCCTGGCAAGTCGCGGGGACGAGGTCACCTCGGTCATCCGCAACCCGGAGCATGTTCCGGATGTCGCGGCCACCGGCGCGCTCGCCCTGGTGCTGGACGTGGAAGCGGCAACCGCCACCGAGCTGGCGGAGGCCTTCGCAGGCTCCGACGCGATCGTCTGGTCCGCGGGGGCCGGAGGCGGAAACCCCGATCGGACCTACGCGGTGGACAGGGACGCGGCGATCCGCTCGATGAACGCGGCCGAGCTGGCCGGAATCAAGCGCTACGTGATGGTCTCGTTCCTGACCGCCGACACCGAGCACCTGGTGCCGCTGGACGATCCCTTCTACCCCTACATGGCAGCCAAGATCGCCGCCGACGAGCACCTGCGCGCCGGTGCGCTCGACTACACGATCCTTGGCCCCGGGGCGCTGACCCTCCAGGAGCCCAGCGGGCTGCTCGATCCCGCGCCGGATGTCTCCGGCGACACCGGCACCTCGCGCGGCAACGTCGCGCTGGCGATCGCGGCGGTCCTTGACGACCCGTCGACGATCGGGCGCACCATCAACTTCACCGACGGCACGGTTCCGGTGGCCCTGGCCGTCGCCGCCGCGGGCGGCTGATCCCGGCGACGGGTCCGTCAGGTTTCCAGGCGCGGGTTACGCCGCGCGAAGTCACGGGCGAGATCTTCCATGCGGGCGAACTCGACGCCGTCATGGGACTGGATGTGGTCAAAGAGCCGCTCGAGCATGAGCAGGTTCTGCGGCTTGCCCGAGACATCGGGGTGGATGGCGATCGGGAAGACCGCATAGTCCATTTCGCGGTAGACCCAGTCGAACTGGTCCCGCCAGAGCTGTTCGACGACCTGCGGGGACACGTACCCGTGGCTGTTGGGGCTGGACTTGATGAACATCATCGGCGGCAGGTCGTCGAGGTACCACGAGGCGGGGATCTCGATCAGGTCGGTTTCCCCGCCGCGAACCAGCGGCTTCATCCATTCCTTGGCGGAGTCGGCCTCGTAGTCGATATTGGTCCAGGAGTCCCCGACCCGCACGTAGTAGGGGGTGAAGTCGTCGTGCATCAGGGAGTGGTCGTAGAGGAACCCGCGCTCAAGCAGGATCTCGTTGGTCACCGGGGAGAACTCCCACCACGGCGCCACGTAGCCCACCGGCTTGCGCCCGGAACGCTTCTCGATGAGGTCGGTGCAGTAATCGAGGACTTCGGTTTCCTGCGTGCGGGTCATGGCGATCGGATTCTCGTGGCTGTAGCCGTGCACCCCGATTTCGTGTCCGGCAGCCACCACCGCGTCGAACTGCGCCGGGAACGTCTCCACCGAGTGGCCCGGCCAGAACCAGGTCACGGGCATCTGGCGGCGCTGGGCGAGCTGGAGCAGCCGCGGCACGCCGACCTCGCCGGCGAACATGCCGCGGGAGATGTCGCCCGGGGAATCTTCCCCGCCGTAGGAGCCCAGCCAGCCGCCGACCGCGTCGACGTGGATGCCGACCGAGACGTAGATTTTCTTGGACATCATGTCTCCTCTGTGAGATGTGGGTGTTTTTAGCAATAGGTCTTGAATGCTGCCGGGAATTCTTCCGGCCCGGTGCCGCAGGAGAGCAGGACGGCAGCGAGAATGCGTGCCTGGAACGGGTTGAGGTCGCCCGCGGGAATGGCGCCGGCCGCAACCAGGTCGATGCCGCCGCCGTTGCCGTAGGTCGGGACGATGGGTCCCCACGGCGCCCGGGTGCTGAGCACGACGATGCAGCCGTTCCCCGTCGCCCGTTTCACGGCGTCGGCGAATCCGGGCCCCGCGTTGCCGACCCCGGTGCCGGCCAGCACGACGACGCGGCTCCCGAGCTGCACCGCGTAATCCATGAGCTCCGGCGTCGCCCCGGGATACGCGGTGATGATTTCCGCGCGGATGCCATCGAACGCCGCCGTCGGCATCGGCAGCGGCGGGTAGCGGCGGGGCGCGGCAACAACCACGAGCCGGTCGCCCGCCATGTGGGCCACCTCGGTGCCGCCCCCGAAGGCGCTGCCCGCGGTGGTATGCACCTTGCGGGCGCCGCGGGCTGAGCGGACCGTCCCGTTGAAGGAGATCAGCGCCCCGGACTCTCGCAAATGCTCGTTGGCCGCCGCTCGCACCGCCTCCGCGACGTTGCGCGGACCGTCGGCGTCGGGGCTGTCCGCAGTGCGCTGGGCGCCGGTAAGCACCACGGGCTTGGGCGAGGCGTGCACGAGGTCAAGCAGGAATGCCGTCTCCTCGAGGGTGTCGGTTCCGTGGGTGACCACCACGCCGTCGGTGCCCGGCTCGGCGATCGACTGCCCGACCTCCTCGGCAATCCGGCGCAGGTCGGCCAGGCCGAGGAGGTAGCTGCCGGTGGTAAGTACGTCGCGTGCGCTGACAGTGACATCGCCATACTGCGTCTGGGTCAATGAGGAGGATGTGTCGGTGGCAACGGCTCCCCCGGGCCCGTGTCCACGCGAGGCGATGGTGCCTCCAGTGCCCAACAGCTGGATGTGGGCCACTGCGCGCCTCCATTTCGAGCGGGGCCGACCCCGCAGAGGGCGGGCCATCCATGAGGAAGAGAGCTGCAACTGCTTGTCCAATATGACTCACATGGAAACAGAATGAAAGGTCTGCGAACCACGTACTTTCCCGGCGGCGATGCGACCACGAATATCCGGCGTGCTTGCCGCTGCCTCCACCGGGTCGGGTTCCAGCGGCCCGCCCCGATCCCCGAAACCCTCATCCACCGGCCCCCTCGGATGACGAAGTTGGCGCCGGATGGATTCCGACGGGTCGATTCAAGCCACACTTGACCGGGGGCGGGCCGCTTCGGCCGCTCGGCCACGTGGTGGTCGAGGAGTCGAACACCCGGCAATGGAACCCAGTTCCTTGACATGAGTCCGAGTCTCACGAAAGACTGATGTGACACAGCTCATATCAACCCATGGAGTCGCAGCAGTGAACACGCCCGCAGCAAACGCAACCCTGTCAGTCGCAGCAATCCTGGCCGAATCGGCACGGCGCCACACCGACCGCCCGGCCATCACCTTCGGCGGCGTGAGCACCAGCTACGGGGAGCTGTGGGACCAGACCCGCGCCTACGCGGGCGCCCTGCGCGATGCGGGAATCGGCGAGGGCGACCGCGTGGCCATCCTGATCCCCAACGTCACCGACTTCGCACGGGTCTACTACGCGATCCTGTCCCTGGGCGCCGTCGCCGTGCCGATCCACGCCCTGCTCAAGCGCCACGAGATCGAGTACATGCTCGCCGACGCCGAAGTGAAGCTCATGGTCTGCGCGGCCCCGCTGCTGGGCGAGGGCGCACCCGGCGCCCAGGCCGCCGGGGCCTCGGTGCTCACGGTGCTCTCCCCGGAGGCCGGCGGGCTCCCCCGCCTCGAGGACCTTGCCGCGGCCGCCGCCCCGATCGAGACCTACCTGCCGCGCAACCCGCTGGACATCGCCACCATCCTCTACACCTCCGGCACCACCGGCAAGCCCAAGGGGGCCCTGGGCACCCACCTGGCCCTGGTGGAGCAGGTCAACGTCATCCTGCTCAGCACCCTGGACATCCGCGTGGGAGACAAGATCTTCGGCGGCCTGCCGCTCTTCCACACCTTCGGGCAGACCGTGGTGCTCAACGCGGGCCTGCGCGCCGGCGCCGAACTGCTGCTGATGCCCAAGTTCACCGGCGAGGCCGCGCTGTCCATGGTGATCGACGAGGGAGTCCACATCTTCGCGGGCGTCCCCACCATGTACGTGGGGCTGCTGGAGGCGGCAAAGTCGCGCCCCGAGGGCGCCCCCGAACTTCGTTACGCGGTCTCCGGCGGAGCCTCCTTGCCGGTGGCGGTGCTCGAGGCCTTCAACGCCCGCTTCGGCGCGCGCATCCACGAGGGCTATGGGCTGACCGAGACCTCCCCCGTCGCCTGCTTCAACCACGTCGGCAAGGATCCGCGCCCCGGCACCATCGGCCAGCCGATCTGGGGCGTCGACGTGGAAATCGCCCGCGCCGAGGTCTTCGACTCCATCGAGCTGCTGCCGCGCGGGGAGCTTGGCGAACTGGTGGTGCGCGGGCACCTGCTCTTCTCCGGCTACCTCAACCGCCCGGAGGCCACCGCGGAGGCCGTCGTCGACGGCTGGTTCCGCACCGGCGACCTGGGCACCAAGGACGCGGACGACTACGTCACGATCGTTGACCGCAAAAAGGACATGATCCTGCGCAACGGCTACAACGTCTACCCGCGCGAGGTCGAGGAAGCCCTGATCACCCACCCGGACATCGCCAACGTCGCGGTCTTCGGCATCCCGGATGACGTGCACGGACAGGAGATCGCCGCCGCGGTCACGCTCGTCGCGGGAAGCACCCTGGAAGCCCGGGAAATCGGCGCCTACGGGGAATCGCGACTGGCCGCCTACAAGTTCCCGCGGCGCATCGAGATCCTCACCGAGTTCCCGCTGGGCCCCAGCGGCAAGATCCTCAAGCGCGAGCTCGTCGCCAGGTACCAGGAGTCCCAGGCGTCAGCGTCCTAAACGCCCAAGCCAACACCCTGCGGCCCGTGCGCGACGCGTTCAGTCGCGCACGGCCGTGCCCAGGCTGAACGCGCCCTCGAAGCGCGGCACGCCCGGCTGGTAGAAGGATTCCAGCTTGGTGATGCGGAACCCCGCATCGCGCAGCATCCCGGCGTTCGACCGCGTCAGGTGGCAACCGCCCGCCAACGCCTTCTGCACGGGTTCGATCCGGTGCTGCCAGCGCTGCACGCGCTCGTCGGGGGCCAGCCCGTGTTCCAGGAAATGGAGTTCCCCGCCTGGCTTCAGCACCCGGCGCAACTCGGCCAGGGCAGCGGCCGGGTCCGGGATGGTGCAGAGCGTGAACGTGCTGAGAGCGGCCTCGAAACTCCCATCCGCCTCGGCCAGCCGCTGCCCGTCCAGGGAACCGCGCACCACCTTGACCGCCGAGGCGCCGCGCGCCTTGGCCGAAAGCTTCCAGGCCGCATCGGAGGGTTCGACGGCAACAACGCGGTCCACCGCCGACGGGTAGTGCCCGAGGTTGCTGCCCGAGCCGAAGCCGATTTCCACGACGCTTCCGTGCAGCGAGGCGCAGACCAGCTCGCGCAACGGCCCCAGGGTCTTGTTGCCGCAGGACACCGCGATCAGCCGGGGCAGCACAAGCCGTTCGTAGATGTTGGCCATTTTGCGCTCCGTCCCTTGGCGTCGGCACCACTTTCAGTGTGGCCGCCCGCGGTTGCGCGGACAAGCCAACGCTCGATGCGCGTTTAAGGCAAAAACCGCGGCCATCGTTCCCGCGCCTTCCCCGAGCGGGGAAGGACGGGAACGATGCCGCGGCATGGTGCCCGGAACCGGGGTTCCGGTGAAACCTTAGGCGTTCCACAATCCGTAGGAGTCGGCCAGCTCGGCGATCTTCTGTGCACGTGCAAGACGCGGCAGGTAGGAACCGTCGCCCACCGAGGCGCCGGCGGCGTGGGCATCGAGCATGTCGTGGGCCCAGTGCAGTTCATCGGCGCTCGGTGAGAGGCCAAGGTTGATCTCGTCGACCTGGGTGCGGGAAAGCGCCAGCTTTCCGGTCATGCCCATGGAGGCGGTGATGGCCGATTCGGCCAGGACCTCTTCGGCGCCGGCACCCGGGGCGGGCGGGCCGTCGATGGCGCCCGGCAGCTTGCCGACGCGGGATGCAACGACGAGCTTTCCGCGCGCATAGGCCAGGGCCAGCGGGTCGCCGGATACGCCGGTGTCCTTGCGGAAGTCGTTCACGCCGAAGGCCAGGCGGAAGGTGCCCGGTGCCGAAGCGATGGCCGTTGCGTTCTCGATGCCGATGGCCGATTCGACCAGTGCGAGCACCGGGGTGCCTGCCTGCAGGCGCATGGCGGTGTAGGTGACCTGCTCGGGCTTTTCGGTCATGGCAAGCATGACGCCGCGAAGGCCCGGCGTCTTGGAAAGCGCCGCAAGGTCCTTGGCCCAGAAATCGGTGTCGATGCCGTTGACGCGGACCCATGCCGTCATTCCGGTGGAGAGTGCCTCCACGACACTGTCGCGGGCCTCGTCCTTCTTGTTGTCCGGTACTGCGGCCTCCATGTCGAAAATAACGGAGTCTGCCTCGGAGGCCAGGGCCGGTGCGAAGTCTTCCGGCTTGGAAGCGTTTACGAGCAGCCAAGAGCGCGAAAGTTTGGCTGGAAGGGAAGCTGCGCGACGGTTACGGAATGCCATATCAGATAGCCTACCGAGTTCTCTACCCAACCTTCCACCTAGCGTCGCTTCCAAGACTTGTCCCGGAACCCGCGGAATCGACGTCGTCCCAAGCGGGCGTAACCTTTTGGTGTAGGAAACCACCTTGGTGGTTGATTGCGTGCACCAAACCGTAGGGCCGCAGAGTGGACATCTGAGCACGGCCCGCCAGCAGGAAGCTCGACCAATATGCCCGAAATTAGCACGGCGGAGAAATCGTCTCCGCACCTGGAGCGCGGGCTTACGAACCGCCATATTCAACTCATTGCCATCAGCGGTGCAATTGGCACCGGACTGTTCATGGGCTCGGGAAAGACCATCTCGGTCGCCGGCCCCTCTGTGATATTTGTCTACATGACCATCGGCTTCATGCTGTATTTCGTCATGCGGGCCATGGGCGAGTTGTTACTGAGCAACCTCGACTACAAGAACTTTTCCGACTTCGCAGGCGATCTTTTGGGCCCCTGGGCCGCATTCTTCACCGGCTGGACCTACTGGTTCTGCTGGGTGGTCACGGGCATCGCCGATGTCGTCGCCATCGCCCATTACGTGGCCTTCTGGTGGGGCGACCTGTCCCTCTGGATTCCTGCACTCATCGCCATCGTGCTGCTGCTCGGATTGAACCTTCCGACGGTCAAGGCCTTCGGAGAAACCGAATTCTGGTTCTCGCTGGTCAAGATCGTTGCGATTGCCGCGCTGATCATCATCGGCCTGACCATGATCCTCACCGGGTTCGAGCACAACGGCACCCAGGCCTCGTTCTCCAACCTCTGGGAACACGGCGGCATGTTCCCCACCGGCGTCACCGGCTTCATCGCCGGCTTCCAGATCGCCGTCTTCGCCTTTGTGGGCATCGAGCTGGTCGGCACCACCGCGGCCGAGACCAAGGACCCGACCACGACCCTGCCCAAGGCGATCAACTCGATTCCCGTGCGCGTCCTGCTCTTCTACGTGGGCTCGCTGGTCATCCTCATGGCAGTGCAGCCATGGGACAGTGTTCGACGCCGAGAACTCCCCGTTCGTGGGGATGTTCGCCCTGGCAGGGCTGGCCGGCGCCGCGGGCATCGTGAACTTCGTGGTGCTCACCTCCGCCGCCTCGAGCGCGAACTCGGGCATCTACTCGACCTCCCGAATGATCTACGGACTGGCCAACGAGGGCTCGGCTCCGAAGGCGTTCAGGAAGCTCTCGAGCAGCAGGGTCCCGCGCAACGCGCTGGTGTTCTCCTGCATGTTCTTGCTGGCCGCGGTCGTGCTGCTCTATGCGGGCGGTTCGGTGTCGCAGGCGTTCACGCTTGTCACCACGGTCTCCGCGCTGTGCTTCATGTTCGTGTGGTCGATCATCCTGATCAGCTACATCGTGTTCCGCCGCCGACGCCCCGAGCTGCACCGGGCGAGCAACTTCAAGGTTCCCGGCGGCGCCTTCATGCCGTACGTGGTGCTGGCGTTCTTCGTCTTCGTGCTGTGGTCGCTGACGACCCAGGCCGATACGCTGCAGGCGCTCATCTTCACCCCCATCTGGTTTGCCCTCGTGGGCATCGGCTACCTGGTGCTGCGCCGCAACCCGGCGCACCTTCGCCTGCGCGAGGCGCACCGTGAAAAGGTCATCGGGGAGTATGCGGCGCTGAAGGCACGCGTGAACGCATAGCAACCATGCGCGCCAACGGCGGGCGGGAAACCCTGACCGGGTTTACCGCCCGCCGTTTTGCGTACCCCGTACCGGTCCGGCGAAGCTACCCGGGCGACGGAAGCGGTCTAGGGTTGCGCGGCGAAACCGACCGGCACCGCGGCGGCCGTCCACGCGCTTCCGTCCTTGGCGCTGGCTATGAACAAAAGCAGCGTGCCGCCGCCGCTGCCAGGATTCTCCCACTGGATGCTCCCGCTGAACGGTTCCAGGTCGGGCCCGGATCCACCCATGACGATCCCGGTTCCCAGCGGCACCGCCGTCCCGTGGGCATAGACCTCGACGCCCACTGTCGCCTCGAAGGCGCGCGACAATCCGGAAAGAGCCACCGGGGAACCGATCGTGTCACCGGCCGCCGGCACATCCAGACGGATCTCGCTGCTGGTGGCCCCGATGGCGTACCACTGGCCGTCGGAAAGCTGCCGCAGCAGAACGGTGGTCACCGCTCCGCCCTCGGTGGAGCGGACCTCCAGCTCGCCGGAGCGTGCATCCCCCTGCATGAATTCGCCATAGACCGGGTCCGCGAACCCGGCCAATTCCTCGGCGAATCCGCTGGCCGCGTCTTCCGGGGTCCCGTAGCGCAGGGTGCCTCCCGGATCCGGCCAAATGACCGTCGCAGCCTCGGCGGCCGGCAGCGACGCCGGCGGGGTCCCGGGCATCTCCGAGGCACTGGCCGTCGACGACGGGGGCGCCGATGTCGCGGAGGGGCCGAGCGAACCGGGCGATGCGGTGGTTCCCGGGCCGTTCTGGCCGGGCCCGCCGGCAAGCTGCATCAGCAGCACCGCGATCCAGACAGCGGCCGCCATTAGTGCTGCGGCAAGCAGCACGATCACGGTATTCCGGCCTCGGGCGGACGGCGCTGGGTTTTCGTTCATGGGTGCACCGTAACAACGCGCACACCACGCCAACAAGCCCGGGCAGGCCGCAATTCGGCGACGGTTTCGGTGCACGCCGCGGCCCGGAAAGGGCTTCCGCAAGCTCGGCACGAGAGCCGGTCTCCCCTATCCGTGGCGGATGGGGCCTTGGCCACGGATGGCTCCGGCCCGGCCGCCCCGCGGGGTGGCCGGGCCGGAGCCGTCATGGAAAGTCGGCGCGCTACTGGTCCTGTGCGGCCTTTCCGACTGCGGCGGCAACCGCAGGCATGACGCGCGGGTCAAGCGGCGAGGGAACGATGTAGTCGCTCGAGAGCTTGTCCTCGGCCAGCGCGGCGATCGCGTGGGCCGCGGCGATCTTCATTTCCGGGGTGATGCGTCGGGCACCGGAGTCCAGGGCGCCGCGGAAGATGCCGGGGAAGGCCAGGACGTTGTTGATCTGGTTCGGGAAGTCCGAACGGCCGGTGGCAACAACCGCGGCGTAGTTGCGGGCAACCTCCGGCATGACCTCCGGGTCCGGGTTGGACAGGGCAAAGATGATTGCGTTCTCGTTCATCTGGGCCAGGTCGTCCTCGGCGATCTTCGAGGAGGAGACACCCACCACCACGTCTGCGCCGTTGAGCGCCTCGCGGATTCCGCCGATGATGCCGTCCTTGTTGGTGATCGCCGCGTACTTTGCCTTGATGCTGTTCAGGTCGGTGCGGTCGCGGTGGATGGTGCCCTTGGAATCAACCAGGACTACGTCGCCGATACCGGACCTGATCAAGATCTCGGAGATCGCGATGCCCGCGGCACCGGCGCCGGATACGACGACGCGCATCTGCTCGAAGCTCTTGCCGGCAACCTTGGCCGCGTTGATGAGGGCCGCGAGGACCACGACGGCGGTGCCGTGCTGGTCATCGTGCATGACCGGGCAGTCCAGGGCCTCGATGAGGCGTTCCTCAAGCTCGAAGCAGCGCGGGGCCGAAATGTCTTCCAGGTTCACCGCGCCGAAGCTGGGTCGCAGGCGCACGAGCGTCTCGATGATTTCATCGACGTTGGTGGTGTTCAGGACCAACGGGATCGAGTCGAGGCCTCCGAACTCCTTGAAGAGCGCGCTCTTGCCCTCCATGACGGGAAGCGATGCGGCGGCACCGATGTCGCCGAGGCCCAGAACCGCGGTGCCATCGGAGACGACAACCACGAGGCGCGAGGCCCAGGTGTGGGTGGCGTGCATGGCCGGATCCGCGGCGATTGCGCGGGAGACCTGGGCGACGCCCGGGGTGTAGGCGATGGACAGGTCGCGCTTGGAGGTCAGCGGCATCGTGCTCTGGACGGTGAGCTTGCCGCCGATGTGGGCGTCGAAGATATCGGCGTCGGTGATGGTTGCGGCAGCGTTGAGAGAGGTGTCGACAGACATGAAAGTCTCCTAGAAAGTTCTGAACGAAGAGGAAGCGAGGAAACGAACCAAATAGTCGTTGGGCTTGGAGAGCTGGGTTGACACGTCGTAGTGTCGAACGCTCTTACTTCGCCTCGCTGTGCGAGTGCCGGCCCGGGGTGGGGGCTGACGGCAGTGCCGCACTGGTCAGTACTTTCTTTAGACCGTAAGCCCCACCGTACGGCACTGCGGTATCCCTTGGCCAGACATCCACGTAACATTCTCCGGGCCGCATCGCATCCGAGGTTTCCGCCAATGCCAACCCGGCTGCCCCTCCTCGGCCGGGTTCCCTTGGCCGCGAACCTAACGGACTGCGGACCCGAGCGGGATCACCAGGGGCGTGTGGGAGACGGGATCGGGGATGATCATGCACGGCAGCCCGAAGACTTCCTCGACGAGTTCGGCGGTCACGATTTCGGAGGGGTTGCCCGCGGCGACCACGTTTCCGTCCTTCATGGCGATCAGGTGCGACGCGTAGCGGCAGGCATGGTTCAGGTCGTGCAAGACCGCGACCATCGTTTGGTTGTTCTCGCGGTTGAGCCTGCTGAAAAGTTCCATCAATTCAATTTGGTGGGCGATGTCCAGGTAGGTCGTCGGCTCGTCCAGCAAAAGCGTCGGTGTCTGCTGGGCCAGTGCCATGGCCACCCAGACTCGCTGGCGCTGGCCACCGGAGAGCTCGTCGACCTGTCGTCCGGAAAGCGAGGTGACGTTCGTTGCGGCCATGGCATCAACGACGGCCGCCTCGTCGTGTTTGGACCACTGGCGGATCAGTGACTGGTGCGGGTAGCGGCCGCGTGCCACGAGGTCCGCGACCGAGATTCCGTCCGGTGCCGTGGAGGTCTGCGGAAGCAACCCGAGTTTCCTCGCCACCTCTTTCGCCTTGTAGGAATGGATCGTGCGCCCGTCGAGGACGATCGACCCGTTCTTGGGTTTGAGCAGGCGCGAGAGGGCCCGAAGCAGCGTCGACTTTCCACACGCGTTGGGTCCCACGATCACGGTGAACTCGCCCTCGGGAATCTCGATGCTCAGGTCCCGGGAGATCACCCGGTCGTCGTAGCCCAGGGTGATGGTCTCTGCTGCAAGTGCCATGGAACGTTACTTTCACGTTTGATCCGCTCCCCCGCGGGGCGCGACTGTTCGGGGCCGGGGCGATGCTGCTGTTCCCGGCGTTGCGTGCAACACAAGCAAAGCAGGAGGAATCGCCGATTCATGCCGTTTTTCACCGATGTGTCCGTCTGGCGATACAGCATGTCCAGCCCGGCCCACGGACATTGCATAGGCTCTTGGGGTGGCCCCAACAAAAACCAGCAACCATCGCCCCGTTGATCGGGACTTGTCCCCGGATTTCTCCTCCATACGACTGGGCAAGCATGCCCTGCGCCATGGCGCCTTCGCCGAAGGACGCGGCCTGCAGCTGGGGGCGTCGACAGCCCTGCTCATGATCCACCAGGTCTGCGAGGCCCTGGTGCCGGTGCTGATCGGCGTGGGCATCGACAAGGCCATCGGCCCCTCGGATCTGGGTGCCCTGCTCTGGACCCTCGGCGGACTGGCCGGCCTCTTCCTGATGCTGACCTACAGCTGGCGGCACGGCTACCGGCTGACCAACCGCGTCTACGGATTCGGCGACCACTCCCTGCGCCAGATGGTCATCGCCAAGGTGCTTGATCCGCGGGCCACCGGCAAGCAATTCGGTGCCGGGCGGACGCTGAACATCGCCACCTCCGACACCGCGATCACCGCCGGCCTGAGCTGGGTGGTCTCCCAGATGAGCGCGAGCCTCGCGGCACTGATCACGGCCGCGACCTCGCTGCTGCTGATTTCCTGGCAGCTGGGCCTGCTGGTCCTGGTCGCCACCGTGGTGTTCCTGGTGCTCATGCACTTCATCACCGCCCCGCTGGAACGGCGCACGCACCTCCAGCAGGAACGTGCGGCCGAGGCCACGGGCCTGGCCACCGACCTGGTCACCGGGTTGCGCGTGCTCCAGGGTCTGGGCGCCACCCGCACCGCCACCGAACGCTACAAGGAAACCAGCAGGGCCTCGCTGCAGGCAGCCCTGGGCACGGCAAAGTCCGAGGCCCTCTTTTCCACCGTCACCCTCGGCCTGAGCGCCATGTTCCTGGCCGCGATCACCTGGGTGGCCGCGTCCATGACGCTGGCCGGCGAGATCAGCATCGGCCAGCTGGTCACCGTGGTGGGTCTGGCCCAATTCATCCAGGAGCCGCTGAGTTCCCTGGCATACTACCCGGCCGCCCTGGCGCAAAAGCGGGCCGCGGCCAAGCGCATCGCTGCCCTGTTGAACACCGAGGTCGGTGCGGATGCGCACCTGGCATCCACGGATCCGTCAGCCACCCACCCGGTGGTTTTCAGCGAACTGCTGGTCCGCGGCGAGGGAAGCCACCCCGACATCCGGCTGCTGCCCGGCAGCATCACGGGCCTGCGCACCGATGCGAGAAGCGCTCGCGAGCTGACCGCGCTGCTGGCCGGGCGCACCAAAGACGCCGGCGCACGACTGCTGATCAACGGTGTTGCCGCCGGCGGGCTGGCGGCGCTGCGCTCCACCGTGTTCGTGGCCGACCACGACGCGGCGATCTTCACAGGGTCCATCCGCGAAAACCTGCATGCGAACGAGCCTCTGGACGCCGTGCTGGGAGCCACGGGCCTGGCCGAGATCTGCGCCAGGCTCCCGCTGGGCTTGGACGCACGGGTCGGCGAGCAGGGCAGCGCGCTCTCCGGCGGCCAGCGCCAGCGCCTGCTGCTGGCCAGGGCCCTGCACCAAAGCCAGCCTGTCATCGTGCTCACCGACCCGACCACGGCCCTGGACTCGGTCAGCGAGGCGCGCATCGCCGCCGCGCTTGGGGCTCTCCGGGATGCGACCCTGCTGATCATCTCGGATTCCCCGCTGCTGCTGGGGGCCTGCGACACCGTCATCGACACCGTTTCCCTACACACCGCCGGAGTGAACCCATGAGCGAGCCAACCACCGGGATCCCCGCGGCCGACAGGCTGCCGATCGCCGACGGCCGGACCACCTGGCGCCACGTCATCCGGATCTTCGGGGCCAGGCGCTGGCTGGTGGCGTTGACGGCGTTCACGCTGTTGTGCGTTGCGGTGACGGGGTTGGCGATTCCCGCGCTGCTTGGCGTGATCGTGGATGTCGTCTCCGCCAAGCGCGGCGCGCAGGCGCTGCTGAATTCGCTGGGGCTGCTGTTCATCGCGGCGCTGGCCACCGGGATCCTGACCGGCATCTCCCAGGTGCTGCTGGCCAAGCTGGGCCAGAGCGGCCTGGCCCGGCTGCGCGAGGAAGTCTTCGAATCCGCCATGGAGCTGCCCCAGGAACGCCTGGAGCGCGCCGGCAGCGGGGACCTGATCTCCCGGGTATCCCGCGACGTTGACGCCACCAACGAGGCCATCGGCGGAATCCTGCCGACCTTCATTTCCGCGCTGTTCACCATCGCACTCACGCTGCTGGGGCTCGGCGTGCTCGACTGGCGATTCGCCGCCGTCACCCTGTTGTGCGTCCCGATCCATGCCCTGGCGCTGCGTTCCTTCCTGCGCCGCAGCGGCCCGATCTACCGGGCGATGCGCGTGGCGGAGGCAGAACGCGGCCAGCACCTGCTCGAGGCCACCAGCGGTGCCGACACCATCAGGTCGCTGGGAGCGGAGCAGCACCACGTCTCAACGGTTGCAGCCTCCAGCCGCGGCGCCGTTTCCCTGATGCTGAAGGCCGTGGTGGTTTCCTCGCGGTTCTACGGGTGGCTGAACATGGCCGAGCTGCTGGGCATGGCCGCGATCCTGTCCACCGGGTTCTTCCTGGTGCGTGCCGATGCCGTCACCATTGGTGCGGCGACCGCGGCGGCGCTGTTCTTCCACCGGCTGTTCGGCCCGATCGGCGCCCTGCTGGCCAACGTCGACGAGCTGCAAAAGGCCGGGGCCGGGCTCGCGCGCCTGGTCGGGCTGATCGATTCGGACCGCGAGCGCGAAGACCCCGCAGCCGGCACGGCCCCGGGCACCGCGCCCGGCGTGGTGGTCAGCGGGCTGTCGGCCGGATACCAGGACGCCCCGGCCGTGATCACCGACTTCGAGCTGAGCATCGCCCCGGGTGAGCTCGTGGCCTTGGTGGGTTCCAGCGGCGCCGGAAAGACCACGCTGGCCCGTGTGCTGGCCGGAAGCCTGGCCCCCGGTGCGGGAACCGTGCTGCTCGATGCCTCCACGGCCCCGAAACTGGGTCACAGCACCCTGCTGGTCAGCCAGGAGGTGCATGTCTTCAGCGGCACCATCGCCGAAAACCTGCTGCTGGCCGCCCCCGCAAGCACCACCGAGGAATTGACCCGGGCCGTGCACGAGGCCGAGGCCCACTGGGTCCTGGCGCTGCCCGAGGGACTGGACACCGTGGTGGGCCACGGGGCGTTGAACCTGACCGGGGAGCAAACACAGCACCTGGCCCTGGTCCGGGCGCTGCTGAACAAGGCGGGCCTGGTGGTGCTCGACGAGGCGACCGCGGAGGCGGGGTCGGCAAGCGCCGCACTGATGGAACGCGTGGCCATGCGCATCACCCGCGGCCGCACCGGGGTGGTGGTGGCGCACCGGCTCTCCCAGGCGGCCCAGGCGGACCGCATCCTGGTCATGGAGGACGGGCGGATCGTGGAGCAGGGAAGCCATGCGGAACTGCTCGCCGCCGCCGGAACCTACGCCACCTTGTGGGCGGCATGGAGCGCCCGCGGCTAGCGAGCATCGATGAATGTCGGGCGGGCATCCAGGCGCGCCCGCCCGTCATGGAATGGCCACTTGATCACCAAAATTTGGTTGGATGGTGGACATGTCGAAATTTTCCATGGCGCCCGTGCACGCGCCATACCCCGCGGCGCACGAATGGCTCCGTGGCATCGTCACGGACGATTCCGTGGACGTTGCCTACTCACCCGTGATTACGGAGCAATCATTCGAGCCCGGTGATCAGGAACTGCGCGAGGTGTGGCCGGAAGGCGCCCAACTGTGTTGGTTTGGCGGGCCTGCCGCCGCGCCCCTGGAGCGGTGGCCACGGAACGGCAACGGCGAACCGCTGGCCCACGTGATTGCCCTGGATCTTGCCATGGTCGATGGAACCGCGCACCCCGTCGACAAGGCATCGTGGCCCGGCCGGCGCGAGGGATTGCCCAAGGCCGGCGTGCTCGAGGTGTTTCACGATCTCCAGTCATTCGGCTTCGAGGCCCAGGACAAGGCCGACCGCTGCTGGGTGGTGCGTTGGGTGCCGGAACCCGACAGGTCGGTCCTCGTTGATGCCCCAACAGACCTGGATACGCCGACCGAGGTGTGCCAGGTGGCCTTGACGCTGAATGGATTCACGATTCCGGGTGGGCACAATTTTGTGGGTTCGGGCCGGAGGCTGTTCGACCAGGTTGAAAAGGCCGGCTCCGACCTCCAACGCACGTGGATGTACCAACGACAGATCGGCGACGCCGCGGAACCACTCCCGTACAGCCACGTCTACGGGCATCCGGATCGCAACCAAGCCGTCGCCGTTGAGGTCCTCGAACAGGTTCTTCCACTGGAGTCGGATGACCAGTACCGCCTGATTTTGGACATCGAGAGCTGGACCTTCCTGGCAGGCTGGTTCGGCGATGCCGGGAATCTTGAAGTCTGGATGCGGCAGTCCGACCTTGACGCGCAGCGCTTCGATGAAGCCTGGTGCCTGATCCGTACGGACTGACCAAGCGGGCCGCGCCGTGGGTGAAATGCGGGGAACACACACCACATGGCGTGCGTTCCCCGCATGATTTTCGGTTCAAGAGTTGGCTGGACCCCGATGTGGACTCAGTCCTGCATCCGATTCCTGTCAGCTGCGCTTGGCCTCGCGGAAGAGCAGCCACACCAGGTACATCCCGCCGAGGCTGACGGTGACAACACCGACAGGCATCTGGATCGGTGCCAGCGCATGCTGCGCGATCAGGTCGCTGGCCAGCAGCAACAGGGCCCCGAAGACACCCGCGGAAAGCATCGACACGCGCCCGCTTCCGGTCATGCGCCGGGCGATCTGCGGGGCGGCGAGCGCCACGAACGCGATGGGCCCGGCGGCGGCGGTGCAGATTGCCGTCAGGCACACCCCGACCACCAGCAGCCACAGCTTGGCCGGCTCGGTGTTGACGCCCTGCGCCGCGGCGGCGTCGTCGCCCATTTCCAGGCCCTGCAGCGGCCGCGAGAGCAGCATCAGCACGGGGACCATGAGCACGGCTATGAGCAGCAGCGGGACGGCACGTTCCCAGCCCGCGGTGTTCAGCGAACCGGAGCCCCAGATTGCCGCCATCATGGCCAGCTGCAGGTCCGCCTTGATGATCAGCCAGGTGTTGATGGAACCGAGCATGGCGCTGATGCCGATGCCGACGATGATCAGCCGGAAGCCCTGGATGCCGCGCTTGAACGCCAGCAGGTACACCACCGCCGCGGTCGCCAGTCCCCCGGCAAAGGCGCCGATGGCGGTGGACATGAATCCGCCCCCGAGCAACAGCATCGAGACCAGCGCGCCGGTGTAGGCGCCGGCGTTGAAGCCGATGATGTCGGGGCTGCCCAGCGGGTTGCGGGTCAGCGACTGGAAGATCGCGCCGCTGATGCCCAGCGCCCCGCCGATCACGATCGCCATGAGCACGCGCGGCAGGCGCCAGGAGACGACCACCAGCTCGCTCTTGGCCGTGCCCTGCCCCAGCAGCGCCTGGAGGACCTCGGAAGGGCTGAGCGCAAAGCTGCCCATGGACATGCCGGCCACCGCCAGCGCCCCGATGAGCAGCGCCGCGACGGCGCCGGTCAGCGCCGGGCGTGCCCTGATGACCATGGAGGGGCCGCGTGCGCCCAGGCGCAGCCGCCAGACGCGTTCCCCGAAATCGATCCGGGGAGCCTTGGCGGGCTTCGACGGTGCCGGGGATTCCTCGCCGGTCCCCCCGCGTCGCGGGATCCGCCGCCAGGTCCGTGAGCATGAGCGTGTTCTCTCTTTTCATAGGGTGCTCGCCGACTTCCGGCGCACCAGCCAGATGAGCACCGGGGCGCCGATGAACGCGGTGACGATCCCGACCTGCAACTCGTCGGGTCGGATGATGAGCCGGCCCGCGATGTCCGCGCCGACCAGCAGGCTGGGCGCCAGCAGGATCGTGTAGAGCAGGATCCAGCGTTGGTCCGGGCCCGTGATCCAGCGCGCGATGTGCGGAACCATCAACCCGATGAAACCGATCGGGCCGGCGGCGGCAGTCGCCGCGCCGCACAGCAGCGTGACGGCGATGACCACCAGCACGCGGGTGCGTCCCAGGCTCGCGCCCATGGCCGCGGCGTGGTCGTCGCCCAGCGCGGTTGCGTTCAGCGACCTGGAAATCAGCAGCGAGATCAGCCACGCCCGCCGCCACGCATCCGGACAGCCAGCCCAGCGCCCCGGCCGGGGTTGCGGCCAGCGACCCGGCACCCCAGAAGCGCATGGCGTTGAACGTGGATTCATCGAGCAGGATGAATCCCTGGGTGATGCCGGAGAGCACTGCGCCAAAGGCGATGCCCGCCAGGGTGAGTTTGATCGGCGTTCCGCCCGAGCGGCCGCGGGATCCCAGGAAGTAGACGACGGAGACGGCCATCAGCGCACCGGCGAAGGAGTAGAAGACGAACTCGCCCATCTCCCTGGCGCCGAAGAACGCAACGCCCATGACCACGGCGAAGGCGGCGCCCGAGTTGACGCCCAGGATGCCGGGATCCGCCAGCGGGTTGCGGGTCAGCGCCTGGATGAGCGCACCGGAGATGCCCAGCGCGATGCCCACCAGCAGCCCGGCAAGTGTCCGCGGGGCCCGGAAGTCGATGATCGCCGCATGGTCCGGGGTGGAGCCCCGGCCCGTCAGCGCCTCGATGATGATCATGGGGTTGACCTCGCGCGACCCGAGCAACAGGCTCGCGGCCAAGACGGCCACCAACAGCGCCAGGGCGGCCACAGCCCCGGCGATGCGGCGCGAATTCACGCGCATCAATCCCGGTGCGGCGGCCTGCCCGGCCTGGTTCGGCGGGAGATGCGGTCTCAGAGACCGTGGGCGTCGAAGGCATCGGCGACTTCATCCTGAATGATCTCCGGGTCCATGTCGGTGGACCACAGTTCATCGAGCCACTTCTTGAAGTCCTCGCCGAGGGCCTCGTAGCGTTCGTTCCATTCCTCGGCCTTGTCCGTCCAGTACCCGACGACCTTGAAGTGGGTGACGGGGAGCTGCTGTTCCCTGCGCAGGTACTTGCGGGCCTCGCGGGTCACCCGGGCCTCGCCGGCGACCCAGATGTAGCCCGGCCCCTCCGGCAGGTCCATCTCCGCGCAGCACCTCGGCGAGCCGGCTCGGTGAATTGCCGTTGCCGCCGTGGAGCCAACGCACCTGCGTTTCGGCCCGAGTTCCAGCGCCTGCTCGTGGTCCGGACCAGCAACCTCCAGGATGGCGGTGGTGCGGATGCCGGCCGGTGCGTTCTCCAGCAGGCGTGCCGCGGCGGGCAGGCCTGTGGCGTCGGCCAGAAGCACCTGCCAGGTGGCGTCCGCGGGCAGTTCGTAGAGCCCGGTGGGGGTGTTGAATCCGACTTCGGATCCCGTCTGGACCGAAAGCGCCCAGTCCGCGGCGATCCCTCCGGGGTGCACCACGAAGTCGACGCTGATTTCGCCGGCCTGCGGGTCGACGGAGCGGATGGTGTAGGTGCGCATGGGTCCGGCGACCTGGTCCGGGGTGTACTCCCAGTAGTCGCCCTCGGGGTGCGGGTACACGGGGATGCTTTCGCCGCGCTCGGGCAGGAAGAGGCGGATGTATTCGTCGCCGATCCCGGTGGAGATGAAGGTCGCAAGGTCCGGGCCGCCCAGCACGATGCGCATCATGCCCTCGGTGAGACGTTCGGTGCGCATCACCACGGCACGGTAGATCCGGTTGGGAAGCTTGGTATCGTCCAGCGTTGCCTCGCTCATGGCAGCAGCGCCTTTTCCACGACGTCAACCAGTGCCATCTGGCCGCTGGGCGAACCGTAGACCATTTCCATGTTGAAGCCGGTGATCTGGTCGTCCTTGACGAAGCCAAGGCCCTTCCAGACGCTGCTGGCGTTCAGCTTGTCGGAGGTCTGGAGCAGCGTCCTGTCCTCGCCGACGCCGACCGAGGTGAAGACCTCGTCGATGCCCTTGAGCTTGTCCAGCTGTTCGAGGCTCAGCTGGGTTCCCTCGCCGTCGTTGTCGCGTGCCAACGGGGTGATCTTCAGCCCGAGGTCGTCGAAGACCAGGCAGGCGATGCCGTAGCAGTCCAGGCCGACCTTGCCGTCGTAGAAGGACATGTTGGCCACCACCGGGTCAATGCCTGCGGCCTTGATCTTGGCCTTGACCTCGTCGATGCGGGCCTGGTACTTGTCCATCCAGGCCTGGTACTGCTCGGTGCGGTTGAGCGCCTCGGCGGTCTTCTTGAAGTGGGTGCGCCAGTCGGCACCGTCGAACCCGTTGTAGTTGTAGGTCGGCGCGATCGGGTTCAGCTTCTTGGGGATCTCCGTGTCGTAGGACAGCCCGCTGAGGATGAAGTCGGGGTTGGCTTCAAGGACCTTCTCGTAGTTGAATTCCGGGTAGTTCGCGAACGGCGTCACCCCGGCAAGCGCTTCCTGCGGGAAGAAGTCCGGGAACGTGGTGAACCCGTTGTCACCCCGGATGGGCTGCTGGTCGGCCAGCTTGATGCCCAGCGTGATCAGGATGTCGGTGTCCGTGGTGTAGAAACCGAGGGCGCGCTGCGGATCCGCGGGAACCTCGGCCGTGCCGAATTCATTGCTGATCGAGATCGTCTGGGCTTCGGCCGGGGCCGGCGCCTGGTCCTGGGCGGCCGCGCCGGCGCCGCAGGAGGTGAGCAGGAGTGAGGCCCCGAGGGCCGCAACGACGCCGAGGTACTTGGTCGACATGGTTTTCATGGGGAATCCGATTCTGCGAGTGGTGTGGAGGGAAAGCTTTCGGCAACCCCGGCGTCTCAAAATGCCCGCCAGGAAGTTAGGGTTACCTATCTTGTATCTCCACAGTAAATCGCCCCCATGCCGCGAATCGGACAGGCAGTGGCTCGCAGGCGACATACTCCGATGGATGAATCGACCGGCCTAGGCCTCGAGAAGCTCCCCCTGGACGGCGCCCGGCGTCTGGCCAACCTCTTTGCGGAACGCCGCCACAAAAGCGCTCACCGACAGGTATCCGACCCGACGGGCGACCTGGCCGACGGGAAGGCCATCGAGCAGCAGGTTCAACGCGATGCGCAGCCTGGCCTGCAGGCGCCACTGGGCAAACGTCATGCCCGTTTCCCGGATGAAAAGGCGCGAGAGATTGCGGGGGCTGGCTCCCACGCGAAAGCCCCACAGCTCGAGCGTGCAGTCCTCCGCGGGGTCATCGAGGATGCCGCGGGCGACGGTGCGCAACCGGTCGTCTTCCGGCAGCACGATGTCCACGACGCGCAGGTCGGTCGGGCGCAGCATGCGGAATGCAACGCTCTCGGCATCTCGCCGCAGCGCAAGGTCGGCATCGTTGCGCTCAAAATGCAGAAGAAGTTCCTGCAGGACGGTCGGCATGGCAATCGCGGTCGGCCCGGCCCCCGGCGCGGCACCCAGCTGGGTATGGAAATAGGTGCAACGGAATTCCGCGCGGGGCCCCGCCAGGACCGCATGATCCTCGCCGGCCGGCACGAGCAGGCCGAGCCCCGGGGGAACCATGAACACGCCATGGCCGGTCTCCACGGTCAGCACGCCCCGGCTCCCCCACAACACCTCGTGAAAGTTTTGGTGCCAATGCGACTCCCAGGCCTGTCCGGAGGGCGTGGTGAAGAGGCTGGTGTGCACGCGATAGAACCGCGGGCAGGAGCTGTCGAAGCACGTCAGTGACGCATCGGTTGGTGCTTGACGTTCGACCGGGACGGCCGGGGGTGCAGATGCCATGGGGACCATTAATTTAGAAAGGATAACCTTGCGTTATTGATCCTAACAGCAGCAGGGTTGCCTAATATTCGGTGCCCGTGGCGCTCACGGTTCATGTTCCATGCGACGGATACGATGGAAGCATGCCTTCTCCGACCACGTCACTAGCCAAGGCCGCTTCGTTCCCCGCCTTGGATCCGAAGCTCGCCACCAAGCTGGCAGCGGCCCTCGACGAATCCGCCGACACGACGATTTTCGTCAACGGCACCGCCCTGCAACTGCCGGACACGGCCCACGCGGCGCTCATTGAGGTCCTGCACAGGATGTCGCGCGGGGATGAGGTGAGCATCAGCACCGTCGAGTCGCTGCTCAACACATCCCAGGCGGCCCAGATGGCCGGCATCTCGCCGAGCTACCTGCGCAAGCTCACCGACTCCGGCGTCATTCCGGTTGAATACCGCGGCACCCACCGCCGCATTCGCCCCGCGGCCATCGAGGCATGGCTGGAAACCCGCGAACACCCCCAAGAGGGCAACGCGGAATAGACCAAAGCGCAACCTTCTTGCGCTTCCCTTCGCAATCCACTGCTCACTACGGTGGGCATAAGTGTCCGCGAATCCCCGACCCAGGAGGTCAACATGTCGTTCCGCCAGAAGCCCGCGCCCTATGCGACGGTTTTGATCGCCGGCTTGCTCGGTTTGGCATTGAGCGGATGCTCTCCCGCAGAGCCTCCGGTGCCCGGGAGCACCTCCGCCATCCAGTCCCCGAGCAACACCGTCTCCGCGAGCCCGACACCGACCGTGAGCGCAAGCCCTTCCAGCCCGTCGGCATCGTCGAGCCCTTCCAGCGCGCCCGCATCGCCCAGCACCAAGACGGCGAAACTCACGGTGTTCTACGTGGCCGTGGACAACCAGGAGGGGGTCTCGGGGCCGAAGATCGGCTGCGGGGACACCCTGGTGGCGACGGAAACCGGCCCGGTGGCATTCGCCAACCAGGTCGAGGCGGCAATGAACGCCCTGCTGAAGGACAACTCTCCGACCCACGGGGAATCGGGACTCAAGAACGCCGTGGCCGCATCCGACCTGAGCTACAAGTCCTCCACCGTGAAGGGCGACCAGGTCACGGTCAACCTCGGCGGAACCGTGATGTCGGGCGGCACCTGCGATGACCCGCGCATCATCGAACAGTTGAAATACACGGCAAAGGTTGCGGCGGGCGTGGGCAGCGCGCGGATCCTGGTCAATGGATCGGACATCGAAAAAATACTGAGCCAAAAGTAGAAAACTGTTGACTCATAGGCAACAAATGTTGATAAGGTGCGTGTGTGAGGTCACAAACTGAAGCCGACATGAGCGGCGAATCCGAGCTTGCGCTTGCACGCGCCGCGTCCCTTTCACGCCACGAGACCTTGTTCTCCGAACGTGCATCCCACATCAAGCAGTCGGCCGTGCGAGACGTCTTTGAACTCTCGCTCGACCCGACGCTTGTCTCGCTGGCCGGTGGAAACCCGTACCTGCAGTCGCTGCCGCTGGCCAAGCTCGGCGAGATGGCCAACCGGCTGATCGTCGAGGAGGGCATGAGCGCCCTCCAGTACGGCAGCGGCCAGGGCACCGAGGAACTGCGCGCGCAGATCTGCGAGGTGATGGCGGAGGAAGGCATCACCGATGCGAACCCCGACAACATCGTGATCACCACCGGGTCCCAGTCCGCCCAGGACGTGGCCTGCAAGGTGTTCTGCAACCCGGGCGACACGGTGCTCTGCGAGGATCCCACCTACGTGGGTGCGTTGAACACGTTCGAGGCCTACCAGGCCAAGGTCGAACCGATCGCCACCGACGAACACGGGCTGATCCCCTCGGCCCTGACCGAGCGCATCGCGGAACTGCGCCAGGCCGGCGCGAACATCAAGTTCCTCTACACGATCCCGAACTTCAACAACCCCTCCGGCATCACGCTTGCGGCCGAGCGCCGCCAGGAAATCGTGGACATCTGCGCCGCGGAGAACATCCTGGTGCTGGAGGACAACCCGTACGGCATGCTGCGCTACTCGGGCGAGCCCATCAAGCCGCTGCGCGCCGGCAACCCGGACCACGTGATCTACATGGGTTCGTTCTCCAAGATCCTGGCCCCCGGCCTGCGCATCGGCTGGGCGCTGGTTCCGGAGCACCTCTTCCGCCGCTTCTACCTTGCGGCCGAGGCCGTCTCGCTCTGCCCGGCAACGCTGAACCAGATGCTGATCAGCGAATACCTCAAGGGCCACGACTGGCGCGGACAGATCGACGAGTACCGCTCGCTCTACTCGGCACGCTGCGAGGCGATGCTTGAGGCGCTCGACGACCACATGCCGGCAGGTGTCCACTACACCCGCCCGGAGGGCGGCTTCTTCATCTGGGTGACGCTGCCGGAGGGCATCGACACCTACTCGCTGCTGGCCAAGGGCATCGAGGCCGGGGTGGTGTTCATCCCGGGCGCCGCCTTCAGCCCGCACGACGCACCGAGCCACAGGCTGCGCCTGGCCTTCAGCGCCGTGCCGGAGGAAAAGATCCGCGAGGGCGTCCGGCGCTTGGCGCCGGTGCTCGCCGCGGCGATCGAGGCCAACGCAAGCGCGCTAGGAACGGCCCCAGCCCGGTCCGCGCAGCAACGCCACGGCGCGTGGCGCATGATGTATCCATGTGGTTTGGATGGATCGAGTTCGACCTGTTGCTGGGCGAGGTGCACTCGCTCAAGGGCAAGCGCTCCGTCGTGCGCCCGATCATGGCCGAGATCAGGCGCCGGTTCGAGGTTTCCGTCGCGGAGACCGGAGAGCTGGAGCTGCACCGGCGCGCCGGGGTGGCGGCGGGGCTTGTCGCTGCCGACGCCGCTCACGTGATCGAGGTGCTCGACGGCATCGAGCGGCTGGTCGCGGCGCGACCCGACGTGGAATTGCTCAGTGCCCGGCGCCGGCTGCATTCCTCCGAGGACGAATAGCCGCTCCGGCACACGGCCGTGTCTGCCGGCAGCTGGCTAGTGGATCACCCAGGTGACCACGCCCAGCAGCAGGCACACGCACGCCAGCAGCGCGGCGATCCTCGGGGCGACCCACGCGGTGACTTCCTGCTCGCCGGGGTGTTCAGCCTCCGGATCCGACTCGCGGCCCGGATCCAGCGCGGCCATTTCGTAGGCCAACAGCATGCGCGAGGGTGCCAGCATGGTGGCCATGGAAGCCGTCACGTTGGAGACCGCCACCAGCTGCAGCACGGACGATCCCATGGCCAGCGCCGCCTGCGCCTGGGTGGCGGAAAGCATCGAGTTCGCCCCGGTGTTGGACCCGGAGATGAAGCCCGCGAACCCGCCGGCCACGGGCCCCAGCACCAGGTAGGCCGGACCCATCGAGGCAAGGGCCGAACCCAGTTCCTGCCCCATGCCCGAAAGCGCCAGGACCGCACCGAGCACCGTGAAGGCGCCGGTGGTCACCCCGACCGGAATCCACGAACGGTAGGCCGCACGCATGCGCCCGCCCAGCCGACGTGGATCGTTTCCCGTTGCGGGGGCAAAGTGGTGCGCGACCAGGCACGCAATCAGCAGCCACACGCCGCCGCTGGCCATCGCCCGCTTGAGCAGCGAGGCCTCCATCCCGGAGGTGGCAAGCCGGGCCAGCAAGAGGCCTGCGGCGAGCACTGCGTAGGGCAGCAGCGAGCGCAGCACCTGCGGCCCGGCCGGAACCAGGCTGCCGGCGACCTTGAAGACCACCAGGTGCACCAGGATCACCAGCAGCGAGCCGACGATTCCCGCCGGGGGCGTGCCCATGAGCAGGTTCGCGGCAAGGATTCCGCCGTTGAGCAGCAGCGCGGCGGCAACCAGGTGGGCCAACAGGCGGCCGGGGCGTTCGGCCCCGCGGCGCAGCACCAGCCAGCAGGTGAGTGCCGAACCCAGCATGACCGGCAGGCTCAGCAAGCGCGGAGCGGACGCCCACGTCAAACAGGCTCAGGCCGGCCAGGTCCGCGGCCACCAGCGTGCCCGGGCCCAGCGCTCCCCACGGAACCGCCACCAGCCCCAGCAGGCTGAGGACCGCGGCGCGCCGCACGTCGTGGCCCAGCCGCAGCAGCAACGGGACTCCGACCGTCACGCCGATCCCGAACCCGGTCACGGATTCGGCGAAGGGCACCAGCCCGAACACCACCAGCACCGTGCCGGCCTGCAGGTTGGATGCACTTTGCCCCAGCCAACCGGAGATGCTGGCCATCGCGCCGGTCTCCGTGGTGATGCGGGAGAGCAGCACGCCGCCAAAGAGGATCAGCAGCACCTCGAGGATGGTCGGACCGAAGAGCACCCCCGCACCCAGCCATTTTTCGGGGCCGACGGGGAAGAACACCAGGGCCACGGCCAGCCCCGTGGCCAGCGACCAGAGCGCCATGTTGATGGCCTTCGCCCGGGCAAGGAACAGTGCCATGGCCACCACGATCGGGAGGGCGGCTGCGATGGCCAGCATGTCTTGGTTACCCCTTTGGATGGCTCTTGCGTGGATTGCCCACGCTGGTTCCAGAAGGCCCACACTCAGGGCGGATTCCTTCGAGGCCGAGACTACCCGCACGGCGGGATTCCTACCGATTCGGGGCTTCCACCCGCTTCACATAATCGACGTCAAACCCACGACACGAGGCCCGAAACCCGCCGGCCTGTTTGATGGAAGAGAACAGGTCGACGGATTCCGGGCCCCGAATTCAGGGTGGAGTGGCTCCTAGGCCATGCGGTGGACGGGGGTCGCGCTCCTGCCCAGGATGAGCCCGAGTGCGGCCATGCCCACTCCGAGGACAAAGTGCAGCACGTTGTCCGCCGTATTGACGGGGACGAAGTTGGCGGCGCTGGCCTGGTCGATGAAAACTCCGTAGAAGGCAAGGACCAGGTAGATGATGCCGCCGATAACCAGGAAGCGCTTGGCCGCCACCGCGTTGCGCCACGAGGGTCAGGCCGGCAACGCCGAAGAGCAGGTGCACGATGTTGTGCAGCACCGAGACCTGGAAGATCCCCAGCAGCATGGAGCCGGAGTGGTGGCCGGCCATTCCGAGGTGTTCGGTGTTGCTGGTGATGCCCGGGATGAATCCCAGGATTCCGACCAGCAGGAAGACCGCACCCACGGCCAGTGCCGCGTATTGCACCAGGGTTCGGTGGGTGGTGGCGTGTGTTGAAACCATGATGAACTCCTTGAATCACATTGTTCTCCAACGCCTGCTGCGTTGCTGACACTGTGTATTCGGAGTCCTCGGGCGTGCGGATTGGATGGCGGACCGAAGTTTTTCGAACCAGCACCGCCCCGCCGCGCCAACCGCTAATCTTCGATGCCGTCGATGTCCATCTCCAAGTGCAGCGGGCCGCGCAGGATCGGGCTGATCCGGTACGGCGGCGGGTCGGTGACAAGCCGCGGGTTCCGCAGCCGCCGGGCCATCTCGGAGAGCGCGACCTGGGCCTCCAGCCGGGCCAGCGGCGCACCGAAGCACATGTGGATGCCGCCGCCGAAGCCGAGGTGCTCGTTGTTTTCCCGGTCCGGCACAAAGCTGTCCGGGTCGGTGACGTGGCCGGGGTCGCGGTTGCCGGCGCCAAGGACCAGCGTGATGGCTGAGCCTTCCGGGATGGTGGTCCCGGCGACCTCGATGTCGGCGAGCGCCGTGCGGAACGGCACGAAGTGCACCGGGGGTTCGTAGCGCAGCAGTTCCTCGACCATCGGGATGGCAAGGTCAGGGTCGTCCTTCAGCCGCTGGAGCACCTCGGGGTGGCGCAGCAGGGTCAGCGCTCCGTTGGAGATCAGGTTGACGGTGGTCTCGTGGCCCGCGATGAGCAGCAGCAGCCCGACGCTGACCAGCTCCTCGGTGGTCATCCTGCCTTCCGGCCCGTCGTCGGTGGCCATGGCGGAGAGCATGTCGGTGCCGGGGTTTTCCTGGTGCGCCGCGACGAGCTCGCTCATGAAGGCGTTCAGTTCCTTGCCCGCCTCCTCGCCGCGCGCCTTCTGTGTTTCGAGGTCCAGGCTGGGGTCGGTGGACTGCAGGGCCATGTCCACCCAGACGCGGAAGCGGGCCTTGTCCTCGTCGGGGACCCCCAGCAGCTCGCAGATCACCGACACCGGGAACGGGTAGGCCAGGTCCTCGACGAAGTCGATCCGGGTCTTTCCCTCCATCTTGTCGATCAAGTCGGTGACCAGCCGCAGCATCTTGGGTTCCAGGTCCGAGACCCGACGCGGCGCGTTCGGCGGCCCGAAATGCCGCATGGCCAGCCGCCGCATGCGGTCGTGCTCGGGCGGGTCCATCAGCAGGAAGGTCTTGGACATCATCTGCCCACCGCCGTCTTCCCCGTCCCCCTCGGCTTGGGCTGCGGTCGCGGCTTCGATCCTTTCCTCGGCGCCGCGCACCCCTGCCGCTTCGGCCGCCATCGCCAACGCGTGGGGGTTGCGGCTCAGGTCGGAGCTGACCCGCGGGTCGTGCAACAGCGAGACGATTTCCGCGTAGGTGCTCACCAGGTAGGCGCCGTCGGGCAGCTGGCTCACGGGCGTCTTGCGCATCTCCTGGTACAGCGGATAGGGGTCGGGCCGGTTGGAGTAGTCCAGGACCCGGTCCCAGATGCTTGGCTCGGTCATGATGCTGGCTCCTTGGTTCGTGCGGAGGATTGGCTGGCACCGGCCCTTCAATGGCCGGCAGGGGAAGTTAGCGCAGCGGCGTGCGGTTCAGCGTGGCGCGGCGCTCCCCCGGGTCGTGGCCCGTCACCACGACCGTCGCGTCCTGGGTGGGGCTGGCCATGGCGTGGAACCCGGCGGGCACCGGCTCCGCGTGCGTGGGCTCGTCGACCAGTGCGAGCGGCGGCGGGAACGGCGCGGCCCGCTCGATCAGCGGTTCGTAGAACTCCACCCACTTGTTCTGGTTGAAGGCCACGGCCGCGACGATGCGGCCCTTGTAGCCGTACACCGCCAGGAACCGGCGCTGGGCCACGGACCCCTGGGTGATGACCACCTGGTCCGCGACCGACGGCACGCCCACGCTCTTGATTTCGTGGCCGAACTGGACCGACCAGAACTTCGGGATGGCCAGGTGCGGCCAACGCCCCGCCTGCCCGGTGACCATGTTGTGCGCCGCCACCTCCGCCTGGGTGACCACGTTGCCCCAGTGCTCGATGGCCAGGAACTGGTAGCCGAACATCGGCTGCGGGGCCCGGGCCACGTCGCCGGCGACGAAGATGTCGTCGGTGACAAGCCCGTTCGCGTCGATGACGCGGCAGCCGGCGTCGCAGGCAACGCCCCAGGGGCCGCAGGCCAGCCCCGAGTCCTCCAGCCAGTCGACGTTGCGGATCACTCCGAGGGCCGCAACGGCCACGTCGACCTCCAGGGTCGTGCCGTCGGACAGGCGGACCCTGCGCAATTGCCCGGTCGAATCCCCCTCCAGGGCCGTGACCCGGACCCCGCAGCGCAGGTCGACGCCGTTCTCCTTCTGGATTTCCCCGGCGATCGCGCCGATCACCCCGCCCAGCGCGGCCCCGAGCGGGGCGGGCCCGGCCTCGGCCACCGTCACGTCCAGGCCCAGCTCGACGCAGACCGAGGCGATCTCCGAGCCGATGAATCCGGCGCCGATGACCAGCACACGCTTGGGGCGTGCGGCCAGCAGCTCCTGCAGCCGGGCGCCGTCCTCGCGGGTGCGCAGGGTCAGTACGCCCTTCAGCGCGGCCTCCTCCGGGTTCGGCCAGGGCCGCGCCCGCACTCCCGTACTGATCAGCAGCTTGTCGAAGTCGAGCGCGGTGCCGTCGGCAAGGCGCACCTGCTTGCCGTGCAGGTCCAGCCCCGTGGCAGCGACTCCCAGCTTCCAGTCCGCGTCGATCTCGCGCTGCCGGGGCAGGTCCGTGTGTTCGGGGGAAACCACTCCGGCGGGGACCTGCTTGGACAGCGGCGGCCTGTCGTAGGGCTCGTGCGGCTCGTCGCCGACCAGGGTCAAGGACCCCGCGAAGCCCTCCTCGCGCAGCTTCTCGGCCGCACGCAGTCCGGCCAACGAGGCGCCGACGATGACGATCCGCCCGGTCTTCATGAAGGCGTCCTGGCTGCCGTCGCCGGAGGCGGCTTCCTTCGGCGGTTCGCCGGGCCGTGGCGGAGCGGCGGCCCCCTCCAACCGGTCCAGCTTGATGGCCTGGACCGGGCACGCGGCCGCGGCCCGCAGCACGCGCCGGCGCTGCTCCTCGGAGGGGTTCGGGTCATAGACCAGCGCCTCGTCGCCCTGGATGGAAAAGACGTCCGGCGCGAGGAAGGCGCATTGTGCATAGCCTTGGCATTTGGTGAGGTCGACGACGAGTCGCATATCGAACTCTTTCCTTGTTCCGACCCTGGGGCATCATTTTTGAGTCTAGGCCTGGCACCGGGGCAGGGAAAGGGCGGGAGCTGGCAGTACCGTGTGAGCGCTCTGCGGCGGACGCCCGGGCGGCATTCGCGCGGCCCGCGAGCCGATGAAAACATGGGAACAGCCCCGGGGCGGCGGCGGTTCCGGACGGGTTCATCTGCCCCGCGGAAAGGCTCCGATTCGGTCGACTTCCGTGTATTGACCGGCCTTCAGGGCGGGAGGAAACTTAATGCGAGCCTGGGGGAAAATCCGGAAGGAGCCCATCATGGGCTGGCATATTGAAGGTACATACTTCGAAAACTGCAACTGCGATTCCATCTGTCCCTGTGCAACTTCGGGGCTGACCGCACCGGCCGACTACGAACGCTGCCAAGTTGAGCTGGCGTTCCACGTGGACACCGGGGAGATCAACGGCATCGAAGTCGGCGGGCTGACGGTTTGCCTGATCGGCGACGCCCCGCAGCAGATGAGCGAGGGCGGCTGGAAGATCGGCGTCCTGATGGACGCTGCAGCCTCCCCCGAACAGGCCGAGGCCCTCGGCGCCGTGTTCGGCGGCCAAGCCGGCGGGCCGATGGCGGGGCTGGCCCCGCTGATCGGCGAGATGGCAGGCATGGAGTCCCACGCGATCAACTATTCCGACGACGGACGCCGCCACCGGATCCGGGTGGGTGATGTCGTCAACGTCGAGGTCGAGGATTTCGTTTCCCCGCTCGATCCCACCGAATCGGGGGTCCGAGTCAGTGGCATCGGCTTCCCCGCGGACACCTTGGCCGCAGGCACCGGCAGCACCGCCACCGTCGATGTCTTCGGAATGGAATGGGACAATGCCGGCAAGAACTCCTTCTCGGCACCCTTCGCCTGGGCAGCCTGACACGGCAGGGCGCGCCGCCCTGGCCGCCATGCCCCTTCCGGGGCTGCTGGCCCTGCTGGCGTGCGCCCTGGTTGCCTGGTACTTCACGATCATGGCCGCGGCCGGCATGCCCGCAGGCCCGGGCGCGATGGGTCTGGGCCTGTTCGGGTACCTCGTCGGCTGGGAACTGATGATGTCGGCGATGATGTTGCCGGCGCTGGCACCCCTCCTGGGCGTATACCTCAGGTCCCTCCGGTCGACGTCCAACGGATGGATCAGGACGGCCCGCACAGTGGCCCTCGTCGCCGGCTATCTGGCGGTCTGGGCGCTGTTCGGGATCCTGGCCTACGGGGCCGCGGTACTCGGCGGGGCCTTGGCCGCGCGGGCCCCGGTCGCCGCGCCCTGGGTGGGCGCCGGCCTGCTGGTTGCAGCGGGGGCCTACCAGCTCACGCCGCTGAAGAACTTCTGCCTCCGGCACTGCAGGTCGCCCGTGACGCTGCTTTTGCACGTGTCGGGCTACAAGGGTCCGCTGCGGGACGTGCGGACCGGCATCTACCACGGGGCGTACTGCACCGGGTGCTGCTGGGGCCTGATGCTCGTGCTGATCGTCGTCGGCACCATGAACCTGGCATGGATGGCCGTCATTGCGGCGGTGGTCCTGCTGGAGAAGACCTGGCGGCACGGGGTCGCCTTCAGCCGCGTCGTCGGCGTCTGCCTGATCGCCTTCGCCCTCGTCGTCCCGTTCTTCCCCGAGCTGTTGCCGGGGCTGTACATCGACCCGGGCATGAACCCGGTGATGGATCCGAGCATGGACCCCGGCATGGGCATGTAGCAAGGACCCGAACGTTCTACGCGTCGTTGCGCTCGTCGTAGTCGTCGCGGGCCTGCAGGATCAGGGAAGCGTGGTCCTGCGACCATTCCCTGATGACCTCCAGCGGGCCGAGCACCGTGCGGCCCAGATCCGTGAGCTCGTACTCCACGCGCGGCGGAACCTCGGGGTAGATGGTGCGGTTCAACAATCCGTCACGTTCTAGGGAGCGCAGCGTCTGGGTGAGAACCTTGGGGGTGACGCCGCCGATGTCGTTGCGTAATTGGGAGAAGCGGCGCGGTCCGTCTTTCAGGGCCAGGAACACCAGCGGCGTCCACTTGTCGCCGAGCCGCTGCATGATGACCCGCGACGGGCAGCCGAGGGTCATGACGTCGAAATCCTTGGCCTCAGTATCCATGCGGTAACCCTATTACGTTGAGGTACTCGGTATCAAGTAGATACTATTGAGACACTTACCCGGTGCGGGACGCCCAGAACCCGCACCAGCAACCCGAAGGGAACGCATCATGAAAATTGCCGTCTACGGAGCAACCGGCATGGTTGGCAGCCAGATCGTTGCCGAAGCATTGAACCGCGGCCACCAGGTCACGGCCGTTTCGCACTCGGGCAAGACCGTCGAGGGAACCACCAGCGCCACGGCCGACCTGACGGACATCTCCGCCTACCGCAAGCTTGCCGCCGAGAACGACGTCGTGGTCCTGTCCATCCCGCCATCGCGCACGGGCGAGGACCACCAGGCGTTCATCGACGCACACGAGGAAATCTCCGAGACCCTCGTCCCGGCACGCCTCTTTGTTGTCGGCGGGGCCGGCGCCACCGAGGTCAACGGCGTCCGCTTGGTTGACACCCCGGGCTTCCCCGAGGCCTACATGCCCGAGGCCCGCACCATGGGCACCATCCTGGACTTCTACACCTCGGCTTCCGGCCTGGACTGGACCATGCTGGCACCGGCACCGGCAATCGCACCGGGCCCGGCCACCGGGTCAATTGTCATTGGGCAACGATTCGCCGGCCGGCGACCACGTGAGCACCGGCGACTTTGCCGTTGCCGCGCTCGACGAGATCGAGGACCCGAAGCACCTGCACCGCCGCTTCACGGTGGCCAGCGCCTAACCAAGGGCCTGGCGCCAGGGCGTGTGCCGCAACCCCGCACGCGGGGTTGCGGCACACGCCCTGCCGCGTTTAGCCAACCAGCCAACCGCGCGCCGGCGACTATGACCTCGCGCACAGTCCCGACCCCACCCGCCGTCGGCTGATCTATGGTGGATGCGGTGCGCGCACGTTGGTGTGCTGTGCCCAACCCCCACGACATCATCTTCATGCAGGAAGTTGTTCCATGATTCACGCCCGCACCCTGGCACCCCGCGTTCTATCCACGAGCGCCATGCTGGCCGCCGCCCTTCTCCTGGCAGGCTGCACCTCCACCCCCGCCCCGACCCCGGGAGCCGGCAACGACGCCGGAACCCCGGTATCCGGCGGCACCCTGGTCTACGCCTCCGGCGACGCCGAGCCCAGCTGCCTGGACCCGCACGTCGGCGGCAACTACCCGCAGGCCCTGGTTTCCTCGCAGTACCTTGAGACGCTCTACACCAAGGACGCCAAGGGCGAACTGGTCCCGTGGCTGGCCAGCGGCTCCACCGTTTCCGACGACGGCCTCACCCGCACCGTGAAGATCCGCGAAGGCATCAAGTTCACCGACGGCACCGCGCTTGACGCCGCCGCCGTGAAGGCCAACTTCGAGCACCTGCGCGACCCGAAGACCGCCTCCTCCACCGGCTTCCTGGCCCTGGGCAAGATCAAGTCCATGAAGGCCGTCGACGCCTCGACCCTGGAGCTCAAGCTCTCCACCCCGGACAACTCGCTGCTCGAATCCTTCTCCATGCCGTGGGTTGCCATCGAGTCCCCCACCGCGCTGAAGCGCTCCCAGGAAGAGAACTGCGCGGCACCGGTGGGCACCGGCCCGTTCAAGGTCGAATCCTGGAAGAAGCAGGACTCGGTGAACCTGGTCCGCAACGCCGACTACGTCCAGCCGACCGACTCCCCGTCCCACGCGGGCGCCGCCTACCTGGACGGCATCACCTGGCGCTTCATCCCGGAGGCCGCAACCCGCTACGCGGCCCTGCAGGCCGGCGAGGTCAACATCATCGACAACGCGCAGCCGGACACCATTGCCGCCGCCGCGAAGAACGACACCATCAAGCACCTCGACGCCCCGCGTCCCGGCGCCTCCAACCGCATCGAGCTGAACTCCTCCAAGGCGCCGTTCGACGACGTGCGCGTGCGCGAGGCCTTCATCCACGCGGTGAACGTGAACGCCGGCATCGACTCGCTCTTCTTCGGCACCGCCAAGCGCTCCTACTCCCCGCTCTCCAGCGTCGAGCCGCTGGGCTTCAGCGAGGAATCGCTCTTTGCCTACGACCCGGCCAAGGCCGGCGAGCTGCTGGACGCAGCCGGCTACACCGAGCGCGACGCCGAGGGCTACCGCACCAAGGACGGCAAGCGCCTGTCCCTGGTCTTCCCGGTGAGCACCAGCCAGTCGATCCCCGCCGAGCAGTCGCTCTTCGAGCAGCTGCAGGCCACCGCCAAGGAATCGGGCATCGAGATCAAGATCAACCTGCTGGACCTCTCCAGCTGGTACGGCGAGTTGTTCCAGCACAACTACAACCTGGTCTCCGCCCCGTACACCAAGGTGGGCCCGAGCGTGCTGAGCATCCTCTTCCACTCGGATTCCACGATCCCGGCCCCGTCGGGCTACTTCGCGAACCTGTCCCAGGTGAAGAACCCGGAGCTGGACAAGCTGCTGGAAACCGCCGGCTCCACCAAGGACGACGCCGAGCGCAAGGACCTGTACGCCAAGG
Organism: uncultured Actinomycetota bacterium; assembly: GCA_963818105.1. Taxonomy (GTDB): domain Bacteria; phylum Actinomycetota; class Actinomycetes; order Actinomycetales; family Micrococcaceae; genus Paeniglutamicibacter. Next base: position 62,048 of record CAWFRB010000032.1, on the reverse strand, counting down.
CGCAGAAGCTGGTGCTTGAGGGTTACTACCTGCTGCCGTTGTACGATCAGCAGAACCACTTCCTGTACTCGGCCAAGACCCAGGGCGTGGGGACCACCACCGCGGTTGCCTCGCCGACGTTCTTCGACACCTGGCTGGGCAAGTAACCAATTCTCGTCTAGGCACACCGCACCACCAGCGAACGAAGATCCCGCCCACCGATGAAGCCCCCTCCGCGATCCGGCATGCGACTTGGGAAAGTCGCCTACTGGACGCTGGGCAAAATCGGTGGCGGGATCTTTGTGCTGTGGGCCGTCGCCACCGCGATCTTCTTCGGGATCCGGATGATTCCGGGCGACCCGGCCGAGGCGATCATGGGCGGCCCCGGCTCCCAGGCCTCGGCCGAGGCGCTGGCCGCGGCACGCGCCGAATACGGGCTTGACCAGCCGTTGCCGGTCCAATACTTCGGCCAGCTGTGGCGGCTGGCCACCGGCGACCTCGGCACCTCCTATTCGCTGAAGGTCCCCGTGGCCGAGGTGCTCGGCGAACTGGTGCCGCCCACGCTCACCCTGGCGGTGCTGTCCCTGCTGGTGGCCTGGGTGCTGGCGCTTGCCGTGGCCACCGCGTCCATCCGCAGCGGCGCCGCGGGACGTGCGCTGGCCTCCGGGCTGGAGATCGTCTCCGCCGCCGTCCCGCACTTCTGGCTGGCCAGCGTGCTGATCCTGCTCTTTTCCACCACGCTGGACTGGCTGCCGCCGGTGAGCACGCAGACCCCCGCCGGGCTGGTGCTGCCCGTGGCCACCCTGGCGCTGCCGCTGGCCGGGTTCCTGGGGCAGGTCATGCGCGACTCGATGCTCGATGCCCACACCTCCTCCTTTGCGCTCTCCGCGCGGGCGCGCGGCGAGAGCGAGAACGGGGTGCTGCTGCGCCACGCCCTGCGCCACGCGGCGCTGCCCGGCATCGCGCTCTCCGGCTGGGCGTTCGGCTCGCTGCTCTCCGGCGCGGTGGTGGTCGAGTCGATCTTCGCCCGCCCGGGGCTGGGCCGCAGCCTGCTGAGCGCCGTGACCGCGCGCGACATCCCGATGGTCACCGGCGTCGCGCTGCTGTCGGCCGCCGCCTACGTGGTGATCATGGCGTTCTCCGACCTCGCCGAACGCCTCGCCGACCCCAGGGTGCGTGCGGCATGAGCCTGGCGAACCACGAACCGCAGCACGAGCTGCCGTCCGGCGACCCGGTGCTCGCCGGGCACCGGGCCACACCGCGGGCCCTCGGCGGTTCGCACGAGTGGGCCGCCCGGCTCCGGCTGGCCTTCCCGGTGCTGGTGCTCGGCTTCTTCGTGCTCGCCGCCATCGTTCCCTCCTGGCTGGCCCCCTTCGACCCGCTGGCCATCAACCCCGCCGACGCGTTCTCTCCCCCGGGCCCCGGCCACCTGCTGGGCACCGACGAATCGGGCCGGGACATCTATTCGCGCATCATCCACGGCGCGCGCCCCTCGCTGCTGATCGGCGCCGCGGCCACGGCCATCGGGCTGGGCCTGGCGCTGGTCCTGGGCACGATCGCCGGCTTCGGCGGCCGCTGGCTGGACGCCGGGGTCGGCCGCATCCTCGAGGTGCTCTTTGCGCTGCCCGGGCTGCTGCTGGCCCTCGTGTTCATCGCCCTGGCCGGACCCGGCGTGGGCACCACGGTGGTCGCCGTCGGGCTGACCACCGCGCCCGGCTACGCCCGGCTGATCCGCGGCCAGCTCGTCGCGCTGCGCAGCTCGCCCATGGTGGAGGCCGCCACGGTGCTGGGACGCAGCCGGGCCAGGATCCTCACCACGCACCTGCTGCCCAACGCGCTGGCCCCGATCGCGGTGCTCGGCACCCTGGGACTGGGCCAGGCCGTGCTCTGGGCCGCCTCGCTGAGCTTCCTTGGCCTCGGCGCCCCGCCGCCGGCGCCCGAATGGGGCGCGATGCTCTCCGCCGGGCGCACCTACCTGTCCCTGGCCTGGTGGATGACGTTCTTCCCCGGCCTGGCCATCGTGCTGGTCGCCGCCGCGGCCACGGTGCTCTCGCGTCTGCTGAACACGGAGGGCGGGAAGCGATGAACCAATCCACGCCCGCACTCGAGGTGCGCAACCTCAACGTCTCCTTCGGCGCCAACCACGTGGTCCGCGACGTGTCCTTCTCCCTGCAGCCGGGCTCCTGCCTGGCGCTGGTCGGGGAATCCGGTTCGGGCAAATCCGTCACGGCTCGCTCGCTGATCGGGTTGGCAGGCGCCCGCTCCTTGGTGCGGGCCGAGGCCATGTCCCTGGCCGGCCGAGATGTCCGTTCGCTGGGCCAACGTGCGTGGCGCAGGCTGCGCGGCAAGGACGTCGGCTTCATCCTGCAGGACGCGCTGACCTCGCTGGACCCGCTGCGCAGGATCGGCCGGGAAGTCGACGACGCCCTGCGCCTGCACACCGACGTTTCCCCGGCCCAACGCGCCGCCCGCGTCCTGGAACTGCTGGAATCCGTGGGGCTGGACGACCCGGCACTGCGGGCCGGGCAGCTCTCCGGGGAACTGTCCGGGGGCATGCGCCAGCGCGCGCTGATAGCCTCCGCCATCGCCCTGGACCCGGCGCTGCTCATCGCCGACGAGCCGACCACCGCCCTTGACGCCACGATCGCCGCGCAGGTGCTGGACCTGCTGGGCGAGCTGCGCCAACAGGGTTCGGCCATGCTCATGATCAGCCACGACTTGGCCGCGGTGTCCCGGGTGGCCGATTCGATCGCGGTCATGCAGTCCGGGCGCATCGTGGAATCGGGTCCCGCCGCACAGGTGCTCGGCGACCCGCAACACGAATACACCAAGCGGCTGCTGCGCGCGGTGCCGGCCGGCAAGCAGCGCCACACCAGGCTCTCCCCCGCCGCCGAGACTGCAGAAAGCATCTCGGCGCCCACAAACGTGGAAGCACCGGCTGGACCGGCCACCATCGAAGCAACTGCCCAAAACCCCGTCCCGGTGATCACGGCCCGGTCGTTGTCGAAGACCTTCCGGGCCCCGGGACGCAAGGACTTCGCTGCGGTGTCGGATGTCGGATTCGAGCTCCTGGCCGGGCAGACCCTCGGCGTGGTCGGCGAATCCGGGTCCGGCAAGACCACCACCGCACGCATGGTGCTGGGGCTGTTGGCCCCGGACAGCGGCTCCGTCGAGCTCTTCGGCGAGCAGTGGAGCGCCCTGCGCGAATCGGAACGCCGGGCCACGCGGCCGAAGCTCGGGGCCATCTACCAGGACCCGCTGTCCTCCTTCGACCCGCGCATGAGCGTGGAGAAGCTGCTGGCCGACGCCCTCAGCGCCGGGGCCACCCGCAACCCGCGGGCCCACCGGGCGCGCATCGACGAGCTGCTCGGATTGGTGGGGCTGGAGAACTCGCTGTCGGCCCGGAACCCCGCCACGCTTTCCGGCGGGCAACGCCAACGACTGGCGATCGCCCGGGCTCTGGCGCCGAACCCGCGCGTGCTCATCTGCGACGAACCCGTTTCCGCGCTGGATGTCTCGATCCAGGCGCAGGTCCTCGACCTGCTCGATGACCTGCAGCGCAAGCTGGGCCTCAGCTACCTGTTCATTTCCCACGACCTTGCCGTGGTCAGGCACATGAGCGACGACGTGTTGGTCATGCAGGGCGGATCCGTCGTGGAATCAGGGCCCGTCGAGTCGGTCTTCAACGACCCGCAGCACCCCTACACCCGGGCGCTGCTCAGCGCCTCTCCGAGGATCTTCGCCGTCGATTGAGCCGGATGCGAACCTGGTTCAGGCGTAGAGGTATCGCGCCCCCAGGCAGCCGTGGCAGATCCTCTTTCACCGGCAACGCAATCCAGGACTTCGACGGCTACGAACACCACTACAACGAAGGATACGACGGTTGGCCAAGCCGCCCGATCCGGGCGCAAACTGTCGGAGCGTGGCGAGATGCTTTAAGCAAAACCCGGACCCTCCAAACCGGCCCTCAGGCCGATCCCAACCCCATAAGCCGCAGGACCTCAAAGGACCCCGAAATGCGCACCCAAGTAGCCGCCGAAACCCTCTCCATCGGCAGCGTAACCGCCACCATCACCGACCGCACCGCGGCAGGCGCCCCGGTTGCCACGCATTTTGTGGTCACGGTCCCCACCACGGTCCTGCCGGCCGACCGGCTGGGATGGGCCATGTGGCACCTGCGCCGGTTCCTTGAGGATCACGCCCCGGCGGTTGTCCCGGCCGTGGTCCACTACGAGGTCAAGTCGTTCACCGCCGCCGTCTCGTTCATCTTCAGCTGAGCCGCTCCCAGCCAAAGCGCCGCCGCCGCATCGACGGCCCCTCCGATTGGTCATTGTTCCCCTCGGGCTGCGGCATGGCTGGTCCGCGCGGGAACGAACAACTTGGATCGGGTCGGGGCCGGTTGACCCGCTGGCTCCCTCACCGGGTCAGGGCTGGCCGTTGGGAATATCCACAGCCAGGTCCCCGGTCGTGGAATCAAAAATGATCTGGCATCCAAGTCGTGAGCCGTCCTTGCGTTCACCGGCCATGACTGCGAGCAAAGCCTCCTCGGCAGCGTCAATGCCCGGGAATGAACCGGCGCATTCGGGGCTGACGTAGACATGGCAGGTGGCGCACGTCGCCTGGCCTCCGCACTCGCCAATGATGCCTTCTACCCCGTTGATGACAGCGACCTCCATGAGGCTCATCCCCTTGTCGGCATCGAAGCTGGACGCCGAACCATCCGGCTGCGTGAACGTGACTCTGGCCATTGGTGGGCTCCTTGTGGTGTTTGGCATTCGGTGTCGGTGACCCGGAAGCCGGCGTTGCCAACCGCGTCGGGGCCTCGGGTCGCCACTGCTTTTTCCGGGTTTCGCGGAACGATCGGGGCGTGCCGCATGGGAGGGGACGGGGTTTCCCCACCACCGGCGATCCTGCCGGGTGCGGGCTTCCGGTTCCTTCCCGGGCCGTCGCACGGTGGGGCCGCTTTCACCCATGCTAGTGCCGAATCCGGCCCGGCAAATGGGCCGAAACGGTTCAGCTAATGATGCGCACCGACGGCTGGATAAGGCCTTGGACCTGCGGATAGCGTCAGCTCTAGTTGCAGCGGGTCATGCACCCGACAACCGAGAACTAGCCGCCACCCTGGAAGGAAATAACGATGTTCATCGTCGACACGCAGATCCACGTTTGGAAAGAAGAAACCCCGGACCGTCCCTGGGTGCCCGGGGCGCGTGAGCGTATTCGCCTCAACGGACACCGCGAGGAAGCCTTCCTCTACGAAGAAGCCATCGAGCGCATGGATGAGGCCGGCATTACCCGAGCGCTGATCCTTCCACCCTCGTGGGAGGGCGACAGGATCGACTACGCCCTCGAGGCATGCGAAGCCTACCCCGACCGGTTCGGCATCATGGCCCGCATTCCGCAGAACAAGCCCGAAGAGGGCAAGGCAATGCTGCGCGACTTCGCACAGAACCCCCACGTCAAGGGAACCCGCCTGACCTTCCACCGGCCGCAGGACCGCAACTGGATGATCGACGGCACCAACGACTGGTACTGGCCGATTGCCGAGGAACTCAACATCCCGACCATGGTGCATGCGCCGGTCTGGAAGGCAGAACTCGGACAGATCGCCGAAAGGCACCCTGGCCTTAAGATCATCATCGACCACATGGGCATCATGGCCCGTTGCGTCGACGACGCGATCGGCTACTGGGTTTCCGAGACCGCCGACTTGGCCAAGCACCCGAACATCTACGTGAAGGTCTCGGCGCTCCCTGGCTATTCCACGGCCCCGTTCCCGAACCTGAACATCGAGAAGTACGTGCGCGAGATGGTCGACAAGATGGGTCCTGAGCGCTGCTTCTTCGGAACCGACATCACCCGCCTGCTGGGCCATGGCATCACCTGGACCGACACCGTTGAGCAGTTCACCAAGCACTACTCCTTCACCCCGGAGGAACTGGAATGGATCATGGGCCGGGGCATCAGCGAGGTTCTCGACTGGCCGCTGGATGCCAGTGCCCCGCAGAAGCAGGAATCCCTGCGAGCATGAACAAGGAGGTCGGCGTGAGCCGGAATTATGACGGCGGCGAACTCATGGTCGCCGCATTCGATGCCCTCGATGTTGACTACATCTTCAGCTCCCCCGGTTCCGAGTGGGCCCCGGTGTGGGAAGCACTCGCACGCCGGACGGCAGAAGGCACGGCCACACCGACCTACCTGGACCTGACCCATGAGACGGTCGCGGTGGGAATGGCCACCGGCTACGGCCTGGCCACCCGCCGCGCCCAGGCGGTGCTGCTACATGCCGGCCCCGGCCTCATGCAGGGCTCCATGGCGGTGCACGGTGCCCTGCTGGCCGGTGTGCCGATGATTGTCACGTCCTCGGAGTCCACCACATTCGGGGAGGGCGACGGCCCCGATCCCGGTGGACAGTGGTACCGAAACCTCTCGCACGTGGGCGGGCCCCACACGATCGCCGCGAGCTTCACCAAGTGGGCCAACCAGGTCGGCAGTGTGTCGACGCTCTACGGGATGACCACCCGGGCCGGTGAACTGGCCGCTGCCACGCCGGCTGGCCCGGTGTACCTGAATGTTCCACTCGAGGTGCTCCTCGATCCGGCATCCGAACCGGTCGAGCCCAAACCTGTGGCTGCCCGCGGCCGCACCGTGGCCGTCCACGAGGACCTCGACGAGGTCTCGGAGATGGTTGCTATGGCACGCAGGCCACTGATCATCACGGAAACGGCCGGGCGCGAGGAGGGCGGTTTCGAGGCCCTGACCCGTTTTGCCGAGGACCTGGGAATCGGCGTCGTCGAACCTCCCTCGGCGGTATGCGCCAATATCTCCAAGGAGAGCACCGCCTACTTGGGCAACGACGCGGAAACGCTGATTGACCAGGCCGACCTGATCCTGCTGATCAATTGCCGGGCACCGTTCTACCCGCCCAGCCGACGGCCGGCCAAAGCACCGATCGTCGTCATTGACGAGGTGCCCCAGCGCCCGCACATCGTCTACCAGGTACTCAACGCCGATGCGTACCTCGCCGGATCCGTCCCCGCGACGCTCGACGCCTTGCGCGAAGAGGTGCTGCTCCGGCGCGGAGCGGGCGCCTTCGTCGACCGCATTGCCGAGGTTGCGGACCGCCACGCGACATGGGCGAAACAGTCCAAGGCGCTGGAGGAAAAGGCGGCCGCTGCCGAAGGCATCGACCCGGTGCAGCTTGCCGCGGCGCTGCGCGGCTTGGTCGACCGCGACGAGGCGGTGGTCGTCGATGAAACCATCACACACAGCCGCGCCGTGCAACGCCACACCGGGTGGATCAGCCCCGACAGCTACTTCTACGTGCAGGGCGGACTGGGCCAGGGGATGGCCGTGGCGCTGGGCATGAAACTGGCCAAGCCGGAGAAGACGGTGATCTACACCGTCGGGGACGGGGCTTTCCTCTACAACCCCGTCATGCAATCCCTGATGGCCTCGAAGGACAACGGGCTGCCGGTGCTGGTTGTCATCTTCAACAACAAGAAGTACCTGTCGATGAAGATGAACCACCTGCGCTTCTACCCGGAGGGCGCCGCTGTCTCCACCAACAACCATTTGGGCGTGGACCTCCGCCAGCAGCCGGAACTCTCCGAATTTGCCGTCCCCTTCGGGATGCACCACGAAGAGGTCTCAAACCCGGCCGACCTGGATCTCGCACTGAAACGTGCGCTGGTCGCGGTCCAATCGGGGACCACCGCGGTGCTGAACGTCAATGTCTCGAAGTAATCGAATCTCGAAAGAAGGTCACAGATCATGGCTAACCAGCTGAAAATCGAACCAGGCGTGCTCCGGGACTATGTCCGCGAGCTCTTCCAGGCACGCGGGGTCTCCGAGCAGCACGCGGCAACCGTCGCCGAGGTGCTCGTCTGGGCCAATCTGCGCGGGGTCGATTCGCACGGCATCTCCCGGGTGCCCCGCTATCTTGAACTGCTGGACTCGGGGGAAGCCAACCCCTCGCCGTCACTTCAGGTCCAGTCCGCCAAGGCCGCCTTCGCCGTTGTCGACGCCGACCGGGCACCGGGTCCGGTGGCCTTGAGCCTCGCGGCGGACGAAGCCATCAAACGTGCCAAGGAATCGGGCATCGGACTGGTGTCGGTCCGCCGGACCGTCCACACCGGGGCCATCGGCTACTACACCAACCGCATTGCAGAGGCGGGGCTGATCGGCCTGGGAATGGTGGCGGGCATGCCCAACATGGCCTACACCGGTGCTTCCGGTGCATCCGTGGCGACGAGCCCGCTGTCGATTGCCGTCCCGGGAACCGGCAAGTTCCCCACTGTCCTGTTGGACATGGCCACGGCCGTCATCGCCCTGGGAAAGATCGCCCAATACAAGAAGGCCGGCAAGGACCTGCCCGAGGGCGCTGCGGTCAGCGCCGACGGCACTCCCACCACGGATCCCGCGGTCGCGAAGATCCCGCTGCCGGTCGGCGGGGCCAAGGGCGCGGGGCTTTCCCTGATGTTCGAGCTGCTGACCAGCGTGTTGGTGGGCGAGCCGGTGCTTCCGGGCTTCCACGACGGCAGGCCAGGAGGCCGCGAACACCGCCAGAACGCCAGCCTGATCGCCATCGATCCCTCGGCGGTGGCACCCTTCGGAGCCTTCGCCCAGGACGTTGACGCAACCATCGAAACCGTGCGTTCGCTCCCCCTGGCCGACGGCTATGAGCGGGTCATCCTGCCGGGCCAACGCGGCGCGGAGACCTTTGCCGAACGTACCCGTGCAGGCATTCCGGTCTCGGAAGCACTCTGGAAACAGCTCAATGACGCCGCGTTGGCTTCGGGCGTACCTTCGCCGTTGGTCAGCGTCGGCTAGTCAACTGTCTAAGCCGAAACGAGCTGGTGGCCCGCGAATTTCGCGGGCCACCAGCTCGTTAACACGCCTCCCGAAACCGGGCCGTCAGTTGAATGCCCGCACCCGGGACGGCCAACTCCCGGCCGGGAAACAGGCATCGCCCACGCGACTTGGATGAAACCCATTCCGGGGCTTCCACTGGTCCGACATCTTATGGTCGGAGCCGCCGACGTCCGACCAACCGGGCATCTCCCCGGCATGGGCGTGCGCGCCTCGACGTGCCGAGGGCCCCTGCACAAATCGCAGGGGCCCTCGAAGCAGTGTTCTTTCGGGGATGGCTAAGCGTCTGTGCCCATCATGTCGGCGGCAGAGAGGTGCTCGACCTCGATCCCGGTGTCGGCGAAGGTGCGCGTGACGCGCGCCTGGCTGTACACCCAAAGAATGCGCATCGGGGTATCGCCCGTGTTCCGGAAGCAGTGGACCTTGGGGCTGGGAATATACGTGGTGTCGTATGGGACCAGTGCCGTAACCACGCCGTCGACCTCGACTTCCCCGGTGCCTTCCAGCAGCGTGACCTGCTCGTCGCAATTGTGCGAATGGAATGGCGCTCCGCCGCCCACCGGGTAGACGCTCATGCCGGACGTGATGGCGGCTTGGCCCGCACTGGACGTCGGGGTGATCAGTGGAACCGTGCGAACGGCACCACCCCGGTCAAGCACCTCGACCTCGTCAACCTTGATAATTGTGGTCATTGCCCACTCCTCAATAGCGTTCCTCTTGGCGTTCTTCCTGGCACGTGGAACCGTGCCCAACCTCAGTAAAGCGTTAAGCATGGCTTGAGTTCATGGCCCACCGTGCATCATTTAGTTGCCGATTCGGAGGTGCCCAAGCGCATTGCCCTGTTCATAGGATCTGGATATTGGAAGTGGCCTGAAGCCGTACGCCAGGAAGCCGGCGGCACGGGCGGCCGACTCGAACATTCATCCCCTCAAAGAGGAGCACAGCATGCGTCTTGAAAAGCTTGAACCCGGAACCATGACCGAACGTCAGCGTGAACTCAGCGACCGGATCACCGCCCGCCGGGGCAAGACCCGCGGCCCGTTCCTGGTCTGGCTTCACAGCCCGGACCTGTGTGACAAGGTGGAAGCGCTCGGCGCCTTCACCCGCTTCGAGTCGTCGCTGCCCCTGCATCTCAGCGAGCTGACCCTGCTGCTGGCCGCCCGCAATTGGGACGCCCAGTATTCGTGGAACGCGCACGTGGACAAGGCCATCGAATCCGGCATCAGCGCCGAGGCCGTTGCCCAGATCGCCCGCAAGGAACCGGCGACCTTTGAGAACCCCGACGACCAGGCCTTCTACGATTTCTGCCAAGAGATCCTGATCGAGCATTTCGTTTCGGATGAAACCTTCGCACGCGCCCATGCCGCGTTCGGCAGCCAGCGGCTGGTTGACACCATCGGGGCGCTGGGGAACTTCACCATGCTGGGCATGTGCCTGAACACCTTCCAGGTGGACCTGCAGCCGGATCGCGTCGCCCCGTTCCCAGATGTCAGCGGGTACGCGCGGGTGCAACCGCTCCTGAGCGAACAAGCCAGCTAGGTCCCGGAACCCACCGATTCCCCTGGACACAGGAGAGTGAGATGTTCGTACACATGCAAGGTCCTCTGAGCGCCTTGGAACCGACGGCCACCCCGGCCGTGGTTTCGCTCGCGGGGGTATCCAAGTCCTTCGGCGGCTCAGCGGCGTTGACCGAAGTCGATTTCAGCATCAAGCCCGGAGAGGTCCATGCCCTGGTCGGCATGAACGGGGCAGGCAAGTCGACGTTGGTCGGCGTGCTCAGCGGCAACCACAGCCCGGATTCCGGATCCGTGCTCGTGGACGGCGTCAAGCACGCCGGCCTTACCCCGCGACAGGCCCGTGAACTGGGCATAGCCACCGTGCCGCAACGCCGGGATCTGGTCCAGCAGCTCTCGGTGGCCGAAAACCTCATGCTTGGTGCGCAGCCCACCCGCGCAGGCCTCATCGATTGGCCCGCGCTGCGGGCCGCCGCGCGCAGCGCGCTGGAGACGATTGGCGTCAACATCGACGTCATGACGCGCACCTCGGAACTCAGCGCGGCGGAACAGACGATGGTGGAGATCGCGCGGGAGGTTCGCCGCGGCGGGCGCGTGCTCATCTTGGATGAGCCCACGGCGGCGCTGGGCGGCGCGGCAGCCCTGGAGGTGAGAAAACTCGTCAAGCGACTGCGCGACCAGGGTCGGTCGGTCGTCTACATTTCCCACCACCTCGATGAAATCCTGGACCTGGCTGACACGATCACCGTGCTGCGCGATGGAAAGTTGCAGCTGGTGGTCTCCAACGACGAGCTGGAGATTTCCGACCTGGTGTTCGCCATGGTCGGCGGACAGGTCGTCTCGGAGCGCCCCGGCGAACCGCGCATCCCCGGCGAGGTGCGGCTGGAGCTCAGCGACGTAAGCGTGGGCCATGTCGTCACGGACCTTGACCTCACCGTCGCGGCCGGCGAGGTTGTTGCGGTGCTCGGTCCCGCCGGCGACGGGCAGTCCCTGTTGTTTCCCCTGTTGTCGGGGAAGCTGCGCCCCGATTCGGGCGAACTCACGGTGCGCGGCGCAAAGGTCCGCTTCGGTTCCATCCGCCGTTCGCTGGCCAGCGGCCTGCGCTGCATTTCCGGGAACCGGTTGGGCCACGGACTGGTCGCGGGGCTCAGCATCGACGAGAACCTCCTCATGGCCAAGGACCGCATCGACCGCAGGAAGTTTGTCCGGTGGAGCGACGTGCGCGGCAGGGCGCTGGTCCTGCGCGTGCGGTTCGGGGTCGTCAGCCTGAACCGCAACCCGCCGGTGGGTGCCCTTTCCGGCGGCAACCAGCAGAAAGTGCTGCTTGCCAAGTGGCTCGAGGGGGCGCCCGAAGTCTGCTTCCTCGAGGAGCCAACCAGCGGCGTAGATGTCTCCGCCAAGGCCGACATCCACCGGATGATCGACAACATCGCAGCGTCGGGCACCGCCGTGCTGCTCGCATCATCGGATGTTCACGAGGTGATGCGCCTCGCCGATCGCATCATCGTCATCAGTGCCGGACGCGTGGTCGGGTGCCGAGACGCTGCGACAGTAACCCGCGACGAACTAGTCGCCCTAACCGTTGGGGAAGAAACTCATGCCTGATCTCAAGACGGCCCCGCGCGGGCCGAGCACCGCCAACTCCGTGATGTACGGGCTTCGCGCGGCAAATCTCGGCGGGAACGCGGGCATCCTCGTCGTCCTGCTTCTCGTTTTGGTTGTCACCTCCATCGGTTCCGACGCCTTCCTCAGTGGCGCGAACATCATCAACGTGCTGCGCCAGGTGTCGGTGATCGCCGTCATCGCGGCGGGGCTCACCTTGCTGATGATCGCCGGCGGCATCGATTTCTCCATGGCCTCGAATGCAGCGGTTTCCACCGGTGTGCTGGCGCAACTCATCTCCGGCGGCATGGGCACAGGGCTCGCGATAACCCTTGCACTGTGCCTGGCCACGGCCATCGGGCTGGTGAACGGGTTGGTTGTGACGCTCTTCGGGGTCGCTCCCTTCGTGGTCACGCTCGCCACGGCTACCCTTCTGGACGGCCTGGCCCTGCTGGTGATCGACGGCATGAGCATTTCCGTGGGAGACAGCCTCGCGGGGTACGGCAGCGGAACGTTCCTTGGCATTCCCTACCTGCTCATTACCGCGGCAGTGATCTGCCTGGGGATCGGCGCGACCATGCGTTTCACGATCTTCGGCCGCAACGCATTCGCCATTGGCGGCAACGAGGATGTCGCACGGCTCAGTGGCATCCCGGTGCCGCGCAACAAGATCCTGCTGTACTCGCTCAACGGGTTCCTGGCCGGCGTGGCCGGCCTGATGCTGGTTTCGCGCCTCGGTGCCGCCAGCCCCGGAAACGCCGGGCTCGCCCTCGAACTGACCGCCGTCGCCGCGGTCGTCATCGGCGGCACGTCCCTGGCAGGCGGCAAGGGCAGCATCCTGGGAACGGTCCTGGGAGTCATCCTCCTCGGGGTCGTGGCAAATGCCTTGAATCTCCTTGGGGTCTCGAGTTACTACCAGGCGATGTCGGTCGGCGCGGTGTTGCTCATCGCAGCCATCGCCAACCAGCGCAAACAACGATCGCTGCGCTGACCAACGCGGGCCGGTCCCTCGTCGAGGAGTTCTCGGCGGGGGATTTCCTCGTTTCCGACTTTCCAAAACTAGTTCTATCAATATAACTAGTTTGTGTATATGCTGTCTTCACTCGCAACTTGCCGTGACGCGGCTCACCAATTGACTGGTGGTGCGTGCATGGCAAAACGACTCGACATGGCCGTCATTTGGGGCGCCATCGGGCCGTCGGAAGACAAGGAAACACCGTGGATCGACTCATTGTCATGAATACTTTCGTCACCGTTGGCAAGTCCAACAGCTTCAGCGGTGCGGCACGCGAGCTCGGCATTTCCGGCTCGCTGGTCTCGCGCCACGTGGCCGACCTGGAGAAACAAATCGGGGTCAGGCTTGTGCACCGCACAGCACGATCGGTCAGCCTGACCGAGGCCGGGAGGGAGTACTGCACCTTCGCCTCACGCATCCTCGGGGAGATCGATGGCAAGGACCAGGAACTCAACCATTCGCGTGACGTCGCCGAGGGAACCTTGTCCATCATCTCCCCCAAGTGGATCGGGACCTTGGGACTCGGTGACGCCCTGGCCGCGTTCTCCGCCGCCCACCCCAAGATCACCGTCCGTTTCGAATTGGGTGGAATGTCGGACCGCACCTACGACTTCCTCGATCGGGGTTACGACGTCGCCTTCCACACGAGAGACCTCCGCGACTCAAGCGTGATGCTCCGCAAGCTCACCGATCTCCCCTTCGTCTTGGCTGCATCGCCGTCCTACCTCTCGAAGCACGGGCGTCCCCGGGATTTGGCAGACCTCTCGGAACACGCATGCCTGGTCCATGTGAATGACTCCGTGTGGCGGCTGGGAAGCGGGAAAGACTCCGTCCACTACAAGATCCAGGATCCCGCGCACATAGCCAATTCCTACCAGCTCATCGAAAAACTCGTGACTGCCGGGTGCGGCATCGGCCTCATACCGCGGGAGACCGTCGCCGGCGCGCTGAGCACGGAATCCATCGAATTGGTGCTTCCGCATTTGCCGCCACCGGACCGCGCACTCTACGCATTGCACGCCCCCGGCGGGCGCACCTCGGAACGAGTGCGCATTTTCCTGGACTTCATGGCCAAGTGGTTCCGTGCCAACCCGTCAAAAGCCATCTCAACCGCCATGCCAGAGGGTGCAAAAACCGCAACGATTGCTTGCTGATCAGGCCCGCCTCAAACCCTTGAAGGGCAGTTCCGGCGTTCCTAGGCTGGGGAACGGGGCACGGAAAATTCCCAAACGACGGGGCACTCCCCCGCGCCCCCGGTCATGCGCCATAGGGGCATCCAATGAAGAGGAGCTTAGCTACAGATGACGATCCAACGAATCGAATCCGTCACCTACGGAGTCACCGACGTGGCCGAATGCGTACGGTTCTTCACGGATTTCGGCCTCACACTGCGTGACGATTCCTCGCCGCGGGGAGCCGTCCTGGAAACGGTCGCCGGCCAAACGGTTCGGCTGCTGCATCTGCTGGACCCGTCCCTGCCCCCTGCATTCGAGGAGGGACCGGGCATCCGCGAGGTCGTCTGGGGTGTAGACACCCGGCAGGCACTGGATGCGCTCATCGCAGACCTTTCCACGGATCGCGAGCTCCGCGTGGAGGACGGCGTCGCACACACCCTGGATGATTCGGGGTTCGGCGTTGGCTTCGCCGTGGCCAGCCCCAAGACCATCGCGTACGTGCCGCGGATGTACAACTCCACCGGAAACGTGAACCGCTGGAACGATGCGCACGGTCCCATCCTTGCCGTGCGCCCGCTGCGCATCTGCCACGTCGCCATGAACATCCCCAAGGAAGGCCGCGAACGGGCCGTCGCGTTCTACCTGGACCGCCTGAACTTCCGCGCCACCGACATCGTCGAACCCATGGGCGTTTTCATGCAGGCCGAGGGCGACTCCGACCAGCACACCTTCTTGCTCTGCCACAGGCCGGACCGCGCGGGGACCAACCACACCTCCTACGAGGTGCCGGGGTTCGACGACGTGATCGAGGGCGGCAACCAGATGATCGACAAGGGCTGGAGGGAGGCCCGGAAGCTGGGCCGCCACACCGTCGGATCCAATGTCTTCCGCTTCATCCACGCCCCCTGTGGCGGCCGCGTTGAATACGCAGCCGACATGGACCGCGCCGACGAAAACTACGAAACCAAGGTCCACCGGGAAGCCCCGCCGCACCACATCTGGGCACTCCAGTCCAACAGGAACCACAGCGAAAGCGAGAGCCACGCATGACCACGACTGCCACCGCCCGGGAACACACCGGAGCCGAATACGCCAAGCTCGGCCTGCTGATCGACGGCGCCTGGCGCCAGGGCGCCGCCGGCCACACGATCGAGGTCATCAACCCCGAGAACGAACAAGTGATCGGGCACGTCCCCGCGGCCGAGGAATCCGACATCGACGACGCCATCGCGGCAGCCGAACGCGGGTTTGCACGCTGGCGGGACACCCCGATCATCCAGCGCACGGCCATCCTCCTGAAGGCCGCGGCGCTGCTGCGCGAACGGTCCGAGGAAATCGGCCGCATCATGACCCTGGAGCAGGGAAAGCCGCTCAAGGAATCGGTCACCGAGGCCGCACGGATCGCGGGCTCCATCGAATGGGACGCCCAGGATGCCCGCCGCATCTACGGGCGCATCATCCCCACCGAACACGACCTGCAGCTAAGCGTGCACCACCACCCGGTCGGCCCGGTGGCAGGCTTCACCCCGTGGAACTTCCCGGCGGGATCCCCCAACCGCAAGATCGCGGGCGCGCTGGCCGCGGGATGTTCGGTGGTCATCAAGCCATCCAACGAGACCCCCGGCACCGCGTGCGCCCTGGCCCAGTGCTACCTCGATGCCGGCCTGCCGGCCGGCGTCCTGAACGTCGTCTTCGGCCCTTCGGCGATGATCTCGGAGAAACTCATCGACTCCCCGGCGATGCGCTTCGTGGCGTTCACGGGGTCCATTCCCGTGGGCAAGCAGCTGGCCGCCATGGCCGGCGCCGCCATGAAGCCGACCATCATGGAGCTCGGTGGCCACGCCCCGGTGATCGTCTGCGCGGATGCGGATCCCGTGCTTGCCGCCCGCCGCTCCGCGGCCGCCAAGTGGGCCAACGCAGGGCAGGTCTGCACCTCGCCGAGCCGCTTCATCGTGCACGAGTCCCTGCACGATGCATTCGTCGCCGAACTGGTCAGTGCCACGAAGGAGCTGACGGTCGGCAACGGCCTGGCGCCGGGCACGGACATGGGGCCGCTGGCCAACAAGCGACGGCTCGAGGCGGTGTCCGCACTGGTCGACGAGGCGGTGGGCCGCGGCGCCAAGGTCGAGGTCGGCGGCACGCGGCTGGGCGAGACCGGCTACTTCTACTCGCCGACCGTCCTGACCAACGTGCCGTTGGACGCCCGGGTGATGATCGACGAACCCTTTGGCCCGATCGCGCCGGTCGTGGCGTTCAAGGACCTCGACGAGGCCCTGGAGATCGCCAACTCGCTGGAATTCGGGCTCGCCGCCTATGCCTTCACCGAATCGGCTGCCACCGCCGATGCGTTGGTCCGCGGATTCGAGGCGGGGATACTCTCCATCAACCACTGCGGCGGCTCAACCCCCGAGGCGCCCAGCGGCGGCGTGAAATCCTCGGGCCACGGCCGCGAAGGCGGAACCGAAGGCGTCGAGGCATTCCTTGTCACCAAGCGCGTCTCACACCGGTTGCGGGGTTGAGCATGATCTTCGCAAGGTTCACCCATCGGGGCCGGGAGTACACCGGCAGTGTCGAGGGCGAGACGATCCGCGTGATCCACGGGTCCATGTTCGATCCGGAGCACAGCTACGGCGAGGTCTTCCCGCTGGCGGATATCCGCTACCTGCCACCGATCATTCCCCCGACGTTCTACGCCGCCGGATTCAACTACGATGCCCATCTCAAGGACCACGAAGAACTCGGGTACCGACCGGTGAAGCTGGCGCCCTACCCGGAGACCGGGTACCGGGCCAACAGCGCGCTGGTCGCCCACGGGGACCGGATCGTCAAGCCGTCCGGGGTCGAAGGACGCTTCGAGGCCGAGGGCGAGGTCGTGGCCGTCATCGGCAGGGACCTCCGCAACGCAAGCTACGAGCAGGCCAAGGACGCGGTCTTCGGCTGGACCGTGGGAAACGACGTCAGTGCCCGCGAATGGCAGCACCAGGATCGGACCTTCTGGCGCAGCAAGAACTCCGACACGTTCAAGCCCATGGGCCCATGGATCGTCACCGACGTGGACCCGCTTGAATCGACCACCACGGTGAGCGTCAACGGTGTCACCGACTCGTCCTTCCCCACCGGCGCGATGATCTTCGACCCCTACGAATTCATCGTTGAAATCACCAAGTACATCACCATGCGCCAGGGCGACGTGCTCTGGATGGGCGCCCAAGGGGCGTCCCCCATCGCCGTCGGAGACACCGTGGAAATATCGGTCTCCGGCATCGGCACCCTCTCCAACCAGGTGGTCGGCGATGACCACCACCCCACAGAAAGAAGTTGAACCGTGAGCATCAAGCCCAAGTACATCCACCATGTGAACTTCCCGACCACGGATCCCGAGCGCACCAAGGAATGGTACTCGAAGGTCTTCGGGCTCAAGTCCATCACCCCGAAGTCCAACACCAAGGTCGTGCTCATGACACGCGGAAACTTCGACCTGCACTTCACGCCGGTCGAAGAGATGGACCGCATGGCTCCGTACCACTTCGCCATGGAGGTCGAGGACTGGGACGGCTTCCTGGGCCACCTGAGCGACCTGGGCATCAGGCACACCCGCCCGGTGGAACGCCCGGAGAACCAGTCGAAGTTCTGCTACATCCACGATCCGGACCACACCATGATCGAACTCGTTTACCACGGCAACCGCCCGGCCTAACCAGCAGCTCCCACCCACGACCCAGGAGATCGATCCTTCATGCCTTTCGTCAACAACAACGGAACAAAGATCTACTACGAGACCCACGGCGAAGGCTCGCCGTTGCTCTTCATCCACGGCTCCGGCGGCCACCATGCCGCCTGGTGGCAGCAGGTCGCGGCATTGCGCGACCGCTTCACCGTGGTCACCATCGACCTGCGCGGATTCGGGCGCTCGGATTCCGAGGGGGATGTCTTTGACAGCCTGGACCACCCCGGGG
Source organism: uncultured Actinomycetota bacterium (assembly GCA_963818105.1). GTDB lineage: Bacteria > Actinomycetota > Actinomycetes > Actinomycetales > Micrococcaceae > Paeniglutamicibacter. The sequence goes on along the minus strand of CAWFRB010000032.1, from coordinate 43,936 downwards.
ACATCATTTCCGTGCTCGAGGATGCCGGGCTCACCGGCGCCGTGGCCCTGGGCCAGTCGATCGGGGCCAGCGCAGCGCTCAAGGTCGCGATCCGGCGCCCCGACCTCGTGGGTGGTGTCATCTTGGCCCACTCGCTTGGCGGCATCGACGACGCCGAGCTGGCCGAGCTGGTCAAAAGGGACCGCGCCGAGGCCGAAAAGCTCCCGGTCCTGGACCGGTTGATGAGCAAACGCTTCCAGGAGGAGGAAGCCGCCAAGACATTCCTGTTCCGCCAGATGGGCACGTTCAACGTCGCCAAGATGGCCGACCTGCGCAACCTCGCCACCGACGGCCCCACGGTTCAAGACATCGCCGATGCCGGGGTGCGCATTGCATTCCTGGCGGGGGAAAAGGACGCCGTGCTCAGCCAGGCAACCGTTCGCAAGGCCCACGCGCTGGTGCCCGGATCGATCCTCGAGGTGGTCCCCGACGCGCCCCATTCCATGTACTGGGAACGACCGGACCTCTTCAATGCAGCCGTCGATCGGCTTGCCCGGGCCCTGCGCCAGGAAGCCACGCTTCAGGCGGTGCAGGCATGAACGTCAGCGCCCGCGACGCCGCGGAAATCAACCGCATTGCAAGAGCGGCATCCATCGAGATCGGCAAGGCCATGAGCATTGCCGTCGTGGATGCCGGAGGCTATATCGTCTCGGTGATGCGCATGGACGGAGCCCGGCCGCTCACTCCCAAGATCGCGCTGGCCAAGGCCTACAGCGCCGCCGCCATGCAGCGCCCCACGAAGATGCTCAAGGACTGGTCCAACAGCGACCCGGTGTTCTTCTCGCAGGTCGCAACCATGGGCATGGAGCCTATCGTCGCGACGCTTGGCGGGGTGACGCTCAAGCGCGACGGCCAAGTCGTTGGCGGCATCGGCATCTCCGGCGGCAGCCCCCAGGAAGACCAGGACATCGCGGATTCAGTGGTGGCCGAGCTCGGCTTCGAGGTCGATTTCGATGCCTGGGCCGGGGCCAAGAGGTAGGGCCTCCCCCTGCGTACCAACACGAAGAAAGAAGAATGCAATGGCTGACAATTACAAGTTTCGCATCGACCACCACGGGTCATTGATCCGGCCCGCCGAACTGCATACGGCCCGCGCCGCCTTCACTGCGGGCACGCTCGACCGCGACGGACTCGTCGCCGTGGAGAACCAGGCTGTTTCCGATGCCGTTCTGATGCAGCGGAAGTTGAACCTTTCGGTGGTCACCGACGGCGAGTTTCGGCGTGCCGATTTCCGCAGTGCCGTTATCGAGGCGGTTTCGGGGTTCGCACCGAGCCGCGAGAACGGCAGCGGCACCGGGTTCACTGCCTGGGAAGTAGCGGACAAGGTGGTCCCCGCCGGAACCTTGGTGGCCGACGACGTGGCATTCGCCGGGGCGCAGACCCTGATTGCGCCGAAGGCCACGTTGCCCTCGCCCGCCTACCTCGTCGCCCACGCCTACACCGCCAAGACGGCTGAATACTATGAAACCCCGGAAGAGCTTGGAGCGGTGCTTGCGGGGATCATTCGCGATGAAATCGACGTACTGGTTGCCCGCGGCGTCAAGTACATCCAGCTCGACAACCCCGACTACGCACGATTCTACGGTCAGCCCCTTGACGGGTGGACGCCGGAGATTCCACTGGAGGTGCTCCTGGGGATCGACGCAGCCGTGGTGGAGCTCGTGGACCGGCCGGATGATGTAAGGATCGCACTGTCGCCCGACTGGGGTGAGCACCGGGACCATGGAATCGACCGGGACATTGCCGAAAAGATTCTCGGATCCCTGCCCTACGACCGGTTCCTGTTGCCACACCACACCCAGCACATCGTCGACCAGGACCTCGTCTCCCTGGTGCCGAAGCACATTGACCTGGCCCTCGGTGTGGTCAGTGCGCTCACCCCGGCGCTGGAATCGGTGGGCGACATCATGGCCCGATTCGATGCCGCGGCAGCCGTGAAGGACCTCGAAGACCTTGCCGTAAGCCCGCATCGTGGATTCGAACCGGCCTCGTACCGGCCCGCCTCGATGACCATCGAACAGCAGCGCAAGAAGTTGGAACACGTTGAAACCATCGCGCGCATGTGCTGGGGGAACGAGCTGTGAGCGCCGAAGCAGTGGTTCTCACCGCCTATTTCCATCCCTACGGGGATAAATTCGAGCAGGCCCTCGCGGCCATCGGCTCCTCCCTCGAGGCGATCCACGACGAACCGGGCTGCCTGCGCTTCGCGCTGCACCGCTCGGAATCGACCACCAGCATCTTGGCCATAGAACAGTGGGAATCCGCCGAAGCCTTGGATGGCCACAACAACGGCACCGCACGGCAGAAACTACGTGCAGCCCTTGATGGTCTCGTTGCGAAACCCACCGAGGTCACCGTCTTCACACCTGTCCCGGCCGGAGGACCTGCCGGGGTCCTCTAGGCCCGTTCGGTGCGGTCCGCCCGATTCCGCGGGCCGCATCGAATTGACACACGGATGACAACAGATCAACGACAACCAGCGGGGGTCCGCGGTTCGGGCCACCCCGCTCCGTTCCCCGATTAAAGAGCGGAGGCGGGTCATGGAAATCTTGAGCCCGGTAATCGAGCAGAACCTAATTGGCGGCAAATTTGTCGCATCGCGCAACGGGGAGACCCTGGTGGTGCGGAACCCCGCAACGAATGGAGAGGTAGTGGGTCGGGTTCCCGCCATGGGCGCGGCAGAGCTCACTGCGGTCTTCGACGCCGCGGAAGCCGGCGCACGAACCTGGAAAAACACCGGGACAATCCAGCGCGGGCAGCTCCTGACACGAGTGGCCGGCCTCATACGCTCAAACGCGGAAGGGCTGGCTGCCCTCATCGTCGCGGAAATGGGCAAAACCCTGGCGGAAGCAACGGGGGAAGTCGGAAAGGCAGCCGAATTCTTCGAATACTACGGCGGCCTGGCCCGGCTGCCCTTCGGGGAAATGCTTCCCGATGCCCGGCCGGGAACCTTTGCGACCCAGACCCGGGAACCACTGGGCGTGGTTGTGATCATCACCCCGTGGAACGATCCCTTGCTGACGCCGGCACGCAAGATGGCACCGGCTCTTTTGGCAGGCAACTCGGTGGTGCTCAAACCCGCCACCGAAACCCCGCTCATCGCCCTGTGGCTCGCGCGCATTGTGCACGATGCGGGGCTGCCTGCAGGTGTGCTTGGCACTGTGACGGGCCACGGTGCCGAACTCGGGGACGCATTGAGTACCGATAAACGCATTCGGGCGATTTCTTTTACCGGCTCGACCGACGTGGGATTGGCTTTGCAGCGCAAGCTCGCCGGACGTTCGGTCCGGGTGCAAACCGAAATGGGAGGCAAGAACGCCACGGTCGTGCTGGACGATGCCGACCTTGACATCGCGGCAGCGCAAATTGTCGCCGGTGCTTTCGGCCAAGCCGGTCAACGTTGCACCGCCACCAGCCGGTTGGTCGTTCAGAAGGGCGTCGCGGCGGACATCGGAGACCGAGTCGCTCGCGCCGTCGCCGCCTTGAAGGTGGGTCCGGGGAACGAAATCGGTGTCGACGTGGGCCCCGTGGTCAACATTCGCGCCCAGGAAGAGATCCGTGCCCACATCGCCGCCGCCTTGGACGAGGGGGCCGCGCTATTGGCCCAGAGCACGCTCGCTGTGGAGCAGTCGGTCAACGGCTCGTTTGTGGAGCCGACGCTTCTGTCGGTGGGCAGGGAACACCGGATCTGGCGCGAGGAGGTGTTCGGACCGGTCCTCGGCATGTTGGTCGTCGATGACCTGGAGGAAGCGATCGCGGCGGTCAACGACTGCAGCTACGGCTTGTCCGCCGCAATCTTCACCAAGGACCTGGGCGCGGCATATCGCTTTATTGACGGCGTGGATACGGGCCAGGTGTCGGTCAACCAGCCAACCACCGGCTGGGACATCCACCAGCCCTTTGGCGGCTTCAAGGAATCCGGTTCCCCGTTCAAGGAGCAAGGACTCGAGGCCTTGCGCTTTTACACACGCGTCAAGACTGCCGCGATAAGGACTGTCTAACATGGGTGAACGCATCGGCATCATCGGCGGGGGCATCATCGGAACTGCCCTTGCGCGGGCCCTGTCGCAGCGCGGGATCGGCGAGGTCACGCTCTTCGAAAAGGAAGCACGGCTGGCGAGCCACCAGACGGGGCATAATTCGGGGGTGGTGCACGCCGGACTGTACTATGCGGAGGGATCGCTCAAGGCCCAGCTGTGCGCGGCCGGACGCATCCTGATCAAGGAATTCTGCCAAGAAAAGGGCTTGCCCTATCGCGAAGTGGGCAAGTTGGTCGTCGCCATCGACGAGTCCGAACTCGATGCGCTGGCAGGCATCGAAGCCCGCTCGAGGGCCAGCGGTGTTCCGGATTTGGCCAGGATCGATGACGTTTCACGACTGCGAGACATCGAGCCACACGTTGCGGGGATCGCTGCCCTGCATTCCCCTCGCACCGCGGTGGTTGACTATGCAGCAATTACCGAGGCGATGGCACAAGATGTCCGTGCGTCCGGCGGCACGATCATGTTGGGCCAGGAAGTAACTTCGATGAGCATCTCGGGGGCAACGGTGCGAGTGATGACGCCAGTTTCCGAACAGGTCTTTGACCGGGTCATCGTCTGCGCCGGCTTGCAGTCGGACCTCGTGGCCAAGATGGTCGGCGGCAACCCCTCACCAAAAATCCTTCCGTTTCGTGGCGAGTACTGGCACCTGTCCAGCGAAGCGAACTCCTTGGTCAAAGGCATGATCTACCCCGTACCAGATCCGCGATTCCCGTTCCTCGGAGTTCATTTCACCCGTGGCGTCTACGACGACGTACATATGGGACCCAACGCAGTGCCGGCGCTGGCCCGCGAGGGATATTCATGGGGCAAATTCTCTCTGAAAGACACCTGGGACTCGCTTCGCTGGCCCGGGGCGCTCCCGTTGGCCAAACAGCACTGGAAAATGGGGATCGATGAAATTGGCGGGTCGCTGGTCAAATCCATCGCGTTCAAGAAGGCACAGCGATTCATCCCGTCACTCAAGCCCACCGACCTTGCCGCGAAGGCGTCCTCAGGGGTCCGGGCCCAGGCGTGGGCACACGACGGGTCCTTGGTTGATGATTTCGCGGTTGACCAGGTGGGGCCGGTGACATTGCTGCGCAATGCCCCGTCCCCGGCGGCAACCTCCAGCCTTTCGATTGCGGACCATGTGATCGAGCATTACCTAGGTGTCCGCGTCTAGCCCATAGGCGGAACGCCGCCTGCACATCGAAAGAGGACCCCACCAGTGGCGGGGTCCTCTTTCGCATCCGCCATGGGGCATCCAAAAGTGGCCACTGCCCCGTTGGCCATGCCATGGGTGCGAGTTCTGCACCATAAACCTGCACTCTGGGGTAGTGGCAGCGTTGGCCAATGCACCTAGTGTCACAGCTACGAACCCAACCCGTACGCGACCTGCGCCGGAAGGCACGACACACCCCAGGTCAAGTTCCGTCAGGGGTCGGCGCAAGGCACGGGGAAACCCCCAAACAAACACCCTGAAAGGTGCACCATGAGCTCACAACTTAAGATGAAGGCCGCCGCCGGAGGCGTTGCCGCAATGTTTGCCACGCTCGCAATCGCCGGATGCAGTTCGCCTTCGGCCGCCACAGGCGAAGGCGGGGACAAGCCCACGATCGGGTTCGTCAACATTTCGATGGATACCTACGGAACGTGTTTGCAGCGCGGCATGGAAGCCGGCGCAGAGAAGTCCGGCGCCAAGCTTTTCACGGCGAACTCGAATCTGGATCCGGCCAAGGAACTTTCGAATGTCGAGGACATGATTTCCCGCGGCGTAGATGCGATCGTGCTCCAGACCGTCAACGTCGACGCTCTTGCCGGAGGCATCACCAAGGCCAAGGAAGCCGGCATTCCGTTGTACCTCACCGCAGTACTTCCGGAAAGCACCGAGAACATCACCGGCGCCGCCGTCGTGGATCTTGCCGGTGTAGGCGGACTCGCAGCGGGCTGGATCGGAACCGATGCCGGCAGCAAGAAGGCCAAGGTTGCGTTGATCTCCGGGGTGCCCGGTGCCGCATCAGACATCATGATGGAGGGATTCAAGAAGGGGCTGCCTAGCGAGCGTCTCGATCGTCTCGGCGCAGCCGGGCATGTACAACAGGGGCAAGGCGCAGGATGTTGCCGAGAACGTCCTGCAGGCGAATCCCGACTTGGACTACTTCTTCGTGCAGAACGAGGACATGGCGTTCGGCGCCCGGGCTGCCCTCGAATCCGCGGGAAAGACCAACGTCAAGATCGTCACCAGCAATGGCACCGACGAAGGACTCAAGGCAATCGAGGCCGGAACCTTCTCGGCGACCGTTGCAGACTCCGCCCACGCCATGGGTTTGAGTGCCATGAACGGCGTCCTGGGGCTGCTGGAGAACCCAACTGCGGAGAAGATCACCAAGATGAACGTCAAGCTCATCACCAAGGAAAACGTGTCGGAAGCACCCGCATACTGCGGATAGCTCCGTTCGCATCTTGATCGCCGCTGAACGGCACCCGACGACGACGCGGGTGCCGTTCAGTGATGTCGTGCACCCAAAATGGCGGACGAACCGTTCGATGCGCCGCCGATGCGTGGACCCTGAAGATGGGCGCGGCATGCCGGAGTACGAAGCGCAGCGGCATCCTCGTCGCGGTTGGCCGGTCCAGCAAAGGCATTGATCTTGGCCTAATTTCGCCTACTTTTTTGTGTTCCCGGCAGACCTCCAACCACGGTTTCCCATCGAAGAGGGCCGCGATCCGGGCGCGCGCGAACTATTCGCTTCTACCAAGCATCCTCTGCAAGCAAAGCTTGACGTGAGAGACCTACGTCACAAGACGCGTATCGGATAGCTTTCTCAACAAGGCACCCGGGCATTCCGTGCGGTGCAACACCCAACAACGAAATGGTGGTCCAAATGAGCCGAGGAAAAGTACTCGTCGTCGGTGGCGGCATTGGAGGTTTGGCTACGGCCATTGCGCTTCGAAATGCCAACTACGAAGTCAACATCCTGGAGCTTCGCCCAGACCTTGAGTCTTCGATCTATGGTGTGGGCATCATCCAGCCGACCAATGCACTGCGTGCACTTGACCGGATTGGCTGCCTCGATGCCTGCCTCGAGGTCGGTTATGCAGCCAAGGCGTGGGGCCGAAAACTTGATGTCGATGGAAATCTGCTCTTTGACATGCCAGGGGCGGCGATCGAGGGCTACGCACCGCTGAATGGCCTCACTCGTCCGGACTTGCACCGGATCCTCACCGAGAAGACACTCGAGGTCGGTGCCACGATCGAGTACGGCAAGACCTTCACCGAACTACAGAACGGACCCGAGGGTGTAGGTGTAACGTACAGCGACGGCACCACCGACAGCGTCGACTTCGTGGTTGGCGCAGATGGGGCCCGTTCCAAGGTCCGTTCCTACGTGTTGGGCGAAATGAAGCCGACCTATCTGGGGCAGTCGGCATTCCGCATGAACATTCCGCGCCTGCCGGAGATCGACCGCATCATCTTGCAAGAGGGCCCCGATGGCATGGCCGGCTTCGTCCCCATCGGCCCCGACTTGGCCTACATCTTCTACAACGCCCGCTGGCCCGATCGCAATCGCCGTGTGGCCGATGCGGACTTGGCAAGGGTCTTCCGCGAGCATCTGGCACCTTTTGGCGGCCTCACCGGATACGTGCGCGACAACTACATCACCGACGAGCGTTCCAGCGAGATCGTGCTTCGCCCGGAGGACTACCTGATTGCGCCCGCACCATGGCATTCCGGACGCATTGTGTTGATTGGAGACGCGGTCCATGCCATCACCCCGCACTTGGGCCAGGGCGCCGCACAGGCAATCGAGGACGGCGTGGTTCTGGCGGAAGCTCTCGCCTCTCACGACAACCTCGACGAGGGATTCACCAGCTACACCGAACGTCGCTACCCGCGGTGCAAGCAAATTGTCGACACCTCCGTGAACATCGGGCTGTGGGAGTTGGATCCCACCATCGAGTTCGATCACGTCGGGGAGACCCAGCGCGTCATCGAGTCCATGGTGCTGCCGCTCTAGATCCCCAGCCAGGATTCGATGGAGGATGAACCGCCGGAAATCCACGCACGTCGGGCATCCGCCACAGCAATGACGCTGGTGCGGATGCCCGACCCCGGGGGCCCAAGGTTCCCGATTTAGAGCGCACGAGACCGAGCAGGGTGATGCCACAAGGTGAATCCTGTGCAACATTGCGATCGGATACTATGGAGCCGTGACTACCGAGGACGCCTTCGAAGAAGCAGCCTCGTACGCCGACCTGGCCTACGCGGTATTGCGGGCCGCACGCGAAATAGGAATACGCGGATACCGGGACCCGGACGTCATAGCGCTCTCGCAGTCCAGCATCATCGTCATGAACTACATCGATGACCATCCGGGGGCAAGCCCCAGCGCCGTTGCCGAAGGCTCGGGTCTGCGCCGCAGCAACCTCAGCGCCTCCCTGCGCGAGCTGGAGAAACTGGGTTTTGTTCGACGGGGCGAGGACCTGTCCGACGGCCGTTCGGTGAGGCTGTATCCCACACGACTCGTGGAGCAAAACCTCTCCAAGGTTCGCACCGAATGGAGCGACTCCGTTGCAGAAGGCCTGGGCGCTGATATCGACGTTTCCCAGGCTGTCCGACTACTGTCGCAGCTCGCTGATGGGCTGGTCTCCTCACGCCTGAAGACCTCCTCACCGATCGACAATGATGCATCGGACGCAAGCAACCAATAGAACGACACGGAGCGATCGACTACCCACGGCATCGGCGCCCCAATCAAGATTGCTTGTAGATCTCGGCCATCAGCAGATGGGCCCAATCAATCCACAATCCAGTCAGGGGACACGGCTGTGCTCCCCCTCCTGATTGAGGCCGTCAGGCATGGTCCATTTCTGTGCGCGGCGCCCAGAAAACCGCTGGTCAGGCCGAACGCGCCGATCGGATGAAGTCGGCGATCAGCCCGTTGTCCTTGATCCCGCGGCTTGATTCGACCCCGCTCGAAACATCGACGCCGCTTGGCTTGAGCGTCTTGACCAGCCCCGCGACGTTGCCGGGATTGAGCCCGCCGGCCAGAAGCCACATGCCCGCGGGTGGTTCCGCCAGCACGTTCGTGGCGTCAAAGGTGACACCGGCGCCCGGTTCCACGGCGTCGATCAGGATGCGTTCCGCGTCCCACTGCAAACGCTCCGTCTTCCGGCAGTGCCTCGAACGCGTCGACGGAAAAGGCCCTCAGCGTCTTGAATCCCGCTGCCTGCAGCGCCCGGATGTCGTCGAGCGGCTCGTCCCCGTGCAACTGCACGGTGCTCACGGCCGCACGCGTCGCGATATCCATGACCTCGGCCAGAGGTTGGTTGCGGAAGACGCCGACCGTTTCGACGGACTCGGGCACCGCCGCGCCGAGCGTGCGCGCCAGCTCGGCGTCCACTGTGCGGGGGCTGCCCGGTGCGAAGACGAACCCCACCGCGTCGGCCCCGGCCTCAACGGCAGCGGCGACGGACTCGGGTGTGCTCAGCCCGCAGATCTTGATGTACAGCTCTGGCATTGGTGTTCTTCTCCGTCGCAAGTTCTTGGTTACCTTCTCCATGGTATCCAGTGGCGCAGCGCCGGTTTGGCTCCATGACCGGCACAGGTCCTTGCGATGCGGCCGCTACTTCTGCGGTACCGCCTTGACGCTGAGCATCAGTGCGACCATGTGTCGGTACCCGTCCGTCTCCATCATCTTTTTTGCGTCCTCGAGGCTGACGTCCTGCACCTTGAACCCCAGGCTCTTGGGGAAGCCGTTGGTGGTTTCCAGCATCGCGGAGACTTCCTCGCGCGGGTGGAAATAGGCGATCTGCGGAAGCTCGTCGCGTTCGGCGGCCAGCGTCGCCTCGTCCAGCATCAGGGCGGCCGTCAGGTTGTTCTCCTTGGTGGGCTTGTTGGCCTTTGAATGCTCGAAGAGGACCACGGTGGGGGTCGCCAGGTTGGAATCCACCTTGATCGTTTCAAGCCGCGTCCGCACGTAGGTGGCGTCCCCGGAGTTGTCGTCGGCCGAGTCGGCGCTGAATTCGGCGATTTCGATGCCGTTGGGGTCGACGATGTTCCATTTGGCATACGGGTTCTTTCTGGGATCCCCCGCGGGTTCACAACCCTCGCAGTCCTTTTTGGCCACGATTTTCCACTCGGCCGGGTACTTGAAACCGACCCCGAAGGTTTCAAACGACTTCCAGTCGGACGTGTCGACCTGTGGCGCCTGGGTGGGTGGCGGCGTCGGGGCGCCGGACGTGGCAGCCGGGGATTGCAGCCCGGTTCCGCTCGGGGCAGACCCCGGTATCGGAGTGGCAGCGCACCCGGCCACAAGGGTCATCGCCGCGGCCGCACCGAGCCAGTAAACAAGGGGCTTGCGGCGCACGGGGAAGCGGACCGGACTGTGGTTGGTGGCGTGCATGGCCGTTCTCCTTGAGCAAGGGTGCTTTGGTGAAAACCTGCTTGCCACAAATGTGCCCGATCCGCTCCTTAAAGCCAAGAGACCGGGTCCACACGGCCTGTTTCCAGGGCGTCGGACTCGGTCTCCTGGATCGCGATCCGGGTTAGTCGAGCAGCAGCGCGGGCTCCTGCATGATGGCGGCGACGTCGGCCATGAAGCGGGCCGACAGGTCGCCGTCGACGACGCGGTGGTCGAAGGAACCGCCCAAGGTGGTGATCCAGCGCGGAACAACCTGGCCGTCGACGACCCACGGCTTCTGGCGGATGGTGCCGAAGGCGACGATCGCCACCTCGCCGGGGTTGATGATCGGGGTTCCGGTGTCGATCCCCAGCACGCCGATGTTGGTCACCGTCAGCGTGCCGCCGGTCATGTCGGCCGGGCTGGTCTTGCCGGCGCGCGCGGTCTCGGCCAGGTCGTTCAGGGCGATGGCCAGCTCGCGCATTGACAGGTCCTGCGCTTCCTTGATGTTCGGCACCATCAGTCCGCGCGGGGTGGCCGCGGCGATGCCCAGGTTCATGAAGTGCTTGACCTGGATCTCCGCGCCGTTTTCGGTCTCGACCCAGGAGGCGTTGACGGAAGGGTTGCGGGCCGCGGCCCAGATGACGGCCTTGGCCAGCACCAGCAGCGGGGAGACCTTGATGCCCTCGAAGTCGCGGCTCTTCTTCAGGCGGGCCACGTATTCCATGGTGCGGCTGGCATCCACGTCGACGAAGATCGACACGTGCGGTGCCGTGAACGCCGAGTCGACCATGGCCTTGGCCGTGGCCTTGCGGACGCCGCGCACCGGGGTGCGGATGATGCGGTGGTCCAGCTCCACGCCCTTCGGTGACCAGAAGGTCGGGGCCGCGTCGCGTTCGGCCTCGCGCTGCGCCTTGTAGGAGAGCACGTCCTCGCGGGTGATCTCGCCCTTGCCGCCGGTGCCGATGACCTCGGTCAGGTCGATGCCGAGCTCCTTTGCGACCTTGCGGACCGGCGGCTTGGCCAGCACGCGGTTCACGAGCGCCGCGACCGCGGGCTTGGCGGCGGCGGTCAGCCGGGTGGAGGCCTGGCCGATCTCGGCCGCGCGGCGGGAAATGGTGTCGGCCAGCGCGGCGGGGGTGGTCGGTGCAGTTGTCGCTGCCGGGGCCGGGCGGCTTGCGGCAGCGGGCTCGGGGCGCGAGACGCGGGCGCGGCGCTTCACGGCGTCGGCCTTCGGGCCGGAGCCGACCAGCGGGCCCGGCTCTTCGCTGGCAACCGGGGTGTCCGCCTCGGCGATGTCGGCGACCGCCGGCACGTTGGTCAGCGGCTCGGGCTGGCTGCCGACCTCGTCCACGGTGAACAGCGGCGCACCCACGGCAAGGGTCTCGCCCTCGGCCGCGTGCAGCGCCTTGACCACGCCGGCGTACGGGCTCGGCAATTCCACGAGCGACTTGGCCGTCTCGATCTCGGCAAAGACCTGGTTGATGGCCACGGTGTCCCCTGGCTTGACTTTCCAGCTGACGATTTCCGCCTCGGTGAGGCCTTCGCCGACGTCGGGAAGATTAAAGGTGCTCATCGTCTGACTCCTTAAGGGAACGTTGATGGGTCTGTGGCGCGCAAACGCACCGGTTGAGGTGGGCGGGCGTGCCTAGTAGGCGAAGGAGCGGTCGAGCGCCTCGAGGACCTTGTCGATGTCCGGCAGGTACTGCTCCTCGACCTTGGCCACCGGGTAGGGCATGTGGAATCCGCCGACGCGGATGACAGGTGCCTCCAGGGAGAGGAAGGAGCGCTCGGTGATGCGGGCGGCGATTTCTCCGCCGAGCCCGCCAAAGGTCGGGGCCTCGTGGGTGACGATGAGCCGTCCGGTCTTTTCCACCGACTCCGTGATGGTGTCGAAATCGATCGGGGACACCGAACGCAGGTCGATGACCTCCACGGATCGCCCGTCTTCGCGCGCCGCCTCGGCAGCGGCCAGCGCAACGGGGACCAACGGGCCGTAGGTGACGATGGTTGCGTCCTCGCCGGGACGGATGACCTGCGCCTTGAAGGCGTCGGGTGCCGGGTGTTCGGTGTCGACCTCGCCCTTGAGCCAGTAGCGGCGCTTGGGTTCGAAGAAGATCACCGGGTCCTGGCAGGCTGCGGCCTGCTGGATCATCCAGTAGGCGTCGTGTGCGTTGGACGGGGCCATGATGCGAAGGCCCGCGGTGTGCGCGAACAGCGCCTCCGGGGATTCGGAGTGGTGCTCAATGGAACCGATGCCGCCGCCGTACGGGATGCGGATGACGACCGGGGCGCCGAAGCGGCCCTCGGAGCGCGCGCGCATCTTGGCCAGCTGCGTGGTGATCTGGTTGAACGCGGGGAACACGAAGCCGTCGAACTGGATCTCGGCGATCGGCGAGTAGCCGCGGATGGCCATGCCGATGCTGGTGCCGATGATTCCGGCCTCGCCCAGCGGGGCATCGATCACGCGATCCGGCCCGTAGGTGTCGATCAGCCCGTCGGTGACGCGGTAAACGCCGCCAAGGCGCCCGATGTCCTCGCCGATGAGCAGGGACTTGGGGTTGTCGGCCAGGACCTTGTCCAGTCCGGCAGTGATGGCCTTGGCCAGGGTCATGTTGGTGGTGCTCATCGGGTGGCCCCTTCCTCGGTGTTCTCTGCGAAACCTGCCTCGTATTCCAGGTGCCACTTGAGCTCCTCCTGGATCAGCGGGTGCGCCTCGGCATACACGTTGGCGAAGGACTGCGCCAGTTCGGGTTCGGGGAACGCCATGGCTTCCTCGCGGACGCGGTTTGCCATCTCATGTCCGTCGGCGACGACCTGTTCGAAGAACGCCTCGTCGGCCAGGTTGTTGTCGCGCAGGTGCTTCTCAAGCCGGGCGATCGGGTCGCGGCCGACCCATGCTTCCTCGTCGGCGCTCATGCGGTACTTCGTGGGGTCGTCTGCCGTGGTGTGTGCGCTCATGCGGTAGGTGACGGCCTCAATCAGGGCCGGACCCTCGCCGCGGCGGGCACGTTCCAGGGCCCAGCGGGTGACGGCCAGGACCGCGAGTACGTCGTTGCCGTCCACGCGGATGCCGGGGAAGCCGTAGCCCGCGGCGCGCTCGGCCAGCGGCACCTTGGACTGCACGTGGAACGGAACGGAGATCGCCCACTGGTTGTTCTGGCAGAAGAAGACCACCGGGGCCTCGAAGCTGGCGGCGAAGACCATTGATTCGTGCACCTCGCCCTCGGTGGACGAGCCGTCGCCGAAGTAGGCGACAACTGCGGTGCCTTCCTTTTCCAGGCGTTCGGCGTCCCAGCCGGCCTGGTCGCGCTGCACGCCCATCGCATAACCGGTGGCGTGCGGCATCTGGGCCGCGAGCACCATGGTGTACATGTGGAAGTTGTTTTCCCGCGGGTCCCATCCACCGTTGGAGATCCCACGGAAAATACGCAGCATCTGGGGGAAATCGACGTTGCGGGTCAGCGCCACACCGTGTTCCCGGTAGGTCGGGAAGATGTAGTCGTTGGGACGGGTGGCCCGGCCGGATCCGATCTGGGCGGCTTCCTGCCCGCGCAACGGCACCCACAGAGCCAGTTGGCCCTGTCGCTGGAGCGCGGTGGCCTCTTGGTCGAATCGGCGGGTCAGCGCCATGTCGCGGTAGAAATCGCGAAGCATTGCGGCGTCTACGTCTTGGATGTAGCTGTCGTACTCGGCATGCGAGCGACGCTCACCTTCGGGGGTCAGTAGCTGGATCAGCGTTTCGTCCGAGGGCTCGTGCACGGTTTGGGTCATACCGAGGGTCCTTACATAAAAGAAATATGCCCCAATTGGAATGCATTCCGCATGGGGCATATAGCGGGTTTATTAGTTCAAGCCTAACGTTCTAAAGTCGCGGATTACGACTTATTCGCCCTAGGAAAGCGAAGAACCTTTTGGATAGTTCCGACAAAGATCCACAAAACGGGTGTTTGCTTCGACCTCGCCAATGCTCACGCGCACGCCTTCACCGGCGAATCCTCGTACCGAGAGCGCCTGCGCCTGCGCAAGCTCAACGAATTCGGCGGTATTCGCCCCCAGGGGCAGCCAGACAAAGTTGCCTTCGGCCCGTGGAATGTCCCATCCAAGCTCCTTGAGTGCACGCACCACGCGGGTACGTTCGTCGACAATCCTTTGTACCCTTTCGACAACCTGGTCGTAGTTGGCCAGCGAGGCCACCGCCGCATCTTCGGCCAACGAGGAAACCGCGAACATGGTTGCCCCGACGCGCAGGAAGTTGGTGACCTCCGGGTGCGAGACCGAGTATCCCACCCGGAGGTTCGCCAGCCCGTGAGCCTTGGAGAAGGTCCGCAGCACCACGACGTTGGCGTGGTCCCGGTAGGTCTTGATGCCGTCCACGGCGTTTTCGTCACGCACGAATTCCTGGTACGCCTCGTCGATGACGATCAGCACATTCGAGGGGACCTTGGCGATGAAGGCTTCGACCTCGTCCTGGGTGAGGATCGGCCCGGTCGGATTGTTGGGCGTGCACAGCAGGATGACCGAGGTGCGCTCGTTGACGGCTTCGGCCATGGCGTCGAGGTCGTGGCGGCCGTCGGCCAGCACCGGAACCTCCACGGGCAGCGCGCCCGCGGTCTGGACCACGATCGGGTAGGCCTCAAAGGAACGCCACGCGTATACGACCTCGTCCTGCACTCCGTCGACGTCCTCGCCGGCAAAGGTTGCCAGGATCTGCGTCAGCGCGCCGAGCGACCCGGCTCCCGTGACGATGTCGTCGGCCGGCACGTCCAGGAACCCGGCAAGCGCGTTGCGTAGCTTGGTCGAGAGCGGATCCGGGTAGCGGTTCACCGAAACCTGTTCGCGGATCGCATCGAGCACCGCGGGGATCGGCGGCAACGGGTTCTCGTTGGAGGAGAGCTTGAATGCAGCCAGCCCGGAAACCTCGGCCGGCGGCTTCCCGGCGGCATACTTCGGCATCCGCCCAATGATGGTGCGGGGCTGAACCGGATCGTGGGACACAGGGTGTTGGGTGGTCATGGTCACAGCTTATCGAATGGGGCACCTGAGAAGCGGCTGCGAAGTGCGCGTGTACGCCGATGGCTCACATAAACGTGTGCAATTATGGGGCCATGATTGCGATTATCATCCGTGTGGTTATCAATGCCCTTGGGTTGGCCGCTGCCGCGTGGGTCGTCCCAGGCATCAGCGTCACCCCTGCACCAGTCCACGACAAGACCCTGGGCATAGTTTTGGCCTACCTCACCGTGGGCCTGATTTTCGGTCTGGTCAACGCGCTGATCCGACCCATCGTGAGCGTCCTGTCGCTGCCGATCACGTGCCTCACGCTGGGGCTCTTTGCCATCGTCATCAACGCAGGCATGCTCATGCTGACATCGTGGATCACCACCTACATGCCGTTCGGACTGCACGTGAACGACTTCTTCTGGGATGCGATCATCGCCTCGCTGATCATTTCCCTGGTCTCTGCGCTGATCGGATGGATCACCCCCAGCCGGAAGTAACGGGAGGGACTGCTTTCGGCTTTTCCTTCGGCGTCCGAGGACTCTCCGCGGGCCGGGGCGCCGGGGCGGCCTTGCCCGCGGGAACGACCCGCCTCAACTGGTAGGAACGCACGGTCAGGCTGCCGGACCCGGCCAGCAGGGTCGCCAGCTGGCCAGTGGATTCGGCGATGCCGGGATCCGTTGCGCCCCTGAGTTCACGGACGTGCTCCCGGTAGTTGGCCAGCTTGTGCGCCTGCCCGAATCCCGTGTTCGGCAGGTCCTCCGACGGGTCGGGACCATCGAAATAGACGGTGACGCGGTTCCGTCCCGCGGGGTTCGGCGACCCGTCCGTTCCCGGCACCATGTCCCGGCGGTCTTCCAGGTGAAGCGCCTTCGTTGCCTTCGGCAGTGCCGCCAACGCCACCGGGGATCCAACCGTCAAGACATAGGACACGTCGAAGGTGTCGCTGAACCGGGAGTCCCCGGCAAGGTTTGCCGCGTGGATCCCGCCCTGGCTGTATCCGCTGAGCACCACCGTGTCGCCGGGCTTGGCACCCGCCTGCGCCAGAGCGTCCCCCACCGCCAACGACACATGCTGGGATCCGAAACCCATGGCCTCGGCGATGCCCGCGGTGTCCCAGGGGTTCATTCCGCTGGACCCCTGCTGGACGCCGCCGAGGCCCTTGACCGACTCGAGGCCCTCGCGCAGCGGATCCGATTGGGTACCGGGGATGGTGACGATATGCACCGGCGGCCCGCCGCCCTGCACCGTGCTGACCAGGAGACTGCCCGGCGGTTCCTGCTCGGCGATCGCTTGCAGGTCCAGCATCGTGTCCAGGGCACCCCGGGTTTCCAGCGTGCGGCTCCCGTTGAGTGCGGCGACCTCGACAGGCCCCGTCTGGATGAGGCCGAGCCCGGCCAGCCCGGGTCCCAGCACCGGATACAGCCGTTGGGCCACGCTCGTGTCAAAGAGCCCGCCGTGTTCCCTGTCCCGCAACAGGGCCAGGCTCCCGGCCGGTCCCGGAAGCAGTGCACCGAGCATGGCCGGGGCCTGGTTGATCAGGTCTTCCATGGTGTCGGTGCCCGGGCGGCCCTTGTTTGTCGCCAGGTCCCACATCAGGATCAAGGGCAGCAGCGCACCGCGCGCATCGTTGACTTGCCGCGTGGCAAACGCCTCGGACTGTTCATAGGCGTCGATGGCGGCTTGGACCCTGAATGCCAGGCCGCCAGCCTCCGCCGCCCGGACCGAGCACAGCGCCGCCAGCTCGATGACCGAGTTCGCCGCGGCAAGCACCCGCTGGCGCATCAGGACGGCGCCCAGCAGCAAGAGTGCCGCGGGAGGCTGGGGCGAAAGGGCCAACTTCGCGGCCCCCTCAAGCAGTTCGGCACCCGCCGCCGCCAGCATTGCGGAGCCCCGTTCAAGTTCCTCGAGGGAAAATTCGACCCCCGCCACTCCCCCGCGGCTTTCGTATCCCATCGATGCCCCTAGTTCCCCAGCCCGAGGCCGCCCAGGAGCCCGATCGGCAATCCTCCCGGGATCGATACCGGCCCAAGGGTGGTCAACCCGGACAGCATCGAAGCCTCGAGCTCGGCAAGGTCCGCGCGGGCGGCCCAGATTTCTCCGCGTGCCGTTTCCAGCCGCGCATCCAGGTCGGCAACCTTGGAGGCCAGCTCCGCGGCACGGTCCCTGAACGCCCTGCCGGCCGGGGATTCCCATTGCAGGGTGAGCACCTCACCCAACTGTTCCCGTGCCCGATACACCACCGCCTGGGTGGCCACCACCCGCATCAGCATCTCGTCGGCAATTGCCTCCAACATCCTTGAATCACGCCCCTTCGGGTTGCGGCGCTTCGCCTTGTTACGCCGCCATTGCGTGCAACGGTAGAAGCGCCACGGGCGCCGAACGCCCGGCGGGTCCCGGATTGTGGATATCCCCGCCGTTCGGGAGCGCACCTGCGAGCGTGTGGGGCGTCACTCTCCCGGCCGTAGTGAGGCAAAACATGAAAGAATGGGCACCATGGCTGATTCCGCGCGCATTTCACTTGCATCCGAACCCCTCGCCCTTGGTGCCCTGGACGGTCGTTACCGTGCAGCAGTCGCCCCATTGGTCGACCACCTCTCCGAAGCGGCCCTGAACCGCGACCGCGTCCACGTTGAGGTCGAGTGGCTGATCCACCTGACCGACAACTCGGTGCTCCCGGGCACCTCCCCGCTGAGCGAGGAACAGCGTGCAGCGTTGCGCGCCATCGTCACCGAGTTCAACGCCGCCTCGGTCAACGAGCTGGCCGAGATCGAAGCCGTGACCGTTCACGACGTCAAGGCCGTCGAGTACTACATCGGCCGCCGCCTCGAGGCCATCGGCATCGCCGACCTGACCGCGCTGGTGCACTTCGGTTGCACCTCCGAGGACATCAACAACCTCTCCTACGCCCTGGGCGTCAAGGATGCCGTCATGAACGTGTGGCTGCCGGCCGCACGCACCCTGGTTGCACAGATCACCGCCATGGCAGAGGAATCCCGCGACGTGCCGATGCTCTCGCGCACCCACGGCCAGCCGGCGACCCCGACCACCCTGGGCAAGGAAATGGCCGTTCTGGCCTGGCGCCTGACCCGCCAGCTGGACCGCATCGAGAAGACCGAGTTCCTGGGCAAGATCAACGGCGCCACCGGCACCTACGCCGCCCACTACGCCTCGGTGCCCGCCGCCGACTGGCAGGAAGTCTCGCGCACCTTCGTCGAGGGCCTGGGCCTGACCTGGAACCCGCTGACCACCCAGATCGAGTCGCACGACTGGCAGGCAGAGCTGTACGCGGACATGGCACGCTTCAACCGCGTGCTGCACAACCTGTGCACCGACGTGTGGAGCTACATCTCCATCGGCTACTTCGCGCAGATCCCCGTTGCAGGTGCCACCGGCTCCTCGACCATGCCGCACAAGGTCAACCCGATCCGCTTCGAAAACGCCGAGGCGAACCTGGAGATCTCCAACGGCCTGCTCGACACCCTGGGCGCCACCCTGGTGACCAGCCGCTGGCAGCGCGACCTCACCGACTCCTCCTCGCAGCGCAACATCGGCACCGCCTTCGGCCACTCGCTGCTGGCGATCTCCAACGTCGCCAAGGGCCTTGACCGCCTTGACGTCGCCGAGGCCGTGTCTGGCCGACGACCTGGACCACAACTGGGAGGTGCTCGGCGAGGCCATCCAGATGGTCATGCGCGCCGAGGCCATCGCCGGCGTCGACGGCATGGAAAACCCGTACGAGCGCCTCAAGGACCTGACCCGCGGCCAGCGCGTGGACGCTGCCCGCATGCAGGAGTTCGTCTCCGAGCTGGGCCTGTCCGCCGAGGCCGAGGCACGCCTGCTGGCGCTGACCCCGGGCACCTACAACGGCATCGCCTCGCAGCTGGTCGACCACCTGAAGAAGTAGCCGCTTAAACAACGAGGTCCGCGGAGTCGATTTGTTCGACTCCGCGGACCTCGTTGTTTTTTGGGCGGTCTGACACGTTCCGAGGGGGGATCGTAGCGGATCAGCGCCGCCCTCCCGTTCGCCGTGCCGGTTTCATTGAAACCTAGTTGGCAGGCCCCAGGAGGCTTTCGCTGGTGCACACCGTCACCATGGGTGAGAGCAGTTCCATCAGTTCCAACGCCTGGTCGTGGGCGCGCGGGGTGGCCCCGCCACAGGCATCGGAGACCACGGTGACGTGCTTCCCTGCATCCACCGCACCCAGCACCGTGGACAGCACGCAGCAGTCGGTGGCCACACCGGCCACCACCAGGTGCTGGTATCCCTCCGTCATCCGCGCCAGCTCCGCTCCCCACTTGGTGAAGGTCGGCAGTGAGAGAACCTGCTCGTTGCCCTGCAGCGGCACGGTGAGGTTCCAGCGATCGGATTCGGGTTCCTCGCGGCACTCGTCCCACTTGTTGTAGTAGTCCGCCCAGGCGCCAAGCTCCTGCGGGTCGCGCACAAACCGCGTCCAGATGACCTGTTCAAAGGAGTCGCGCAGCTTGCGTACGTTCTGCTCCACGTCCTCATAGTTCGAGACGAACCACTGGCTCTGCGGCTCCTGGAAGATCCGCTGCATGTCGATCACTACCAGCGCCGCGTTCCCGCGCTGTTCGGTCCGGGCAAGAGGTGTCATGAATTGTGCGTTTCCTTTTCCAAGTCGTGGCGCAGTTCGCTGATGCCCGGGCGGTCCGCCACGCGCATGCCCGCCGGAACCGGCAGCTTGTACAGGACCAGGTAGGCCACCGCGGAGGCGATCGCGCCGGTGATGAAGCCCAAGTCACCGAAGGTGTTGGCCAACGAGGCAAACGGTCCGACAAACAGGCTCGTGTTCCAGAACAGTGCGGAGACCAGGCAGCCGATGATCCAGGCAACGAAGCCCCACTCGAAGCGCCGTCCGGTGTTGAACAGGTCGGCAACGGCCGAGGCGACGTTCTTGCGCATGCGCACATAGTAGTCCAGCAGGAGCACCGTGCTGAACGGCACCACCAGGTAGGCCAGTACCGAGAGGAAATCGTAGAAACCGCCGTATGGGTTGGTCTGCATCAGCAGGGTCATGCCCAGGCTGAGGGCCGCCACGATGATCACGCCGGCGATGCGGCTGACCGGGACCTTGATGGTCAGCAGCGACAGCGATCCGCCGTACAGATTCATGGCGCTGACCGGAAGGGTGGAAAGCACCACGGTAAGCATCGCCACCGGCGCCCAGCTTCCGGTCAGTTTGGCCAAGGCCGGGATCGCGTCAAGCTCCCCGGCGAAGCTGGAAACCAGTACGCCGATGCTTCCAAGCCAGACCATGGCAATGAAGCTGCCGGCGGCGGTGTATCCGACCACCTTGGCGTGCGAGGTGTTGCGCGGCAGGTAGCGCGAGAAGTCCGAGGCGAACGGGGTCCAGGTCATCACGTAGGCGAAGAAGAACCCGGCGAATGTCACCCAGCCGGCGAAGCTACCCATGTACAACGGAGCGCTGGTGTTCACCCCAAGGGTGAAGTCAGACTCGCGCAGGGACATGATCGAGATGACCACGAACAGGATGGTCAACACCACGGTGGCGATCTTGTTGACCAGGTGCACCAGGTTGTGGCCCCAGATCGCGAATACCGACTGCACCGCGAAAATCAACGCCGCGGCCAAGCGCGAACGGGACATCGACCAGCGTCTGCAGGGCAATGACCGCGAACACGGTGTTGACAGCGGTCCAGCCGATGGCCGAGACGATGGTCAGCACGGTGATCGGCAGGAAGTTGCCGAAGAAACCCATCGGGCCGCGGCCCTGGACCTGCTGTGGCACGCCCAGCTTGGTGCCGATACCCGCCAGCACGCCCATCACCAGCACGCCCAACAGGGTGCCCGCAGCCACCGCGGTCAGCCCCTGGATGACCGACAGGCCGAACAGCGAGGAGAAGAACCCGGAAACCAGCACGGCCAGCACCATGTTCGCGGCGAACCACAGGGTGAACTGGCTGCGCGGGTGGCCATGGCGTTCGGTATCCGGGATTTGCTCCGTGGCGAACGGTTCTGCTTTCGTCAACGAGGTGCCGTAGGCCGGCGTTGATTCGTCATGTACCGACATTGAACTGTCCTTTTCTTAAGTGTTTATGTGGTTGCCGTTGCATCGGGTGAACTCATCCACGGCTACGTATTGTGTTGGGTGAGGTTGTTCCCGCTGAACGCTTGGGCTCTGTCACCGCCATTGGTGCCTCGTCCTGCAGGCATGCGGTCTGCGAGGTTTGCCCGGTTCCGTGTTCTGTTGATCCAGAACCGACGGACTGGAATCCCGTCAGAATGCCTGGACCGGCGCATCGCCCGCCAGTGGGACGATCACCCCGAAGGCATCGGGGAAAGGACCGCTGCCTGCCGGAGTGCTTGTGGGCCGCCAATCAACAGCGGCACGATGGCGCGGGCCCCGGTGTGCAAGCCCCCACACAGTGAACACTGTGCGCCAGGGATTCGCAGTTCCCCGGAGGCCAGTCCCTAGAGCTCGGTAAGCTCTGCGCCGTCAAAGAAGCGGCCGGCCTTGTAAACCATGGGTGCAAGCTCAGCGACTTCCGAATGCTTCACCTTCGCGATGAAGACGGTGTGCGTCTTGGCCTGGAAACGTTCCTTGATTTCGGCTTCGATCGAAGCGGCGGATCCGTCAAGCAGCGGGCTGCCATTCGGTCCTTCATGCCACTGAAGGTTGGCGAACTTGTCATCGCCCTTTGAAGCAAAGACGCCCAGGGTATCGCGCTGCTCATTGCTCATGATGTTGATGCCCAGGTGAGTGGATTTGAACAGTGAGGAGTAGGTGCTGGTGGTCTTCTGCACGCAGACCAGCACCAGCGGTGGTTCCAGGGATATCGAGACGTAGGAATTCGCAGCCAGACCCCGCGGCTTGCCCGTGTCGTCGATGGTGGTCACCACCGTGACTCCCGTGATGAACTGGCGGTTGAAACCTTTGAGCTCGTCAAGGCCCGGAATTCCGCTCAGGTCGTCGACCACCGTTTCCTCGGGGGTTTCGAAGGCGGAACGCAGCGAGGGAACACCGACATCCGCCAGCAGCTCGCTCTGATCCCACGTGACCTTCTCACTGAGGATCTTGTCTCCCTGGAATTGCAGCAGGTTCGACCCGCGGGTCTCCACGGTGCTGCCGGTAGCCGGCACGCCCTGCAGGTTGTTGGTGAAGGTGCCGGTAGTACGCCAGAAGATGGCGGCGGAGCCGGTCTCCGGGTCGATCACGATGTTGTCAATGTGCGTGGCCAGGTCCGGGAACGCGGCACGTACATCCAAGATTTCCTGTTTCAGGTCCTGGGCATTGGCCACGTGCTGGGACTGGGTGCTCTCACGGCGGTATTCCGGATGAAGCATCGCATCCAGGGCGTCAAATTCGCCGTGGTCCCACGCCGCTTCCCAGGCGGCAATGAGTGCGTTCTTGGTAAGTTGAATCTTCGAATCTTGAATTTGTTGCATGCAAGAATCGTAGCATTCGACGTGACCGAGTCAACAGAAATTGGAAAATTCTTTGAAAACACGGGAACACTCAAGACGCCGTCTTGCATACAAGAGAAAGTGGGGATAGTGTTCTTGTATGCAAGAGATCACTTCACTTGAGTCAAAGTCCCGCCAGGACTCGACTGAACCACCGCTACTTACCCGACTACGTCAAATGATCGTGACAGGAGCGGTGCAGCCCGGTGATTTATTAGCCGAGACCGCATTGGCCCAGGAATTCGAGATGAGCCGCACCCCGATCCGCGAAGCGCTCAAGCAGCTTGAGCGTGAGGGACTCGTTGAGGTTCGAGCCCGCGTTGGCACGTTCGTTCGCAAACCAACCCAGCGAGAAATCCATGAGATGTTCCAGCTCAAGGAGGCCTTCGAGGGGCTGGCGGCCGGATTGCTGGCTCGTCGCGGCCGGGTACCGGAACTCTTGTTGCTGCAGGAGAACATTGCCCAGTCAACCGAAGCGGTCGAAAACGGGGATGCAGAAAGGTACTCGCAACTGGTGCATGAATTCCACAGCACCTTGGTTGCCGGAGCCGACAACCTCAAGCTCTCGGAGCACTATGACCTGCTGATGAACCAGCTGGCCTACCACCGGATTGTCTCCCAGACATTGAGCTTGCCCGGGCGACTGCGGAACTCCGTGAATGAGCATCAAGCCATCATCGACGCCATCATCTCCAAGGATCCGTTGGCGGCCGAACTGGTGATGCGCCGCCACGTGGCATCATCTAGCCAATCCGCGGCCCTGGCCGCCCTGCGCGAAACCGACAACATCGAACTCGACGAATAGCAGCGCGGCGACTGGACCGCAAAGCCAAAGGAAAACACATGAACAGCCCACTCGCCACCACGGCACAAACCATCGACCTCAGCCAACGCCAAACGCTGCGCGAGTACTCCGATATCGCCGGGGCGATCGGACTGCGCAAGATCACTACCATCGTCGAGGAAGTCCCGCACGAATCGCTCGGAACGATCACCAGGGCAACGGCCACGGCGGTCATCGCCAACCCTTGGATCGGCACCGGCACCTCACATGACCTGGCCGAACGTACGGAGGCCATCGCACCGCTGCTTGCCAAACTTCTCTCCGACCGCCTGTTGGATGTGCTGGGCGGAGCCGAAAAGGTCGAGGCGTTCGGCAAGGCCGCGCTGGTGGGCCTGGACGGCGAGCTGGAACATGCCGGCGCGCTGATCCACACCCCGTACTTCGGCAACCTGCTGCGCGAGGCCCTTGAAGGCACCTCCATCATCTGCTTCGTCGACGGCCGGGCCACCGCCGGAGAACAGCTGCGCGTTCCCATGTGGCACAAGAACGCCGCGGCAACCCGCAGCCACTACCAAACCATTGAGCTTTCCTTGCCTGATGCCCCGCATGCAGGGGAAATTGCCGTGATCGCCGCCGCTTCCACCGGCCCTCGTCCGCATGCGCGGATCGGCGACCGCACCACAGACCGTTCAATCACCTCCGAAATCCTGAAAGGAATCACACTGTGAACTACCGCAAACTTGTGACCATCATCGAAGAGACCGCCGCCGAGGGCGGCCGAGCAGTTGACCCGACGGCCCGCGTGGTCATCGTGGCGGCGGTGTTCGACAACCCCTGGGCGGGCCAGGGCTTCGTCGAGGACCTGACCGAGGGCATCGACAAGGTTGCCTCCGATCTGGGCGCGTTGTTGGCCCCGCGCGTGATCGAAGCCCTCGGAGCTCCGCTGGAGGCTTACGGCAAGGCCGCGATCGTCGGCCTGGACGGGGAGATCGAGCACGGCTCGGCGCTGATCCACACCCTGAAGTTCGGCAACCACTTCCGTGACGCCGCCAACGCCACCACGCTGCTTCCCGCGGTGGAGAAGCGCGGACCGGCCGGCGTACAGTTCGACATCCCGCTCAAGCACTTCACCGATGCGACCATCCGCTCGCACCACCAGAGCTTCGAGGTAAAGATCGCCGACGCACCGCACCCGGGCGAAATCCTCATTGCGCTGGCCGCCGCCACCCAGGGTCGCCCGCAGCAGCGCCTCGCGGCGTTGTCCACCGAGCTGTAGGCAGCCGGGGCGAAGATGACGAACTCCAAACAGGCCACGGTGGTTCTGCTGCATGGCGTGGGATTGGACCACACCATGTGGCGGCCCCTTCAGGAGCAGCTGGGCCGCGAATCCCTTGCGCTGGATCTACCGGGCCACGGCACGCGGCCGGCGCTGCGCGAACCGCAAGACCTGGCCGGCTTGGCTAGCGACGTGCTGGAACGGATACCCGAATCCGAGCCGGTGCACTTGGTGGGATTCTCACTCGGTGCCCTGATCGCCCAGCACATCGCGCGCTTCGCCCCCGAACGGGTACTGACCCTCACCGCAGTGAATTCGGTCTGCCAGCGGACCGCGGAGGAATCCGCGGCCGTTGAGCAGCGTCTGGCCACCGCCGGAGAACGCTTCCACGAGGGCGTGGACAAGGCGATCGAGCGCTGGTACCCAGCCGGGCAGAGCACGGTTCCGGCCGAGCTCATTGCCGACACCCGGCGGGTGCTGGCGGCCAATGACCTGGAATCCTACCTGCACGCCTACGCGGTCTTCGCCCGCGGCGACCGCGAGATCGCAGGGGAGCTTGGCTCGATCACCCAGCCAACGCTGGCCATCACCGGCGAACTGGATCCGGGCTCCACCCCGGAGATGTCCCACCGGCTGGGGGCGGCCATCCCCCATTGCAAGGTGCACATCGTTCCCGGCGCCAGACACATGCTGCCCGTGGAGAATGCCCCTGCCTTGGCAGCACAGTTGAACAGTTTTTTTAGCGAGAATGAAGGAAAGTCATCATGACCGAGCGCTACATGCACTTCATCAACGGCGAATACGTCGCCCCGAGCGAAGACCGCTACTTCACCAGCACCAACCCCGCGACGCTCGAGGAACTCTACGAAGCGGCCCGCGGAAACGCGCAGGACGTCGACCGCGCGGTGAAGGCCGCCCATGCCGCCTTCACTTCCTCGGCATGGAGCTCCCTGAGCGCCACCCAACGCGGCCACCTGCTGCGCCGCCTGGGCGACCTGGTCGGCGAGAACGCCGAGAAGCTGGCGATGAACGAATCGCTTGACAACGGAAAGCTGCTGCGCGAGATGCGCGGACAGATGGCAACCCTGCCCGAGTACTACTACTACTATGCGGGGCTGGCCGACAAGGTCCAGGGCGCGCAGATTCCCACCATGAACCCGGCGATCCTGAACTACACGCAGCGCGAGCCGCTGGGCGTGGTCGGCGCCATCACCCCGTGGAATTCGCCCCTGACCCTGACCACCTCGAAGATTGCCCCGGCACTGGCCGCCGGCAACACCGTGGTGATCAAGCCCAGCGAATACACCTCGCGCACCGTGCTGCTGCTGGCCGAACTGGCCGAGCAAGCCGGTTTCCCCGCCGGCGTCATCAACGTGGTCACCGGCTTCGGCGCCGAAGCCGGCGCCGCGCTGGTCAGCCACCCGCTGCTGGCGAAGATCTCCTTTACCGGGTCGACCGCCACCGGCTCGCACATCGCTGTCCCAGGCCGCCAGCCGCTTCATCGGCTGCACCCTGGAACTGGGCGGCAAGAGCCCGAACATCGTCTTTGACGACGCCAATGTCTCCAACGCGGCGATGGGCGTGATCGCGGGCATCTACGCGGCGGCCGGACAGACCTGCATTGCCGGCAGCCGGGTGTTCGCCCACAAGTCGGTCTACGACGAGCTGGTGGAGAAGGTCACCGCGCGTGCCCGGTCGATCGTGCATCGGCGACCCGCTGGCCGATTCCACCGAGCTGGGCCCGCTGGCGTTCGCCGATCAGCTGGAGAAGGTCGCTTCCTACGTGAAGATCGGTGCGGACGAGGGAGCCACCGTGCTGGCCGGCGGCTGCCGTCCCGAGGGGCTTGCGCTGCCCGGCTACTACTACGCACCCACGGTGCTCACCGACGTCAACAACGACATGCGGGTGGTGCGCGAGGAGATCTTCGGCCCGGTCGCCGCGATCATGCCCTTCGAGCACGAGGACGAGCTGCTCGGCATGGCCAACGACACCGAATACGGCCTGGCGGCAGGTGTCTGGACCCAGAACCTGTCCCGCGCACACCGCATGGCGCGCAAGCTCGAGGCCGGCACGATCTGGGTGAACACCTACCGTGCCATGTCCCCGATGTCCCCGCGCCAGGGATTCAAGAACTCGCGGTGTCGGAATCGAGCACGGCCTGGAGTCGATGAACGAATACACCCGGCTGAAGAGCGTGTGGATCAACACCGACGAGTCGCCGGTCGCAGACCCGTTCGTCATGCGCTCCTAGAAGGGAAAACATCATGCCGCTGATCGACGTCTCCATCGCCAAGGGCCGCAGCCCCGAACAACTGCGCGCGCTGATGGACGCCCTGCACAACGCCGCCGTCCACACCGTGGACGCGGCCCCGGAAAACATCACGGTCATCGTGCGCGAGATCGAACACGAGCACTGGTCGCGGACCAACGTGACGATCGCCGAACGAAACCAACAAAACACCACTACCTAAGCCCGAAAGGAAGTAGCCATGCGCTTTTCCCTGTTTATCCACATGGAACGCTACGACGAGTCGCTCACCACCAAGCAGCACTGGGAGAACCTGGTCGAACTGACCCAGATGGCCGAAGCCGGCGGCTTCGGCACCGTGTGGATCGGTGAGCACCACTCGATGGAGTACACGGTTTCCCCGAACCCGCTTCCACAGCTGGCCTACCTCGCGGCCAAGACCTCCACCATCCGTCTGGGAGCCGGCACCATTATCGCCCCGTTCTGGAACCCGATTCGGGCTGCCGGCGAGGTCGCCCTGCTCGATGTCATCAGCAACGGCCGCGCCGAGCTGGGTGTGGCCCGCGGTGCCTACCAGTTCGAATTCGACCGTGTCGCCGGTGGACTGCCGGCTACCGACGGCGGCAAGCACATGCAGGAGATCATCCCTGCGATCCAGAAGCTCTGGGAGGGCGACTACGCCCACGACGGCGAAGTATGGCAGTTCCCCACCTCGACCTCGGTGCCCAAGCCGGTGCAGAAGAAGGTTCCGGTCTGGGTCGCAGCGCGTAGCCCCGAATCCCACGACTACGCCGTGGCCAACGGCTGCCACGTCATGGTGACCCCGCTGATGAAGGGGGACGAAGAGGTGGAGTCGCTGGTCGAGAAGTTCGAGACCGCGATCGCCAACCACCCCGAGATCACCGAACGCCCTGACATCATGGTGCTGCGCCACACCTACGTCCATTCGGCCGACGAGCCGGAGGCCTGGCGCCCGGCGGCCGAGGGCATCCAGAAGTTCTACCGCACCTTCGATGCCTGGTTCGGCAACAAGACCACGCCCGTCAACGGCTTCCTTGAGCCCAGCCCGCTGGAGAAGTTCGAGGGCCGCGCCGATTTCACCGCCGAGTCGCTGCACAAGACGGCGATGATCGGCACCCCCGATGAAGTTGTCGAGCGTCTGCGCCGCTATGAAGACCTCGGCGTCACCGAGTACAGCTTCTGGAACGACAACTCCCTCAGCCACGAGGAGAAGAAGCGTTCGCTGCAGCTGTTCATCGATGAGGTTGTTCCGGCATTTGCCAAGTAGTCGGAACCGGCATTTCCAAGGCAGGGCTCGGGTCCGTTCGTGAACCCGGGCCCTGCTGCGTTTTGCCACCAAACACAACACCAAGCGAGGCCATCGCCGGCGTTGACGGCATGGAAAACCCGTACGAGCGCCTGAAGGACCCGACCCGCGGCCAGCGCGTCGACGCGGCCCGCATGCAGGAGTTCGTCTCCGGGCTGGGCCTGTCCGCCGAGGCCGAGTCACGCCTGCTGGCGCCGGCCCCGGGCACCTGTAACGGCATCGCCTCGCAGCTGGTGGACCACCTGAAGAAGTAGCCTTCGGGCGGATTCTTCCGCTTCTCGTTGTAACTTCGGATCGCCCCGGCCTCATGGCCGGGGCGATCTTTTCTGTCCCCGGACCTCAGGATTCTCGAAATTTTCCGAGGCCGGTGTTACTCATGCGGCCCAATCAGCCGACACTGGTAGGCTCTTTTGCCAGACATCACTCTGGCAATATGCCAATTTCTTGGGGGAAATACTTGAAGACTCTGTTCCGGCGCGTCACGGCTACGGCCGTTGCCGCGCTCCTTATGACCGCGCCTGCGCTCGCGCCGGCGTCCGCGGCTCCGTCCGTGCCGATCACGCACGCTGTCACGATTGCCGCGGCAGTATCCATAGCAAAAATCACGACTTCGCCGAAGTCGGCCACCGTGGCCAGCGGCAAGACCCACACCTTCAGCGTCAAGGCCAGCGGCAGCAAACTCAAGTACCAGTGGTACGTGAAGAAGCCGAAGTCAACCAAGTGGGGGAAGGCTTCCGGCTCATCGGCAAAGACGAAATCGCTGAAGGTCAAGGCCAGCACCGGGCTCAATGGGGCTCAGTACCGCGTCGTGGTTTCGAATTCCCGGGCCAAGTCGACCTCGAAGACGGCCAAGCTGACGGTTGTCACGAAACCCAAATTCACCACTCAGCCCAAGAGTTCCACCGTCGCAGCGAAGTCGAAGGTCATTCTCTCGGCCAAGGCAATCGGTGGCTCTCTCTCATACCAGTGGCAAAGCAAGAAGAGGTTCAACTTGGTCGAACATCTCGAAGGCCACCAAGTCGACGCACACCTTCACCGCTTCCTCCGGACAGTCAACCACCGAGTACCGGGTTCTTGCAGCAACAAGGCAGGAAAGGCGACTTCCAGCACTGCGCGGGTAATTGTGGTCAGCAAACCGACAGTGAAAGTTCCGGATTCCTCATAGCTGCCACAGGTAAGCCCGTCACCTTCAAGAGCCAGGCAACCGGTGGAGCCTTGAGCTACCAGTGGGAACGCTGGGTCGAAGGATACCAGCAGCGGATACTGGGCAAAGATTTCCGGTGCCACGAGGCCGAACTACACGTTCACCGCGCGTTCCAAGAATGAGATGGACTCGTACCGGGTGGTTGCGAGCAACAAAGCAGGCAAAAGCGCCCGGACGATTCACGTCACTCTATGTTGATTCCTCGAGAAGATCCCATGGCTCATGGACCAGATCTTCGCATTGTCCGACTGGATGCTGGAATTTAGCTCGCCCTCGCCATGCAGATCAGCGACACCGAAGCCGGCATGGTCGATCTCTATGCGGATATGATCGTCGTCAACATCAGCGATCAACCGTGATGTCCGGGCGACTGGCTGACCGTCGAGTACATCGGAAATGACGGATGTATACAACGGCGATGATTACGACGTCGAAGATTCTTACCTGGATATCGGCGCGCTGAATCCGGCCGGCGACGAGCTCAGATGAAGACGCAGTAGGCTATCGGCGTGGTCTTCGCCGATGTGCCCGAGGGCGCCGTCAAGGGCGGAGTCTGGCGAATTACCGAGCGAATATTATGGATCTGTCCAATACGTCAAGGGCTTCTAGGCTCCCGGTTCACCCGTCAGGTGGCCCGCACTCCAGCACTCTAGGTCGTTCCGCCAATGTTTCCGGCAGTCTGCCGTGAACACCTCAGTGAGGGTGTTCGCGGCAGACTTTTTGGCCCAAATTTGCTGCCTCCGGCTCTCGCCACACCTTGCGCTGAAGGGCATTCCGCGGCAAGGCTGTCTACGAAAACCTGTCACTCCCGTCGAGCAAGCTCGAATCATCCGTCGCATGGCGGACCGTTCTACCGGCCGGGAACCGCCATCGGCACAACGCCCAGGCAACAGCCAACCCTGACCGGGCCTTCTCCAAGGACGCCGTTCGATCGGCGCCGGCCGAGATCAACACCAGCCGGGCGCCGTCGGGCGCCGGAGCCTCCACCGAGCGTTCGGTGACCTCGACGCGTCCCGCCGCCAGGTGCACCTCGTGCCAACGGCCGTCCGAGTCTTGGACGATGCCCTTGGCGCGGACCAGCCTTTGCGACTGGGTCGGACAAGGCCCGTTCCAGCGAATCAACATCAACGGGGCCGTCCACCTCAACCGTGCAGGTGGCATGGACGTCGACATGCTCGTCGGCGACCACAGAACCGCTTGGCGCAGACGGGCGCACCTCGTCGGCAAAGAGGCGAGCCGCCGTGAGTTGCGGGTCCGCAGGATCCTGTTGCATCACCAGCGCCTGCGGGGCAGCCGATTCGCAAACCGCCAGTGCCGCCGCGATGTCCCCGGGCATGGCCAGGTCCGTCTTGGTGACCAGGATGATCTCCGCCGAACCCAGCTGCCGGCGGACGGTATCCGCGACGTACTGGTCGCGCGACAATCGCACGATGGCCGTCGCATCGGCGCAGACGACAACCGGCCCCGGGGCAAACCCCGGGTAGCTACGCCAGGCAGCCAGCTCGCCGGGGTCCCCCACCCCGCTGACCTCGCAAATGACATTGTCCAGGTCGTCGCGTCCGCCAATGCCGTCATGGTGCGCGACACGTCGTCGCTGAGCTGGCAGCAAATGCACCCGTTGCTCAGCTCGATCGTGTCGCCGTCCGCCGACCGGATGAGGTCCGCATCGATGTTGACGCTGCCGAAATCGTTGACCACCACGGCGGTGCGGCCCGGCAGTGCCCCGGA
The DNA here is from genome assembly GCA_963818105.1 of uncultured Actinomycetota bacterium. GTDB lineage: Bacteria > Actinomycetota > Actinomycetes > Actinomycetales > Micrococcaceae > Paeniglutamicibacter. Next base: position 12,452 of record CAWFRB010000032.1, on the reverse strand, counting down.
AAGCAGCCGGTTGACCAGCGTGGACTTTCCGGAACCCAGGTAGCCGCCGATCAGTCCCAGACGGGGAGTCACGGCGTGCCGGCCATGACCGGGGCTGCGACGTTGCTTGCGTGGTGACGCCCGCCCACCATGGTGCCGTAGACGTGGATCTCACCGATCCGGGTGGCCGGCACGTCGAGGGGGTCCTCGGCCAGGACCGCAACGTCGGCGAACTTTCCGGCTTCCAGCGACCCGACCTCGTGGTCCATCTTCAGCATGTACGCGCCGCCCAGGGTGACTGCCTCCAACGCATCCGCGGCGCTGATGCGTTCGTGCTCGCCCATGACCCGCCCGGAGACCGTCAACCGGGTGGCCGCGTGCTTCATGGTGCGCAGCGGACCCAAAGGCGTCACGGGGGTATCCGAGTGCAGCGAGATCGGGACCCCGTGGCGCAGCGCGGTGGCCGCCGCGTTCATCCGTGATGCACGGTCCGGGCCGACCGTGAGATCCATGTGCTGGTCGCCCCAGGCCCAAATGTGGTTGGCGAAGATGTTGGCGCACGCACCCAGCGCGGCCAAGCGACGGTACTGTGCACTGGTGGTCAGCTGAGAATGGGTGGCGGTGTGGCGGTGATCGGGACGCGGGTACTTGGAGAGGATGGCTTCGAGCGTCTCGATGAACAGCTGGGTCGTCTGGTCGCCGTTGCAGTGGACGTGGACCAGGATGCCGGCGCGGTGGAAGGTTTCGAAGGCCTCATGGAATTCCTCCGGGCTGACGGCCCAGATCCCGTTGGGCTGGTCGCCGTAGTAGCCGGGCTCCATGAGACGGGCCGTGAAGCCCTGGATCGCGCCATCGAGCATGAGCTTCACGTTGCCGAAGCGCAGCTTGTCGGTGGATTGTTCGCGCAGGTGCACCAGTCGCTTGGCTGCATCCTCGAGCGACAGCGACACGTTTCCGACGCCCACGCCGAAGTGGAACACGTTGATGCGGGCGGGGAAGTCCTCGTCGACCGCGGATCGGTAGATGTCCACGCCCTCGTCCTCCATCAGGACCTGCGAGCCGAGGTCGGTCAGGGTGGTGGTGCCGGTGTTCACGCCGTCCTGGGCAAAGGCCCGCAACGCTGCCGGGTTCGTGAACATCGCCCCGCGGCCTTCGGTCAGGCGTCCCACCAGGGCCATTGCCACCATTTCCTGGAGCTCGCCCGTGGGGTTGCCGTTAGCGTCCTTCACGACGCCAATGACCTTGGTATCCGCATCGATTCCGTAGAGCTCCAGTGCCGCCGAGTTCACCGAGACCGAGTGTGCGCTGGTGTGCATGATGTGGATCGGGCGGGTGGTCGAGACCCTGTCCAGGTGCTTCGTCGAGAGCCTTTCCCCCGGGAAGTAGATGGGGTCCAGTCCCCACGCCAGCAGGGGTGCGTCGGGATCCTTTAGCTCAGCATCGGCCTCGATCAGCCGTGCGACGATATCCTCAATGCTTCGGCAACCGGGCCACAGCTTTCCGTTGGGGTCGGTGCGATCCATCAACCCGACGTAGGTGTCGTTCCACATGTTTCCCGTTCCCGCGTGGCTGTGGGATTCAACGAAGCCGGGAACCAAGACGGCGTCCGCGTAGCGTTCATCGAGAACCGCATTCGGGTACGCCATCAATTCGGCACACGGTGCCAACGGCGCGGATCCGTTCGCCGCGCACGGCGATTGCCTCGGCGGTCGGACGCGCCGGGTCCATCGTGCGGATCATTCGGGCGGGGTAGACAATGGTGGGTTCCATGGAAGAGCAGCTGCCTTTCGCTAATTCTGAACTTGGTGCGGGTAGTGAAATGCCGATCGGCCTGCACTGGACACCTTGCGGAAACGCGAAACAATTTCGGGTTCCCGCAAGGCCCCAGCGACCAGGCCGATCAGGCCGAGCGGTGCTACTGCTGGTTGACGAGTTCGGATTTTTCCTTGCTGGCCTTGCCGAGCAGCGGGTGGGTTTCCGGAACCCCGCCGAAGCGGACCACGAGGAAGACGATCGCGGCATAGATGGCCAGGTAGATGCCCGGCGAGATTGCCGAGCCGGTTGTCTCGACCAGCCAGGTGCCGACCAACGGAGCGGTGCCGCCAAGCAACGCGTAGCCGACGTTGTAGCTCACGGCCGCGGAGGTGAACCGGGTCTTGGTCTGGAAGATTTCCACGAAGATCGTGGCGCTGCCGGCGCTGTAGACCAGCAGCGGCAGGATGTAGACCAGCTGGCCGAGCATCGCGACCCAGACGTTGCCGCTGGTGATCAGCAGGAACGCGGGAATCACCAGGATCACCACGCCGGCCGAACCCACCAGCAGCATCGGCCGGCGTCCGATCTTGTCGCTGAGCAGGCCCGGCGAACGGGGTGGATATTGCCATGATCGCCATGATGATTGCGTTGAGTCCCAGCGATTGGGCGCGGGTCAGGCCGCCGACCGTCTGCAGGAAGGAGACGAAGTAGCCGGCCAGGAAGTAGAAGGACAGCGCCGTCAGGCCGCAGACAAGCGCCACCTGGACCATGCGCACTACCGTTGGTGCGGAAGGCCTCGCGGATCGGGCTGTATTCCTTGGCATCGGCCGACTGGAGCACCTTCTGGAATTCCGGCGATTCCTCGGTCCGGCTGCGGATCCAGAACCCGAACACCGACAGCGGCAGCGCCAGCAGGAACGGAATGCGCCACGCCCACTGTTCGTACCCGTCCGGCCCGAACACCATGTTCAGCCCCAGGATCAGGCCGCCGGCGAAGACGCCGGGAAGCGCCGTGGCGGCAATGGTGATGCACAGCCACAGTCCGCGCCGTTCCAGCGGTGCATGCTCCAGCACGAAGGCCGGCGCCCCGACGGATTCGCCGCCGGCGGAGAAGCCCTGGATGAGGCGGAAGAACACCAGCAGGACCGGTGCGGCGAACCCGATGGCCGCGTAGGAGGGCATGAGCCCGATGCCGACCGTCGCCAGGCCGATGCCCATCAGGGTGATGAACAGGACCGGCCTGCGGCCGATGCGGTCGCCCAGCGCGCCGAAGAACAAGCCGCCGAGCGGACGGATCAGGAAGGCCACGCCGAAGGTGGCGAAGGTCGCCAGCATCGCGGTGAACGTCGATCCCTTGGGGAAGAAGTGCGTCGCCAGGATCAGGGCGCTGAGCCCGTACAAGCTGAAATCGTAGAACTCGATGAACTGGCCGACGGCGCCGCCTGCCAGAACCCGCTTCTGCATCGATCCGGCCGGTTTCGGCCCGGAATCCGCATGCGCTGAGGGTGAAATACCCACTAAAGCCTCCAAGGAATCTCTGTCTATCACTGTGATGACCAACACAGCTTGCGCCAATTCCGGAGGTGGCGTCCAATCAATGCTTTTTCACGCTAGCATTGCCAAAATCAATACAAAGGAGAATCGGACAGTGCTCGATGACGCAACGATCGTCCAGTTGGAGTATTTCCGCACGGTGGTCCGCCTGGGCAGCCTGACCCGCGCGGCGGAGGCATTGAGCGTCACCCAGCCGACCCTGTCGACGGCGATCGCACGCCTGGAGCGGCAGTATCGCGATCCAGCTGCTCGCGCGCATCCCGCGCAAGGGCGTCGAGCCGACCCTCGCGGGCAGCCGGTTGCTGGCGGCGCTGGAACCGCTGCTGGATTCGGTCGGGCGCCTGGGCTCGATCGCCCGGGGCACCGACGATCCGCTGCGTGGCGAACTGAGCGTGGGCATCTACGCCCCGCTTGCCCCGTTCTACTCCTCCACGATCCTGCTGGAGGCGGCGCGGCTCATGCCCGGGGTCACGCTCACCATGACCGAGGGGAACCTGGACGAACTGCCCGAGGCCTTGCGCCGGCGCCAGCTCGATGTGGCGCTGATGTATGCCGACGAGCTGACCCCCGAGTTCGGAATCACCCCGCTACGCACCATCCCACCCCACGTTGTCGTCGCCGAGGACCACCGGCTGGTCCGCGCGGGCCGCACCTCGGTGTCGCTGCACGAGCTGGCGGATGAACCTGCGGCGTTCCTCTCGATCCCCCAGTCGTTCAAGCGCTACATCAGCTATTTCCGGGCACTGAACATCACGCCGAACATCAAGTACACCTCGACCAGCTACGAGGTGATCCGTTCCTACGTCGCGTCCGGACTCGGATACGCGCTGCTGCACCACGAACACCTGACACACCAGACGCATTGCGGCCGGAGCCTGGTCCCGCTGCGGATCGAGGACGATGTCATGCCCTCGCGGCTGTGCGTCGTGACCCCCACGTGGGACCAGCCCCCGGCACGCACGGCGCGCCTGATCGAGGTCATCGGCAAGGTGGTGGACCAGTTCGCCGCGCGCGCCCCTCGGTAGGGTCGACGTGCGGGTAGTTCGTCGCAGCAGAAACGGGCAACCGCTTCCCCTGCACTTAAAATGATCCGGCCAGGCCACCGAAATCAATCGATGGCCGGGGCGGTCCGGATACGGAGCTAGGCTCCGGCGGCCACCGGCTCCTCGGCCTTGCTGCGCAGTCGCGCACCAAGCGCCTCGGCGGCGGCGCGGATCTCCGTCTCGTGGCTCGCAATGATCGGCCCTGCGTCGGTGAGCCGCCAGTCGGCGCCGTAGGAATCGCGTGGAAGGGTGAGTTCCACGTTGTCGGCCACGAGGTCCAGCCCGACGAACTCGAGCACCGAGCGCAGCTGCGCCCCGGACTGGCTGCCGCCGTGGCCGCCGTAGCTCACGATGAGCGCGGGCTTGGCCGACCACTCGTGGTAGAGGTAATCGACGGCGTTCTTCAGCGCTGCAGGGTAGCCGCCGTTGTACTGCGGCGTCAGGAACACCACGGCGTCGCTCTCTTTGACCATCTCGCTCCACGCGATGGTGTGGGGCTTCTGGTAGTTGCCCATCGCGGGCATCAGAGGCTCGTCAAGCATCGGCAGGGCGAGCTCGGCGAGGTCGATGATTTCGACCTTCGATCCCGAGGCCTCGGCGAGCACTGGCGCCAGGGCTGCAGCGAGCTGGTCGCCGACGCGCACGGGGCGAACGCTGCCGATGATGATCTTGATGAGCGGTCGTTCGGTGGAAGTGGACATGCTGGGTGGTTCCTCTCGAGGAGCAAGAGTTGCTTCTGTCTACGGCGACTGCAAAGCCGGGAGTTGCAGCCTCGGTGCTTGTCGCAATTACGGGATGACGATCCAGCCGATTGCGACAACCAGTGCGACAAGGCCGAGGATCAGGCTGGGAAGGAAAGGTTCCTTCCGGCGTACGTGCAGGGCCGTAGCGACGATCATCGTCACGAGCAGTCCCACTGCGGCAACCGGGGTGAGCCAGGGCGCGATGCCCGTTGCCGCCGGCAGAATCAAGCCAATGGCGCCGAGCACCTCGACAATGCCGATGCCCTTCAACTGCGCGGGGGTCACCGTTTCCACCCATTCCATTTGTTCGCGAATGCCGGCGTACGGCTTCACGACTTTCATGCTCCCGGCCATGGCGAAGAGTGCTGCAAAAATACCTGTTACTACCCAAAGAGCGATGTACATGGGAACTCCTAGTTCGTTGGTTACTAATAGTGCATAACGCACCAACTGTTAGGATATTCCCCAGAGGACTACCGCACTTCTACGTTCGTTACGCACCTTGAGGTGCGTATTGGAAAGGAACAGACATGAAAACCGATCCGTCACAAGTGCAACCACCCAAATCCATCCACGTGCTCGGCGATACCGACGGCGCGGCGATGTGCAGCACGGACAATCCCGCCAGCCGCGTGATCCGCGAGGTCCTCGCCCGCGTCGGCGACAAGTGGAGCCTGCTGGTGATCGGGCTCCTGCACGACGGGCCCCGCCGCTTCACGGATATCCAGCGCAGTGTCGACGGGATCTCGCACCGCATGCTCACCCAAACGCTCCGCAGCCTCGAACGCGACGGGCTCGTCACGCGCACGAGCTACCCGGAGATCCCTCCCCGCGTCGAATACGCAACGACGCCGCTCGGCCGCTCCTTGAGCGAACCGGTGATCGAGCTCGTGGGCTGGGCGGCAACCAACCACCGCGCGATCCTGGACGCACGCGCGGCATTCGACGGGCCCGAAGCCTAAACAGCCGCGGTCCGGATGCGGTGTTCCGGAAGTGGACGGTATTCGTTCCGGTCCCACGGTGGCTGGCAACCGGCGGATTCCAGACACAAACAAGGCCGGCCGCGACCCCTGTCCGGGATGCGGCCAGCCTTGTTTCAGCCCGGGATCCGAATTAGTGGTTTCTTCTACGCTGCCATGGCTGGCTGTTGATAACCATAGTGGACTTCGTTGGGCCGCCGGTAACCGAGCGCCGAGTGACGGCGCCGGCTGTTGTAGAACCCCTCGATGTAGCGGATGACGTCGCTCCGGGCTTGTGCTTTGGTCGCGTAAACGGTGCGGTACACGCGCTCGTTCTTCAGGGCTGAGAAGAACGTTTCCGCCATGGCTGTTGTCCCAGCACACGCCGGTGCGTCCCATCGAGGAGCGCATGCCCAGGCCGGTCACCAGGGCCCTGAAATCGGCCGAGGTGTAGACGCTGCCCCGATCGCAGTGCCAGATCGCGGACGGCTCGATCCGGGTTGTCGCGGCGGCGTTCCTGAGCGCGTCGCGACGAGCTCGGTGCGCATGTGTCGGCGATCGCCCAGCCGACGACCTTCTTCGAGTAGCAGTCGATGACCGTGGCCAGGTAGACGAACCCTTGCCAGGTGTGGATGTAGGTGATGTCGCCGACGAACTTCACCCCGGGACGGTCCGCGGTGAAGTCCCGGTTGACGAGGTCGGGCATCGCCCGCGGCTGCCTCAGCGTCAGCCTCGGTGGTGATGCGGAACGGGCGTGGTTGACAGGCCACCAGGCCCTGGTGGCGCATGATCTGCCGCACCAGCTCCGGGAGAGCACTCGGTCTGTTCCGCGGCGAGTCCGCGTGGATGCGCCGGTACCCGTAGGTGCCCTCGGAGTCCTCGAAGAAGTGCTGGATCCGCGCCGTCAGGCCTGCCCGGCGCGCCGCCGTGGCCGATTGCGGACGGGTGGCCCAGTGATAGAAACCGGACGTCGAGACGGCCAGCCAACGGCACATTTTCACCACCGAATTCAGATCGGCGGGCTCAGCTTTTTGGGAATCGATGAATTCATAAACCCTGCTTGATCTCCTGGGTGATCCAGAACGGCGCACCGGTTGCGTCGGTGAGCGCCGCGTTGCGGCCAAAGGGAGTGTCCTCGGCCGGCTGGATGACGGCTCCGCCGCGGGCCAGGGTCTTTTCGATGGTTTCATCCGCGTTGTCGACGGCGAAGTAGACGTGCCAGTTGGCAGGTGCCTCGGCCGGAAGGAACGAGCTGGCATCCATGATTCCGGCCTTGGCTTCCTCGTTGGCGCCAAGGGTGGAGTAACGGAATTCGTCGGTGTCTCCCACGACGTTGATGTCCCAGCCGAACACGTCCTCGTAGAACTTCACTGCGGCCGGGAAATCGCGGGTGAAGAGCTCGTGCCATGCGGGAGCTCCTGACTCGGCGACGAGCTGGTAGCCCGTGTGGCCGCCGAACTCCCAGAGGCCGACGCTGGCTCCGCCGGCATCGCCGATCATCGCCATCTTGCCCTGCTCCGGCACCTCCATCGGCGGCATGTAGACCGCGCCGCCGTTGGCGGCCGCAGCGTCCACCGCAGCGCCGATGTCATCCACGCGCAGGTAGGTCGACCAGATGTCCGGGTACCCGGACTGGCCGTCGTTCTTCATGAGACCGGCGACGGGCTGCCCGTCCTTGAACGCCATGGTGTAGCCGCCGTACTTCTCCTGGTCGCCGACCTCGTAGGTCCATCCGAAAAGCTCGGAATAGAAGTCCATCGAGCGCTGGGGATCGGCGGTCATCAGGTCGATCCAGCATGGCGATCCGGAGGTGATGTCTGGCTTGGGCATGTGTTTTCCGTTCCGTGAGTGGGGCTGTTCCAGTGGCGAGTCTATGTCCGGGGCTGGTGCGGGGCAATGAACTTTTGGACATATTCACTTGAACTTTTTGCCCCGGGAATCGATGGACCATGTCGTCTCCGGCTAGGCATTTCTCCTCCACACCGAGACGACAACGTGACTCGTGCCTGAGCGTATCCGCCCGCCCAGACAGTTCCATGGCGTTGCCCCTTGCGCCTCGTTTAACGCTGCGAAGCGGCTTGTTGCGGGTCCTGCATGGGATGCCGACTACCGGTACTGCCGCTCGGATCTTCCGGCCGCATTTCCAACAGGTTTCGGGGTTCTCCCGTTTTGTATTGTGATCGTGATTTCCATTTACCCTTGGCGCAACAGCAACTGCGCACCGGCGAAATCCCGCTCTGGAATGCTCAACAGCATCAACCACGAGTGAAAGGGAACGATTCGCCTTGAGCACCCAGCTAGAGTCCGAACTGCAAACGATCGGCACCGTCACAGCTCCCACGACTTCCCTGGTGATGGCCAAGGGTCGGTGGGTCAGCAATTGGGACGCAGAAAACCCCGAATTCTGGAACAACATCGGTCGCTCCACCGCCGCCACCAACCTTCGCTGGTCAATTTTCGCCGAGTTCCTGGGCTTCGTCGTATGGCAGCTCTTCGCAATCGTCGCGGTCTACCTGCCGAAAGCCGGATTCGATTACAGCACCACCCAGCTCTTCTGGTTGATCTCGATGCCCAGCCTCGTCGGCGCAACCCTGAGAATCCCCTACACCTTCATGGTCGCCCGCTTCGGAGGACGCAACTGGACCATCGTCTCCGCCTTGTTGTTGCTGATCCCGGCAGGCGGCCTGGCCCTGGCCGTTTCCGACACCGGCACCCCCTTCTGGGTCATGCTGACCCTGGCCGGGCTCGCCGGGTTCGGCGGCGGCAACTTCGCCTCCTCGATGGCCAACATCACCTACTTCTACCCGGCCTCGCAGAAGGGCTGGGCCCTGGGGCTGAATGCCGCGGGCGGCAACCTCGGCGCGGCGGTGGCCCAGCTGCTGGTGCCGATCGCCATCACCGTCTTCGCCGCCGGCTCGTTGCAGCTGCCGATGGCCGGCATCATCTGGATCCCCTTGATCCTGGTGGCCGCGTTCGGCGCCTGGCGCAACATGCACAACCTGACCTCGGCCCGGTCGGACGTGCGCGGCGCGCTGGCCTGCCTGAAGGAAAAGCACCTGTGGATCATCGCGACCCTCTACATCGGCACCTTCGGATCCTTCATCGGGTTCTCGGCCGTGTTCCCGAAACTCATCGCCGACACCTTCACCGGATACTCCGCCTTCCAGCTGGGCACGGCCACGGTTTCCCTGGCCTTCCTCGGCCCCCTGGTCGGTTCCCTGGCCCGTCCCTTCGGCGGGAAACTTGCCGACCGGTTCGGCGGCGCGAGGATCACCCTCGGCGCCCTGACCGTCATGGCAACGGTGACCGTCGGATTGGTGCTGACACTCGCGCACGCCAACTTCTGGCTCTTCCTCGCACTGTTCCTGGTGCTCTTCACGGCCAGCGGCATCGGCAACGGCTCGACCTACCGGATGATCCCGGCGGTCTTCGCGTTGCGCGCCACGGCGGCATCCGACCGGTGAGGGGAAGGCCGGCGAGGTGGGCGCGGCCCGCAAGGCGGCCGCCGCACTCGGGCTGGTCTCGGCCATCGGCGCCTACGGCGGTTTCCTGGTCCCGCAGGCCCTGGGCCTCTCGATCTCGCTGCGCGGCTCCTACACCCCGGCATTCTGCATCTTCGTCGCGTTCTATGTGGCGCTCATGATTGTGACCTGGTTCTGCTACGTTCGCCGCGGCACAGAGTTCGCCAACCAAGGAGTCTGAATGAGCATTCCGACCGAGGCCGGACACGTCCACCAGGCCACCGACACACACTGCCCCTACTGCGCCCTGCAATGCGGCATCACGCTGGAGCCGACGCCCGACGCCGCCGAGCCGGTGAAGCTGAGCGGGAGGAACTTCGAAACCAACGGCGGCGCCCTGTGCCGCAAGGGCTACAGCGCGGCGAGGCTGCTGAGGCACGCCGAACGGCTGGACACTCCCCTGTTGCGCCAGCCCGACGGCGGCTTCTCACCCATCGGCTGGGACGAGGCGCTGGATCTGGTGGCCCAACGGGCCGCGGGGATCCGTGCCGAACACGGGGCCGATGCCGTGGCGGTCTTCGGCGCCGGCGGGCTGACCAACGAGAAGGCCTACCAGCTGGGGAAGTTCGCCCGGCTGGCCCTGGGAACCTCGCGCATCGACTACAACGGCCGGTTCTGCATGTCCTCGGCCGCAACGGCCGGAAACCGCGCATTCGGGCTCGACCGCGGGCTTCCCTTCCCGCTGGCGGACCTGGACGGGGCCTCCATGATCCTGATGCTGGGATCCAACGTTGCCGACACCATGCCCCCGTTCGTGCGGCACCTCGAGGGAGCCCGCACCTCCGGCGGGCTGGTCGTGGTGGATCCCCGCCGCTCGGCGACGGCCGAGCTCTGCGCCAACGGCGCGGGCTGGCACCTGCAACCGACACCGGCCAGCGACCTGCAGCTGCTCCTGGGCCTGGCCCACGTGCTGCTCGGCGAGTCGCTGGTCGACCACGAGTACCTGGCACGGCGGACCAACGGCCTGGGCGCGCTGCGCAGCTCGCTGGCGCAGTGGTGGCCCGAACGGGTCGAATCGGCCACGGGCGTTCCCGCCGGCGAGATCCGGCGCACCGCCCGCGCCCTGGCCCTGGCGGCGCGCGCGGCGAAATCCGGTGGCGGGCCCGTCTACATCCTGACCGGCCGCGGCGTGGAACAGCACGTCAACGGCACCGACACCACCACGGCCGCGATCAACCTCGCCCTGCTCCTGGGGTTGCCGGGCACCGCCGCCGGCGGGTTCGGCACCATCACGGGGCAGGGCAACGGCCAGGGCGGGCGCGAACACGGACAGAAATGCGACCAGCTGCCCGGCTACCGCAAGATCACCGACCCCGCGCACCGCGCACACGTGGCCAAGGTGTGGGGCGTGGACCCGGAGACCATTCCCGGCCCCGGCGTGCCGGCCACCGAGCTGCTGCACACCCTGGGCACCGAGCACGGCGCACGCATGCTCATGGTGCACGGATCCAACCCGGCGCTCTCCTCGCCCGACGCCTCCAGGGTCATCGCCGGGTTGCGGCGCCTGGACTTCCTGGTGGTCTGCGATTTCTTCCTCTCGGAAACCGCGGCCGAGGCCCACCTGGTGCTGCCGGTGCTGCAGTGGGCCGAGGAGGAAGGCACCATGACAAACCTTGAGGGACGGGTGCTCCGCCGGCGTGCCGCGCTGGAGGCGCCGGAGATGGCGCGCAACGAATTGTGGATCCTCGCCGAGCTGGCCCGGCGCCTGGACTCCCCCGGGACCTTCTCCCCCGAGGCCCGCGAGGTCTTCGAGGAGCTGCGCCTCGCCTCGGCGGGCGGATTGGCCGACTACTCCGGGATCGACTGGGACGACCTCGACGCGGGGGCCGCGGTGTATTGGCCCTGCTCCACCGCGCATCCGGTCTCCCGCGAACCGGGGCGGCGCTCGGGCACGCCGCGCCTCTTCCTGGAACGCTTCGCCCACCCCGACGGCAGGGCCATGATCGTCCCCGTCCGCCACACCCCGCCGCCCGAGGCCGCCCACCAACCCGGCATGGTCTCGCTGGTCACCGGCCGGTTGCTGGAGCACTACCAAACGGGCACGCAGACACGCCGCGTGGCGGAACTGCATGCGGCGGCGCCCGAGGCGCTGCTGGAAATCCACCCGGCCACCGCGCTGGCGCACGGCATTGCCGAGGGGCAGCGCGTGGCGCTCGCCAACGGCCGCGGCCGGATGGTCGCCCGGGCACGGCTCACCGCCGGGATCCGGCTGGACACGGTCTTCCTGCCCTTCCATTTTGCCGGCGCCAACAACGCCAACCTGCTGACCCCGGCGCTCGTCGACCCGCTCAGTGCGATGCCCGAGTTCAAGCACGTCCCCGTGTCGCTGTTTCCCCTGGGAGAGGAGTCCTGATGCCAGACACCCCGGAACGCATCATCGTCATCGGCTTCGGACCCGTGGCCGCCTCCCTGGCGGAGGGCCTGCTCCCCGGCGTCGCCGACGGCAGGATCCACCTCACCGTGGTTTCCGCCGAAAAACACGTCGCCTACAACCGGGTGCTGCTTGCCGAGCTGGCGGTCGGGGCCACCGAGGCCGAACACCTGGGCATGGTCGACGAACAGCGGCTGCGGCAGGCCGGCGTCGATGCTGCGCCTGGGCACCAAGGTCACCCGCGTGGACCGTTCCCGCGGCCAGGTGCGTCTGGAGGACGGCGGGGCGCTGCCCTACGACCGGCTGGTTTTTGCCACCGGCGCGCGGCCGGTGATCCCGACCCTGCACGGGGTGAATTTCGAGCCGCACGTCGAGGCCAAGCTGCCCCGCGGGGTGCTCGCCCTGCGCACCCTCGAGGACGCCACGGCATTGAACCGGGTGCTTCAACGCGAGGGCCGGGTGCTGGTGCTTGGCGGAGGGATCCTGGGCATCGAGGCGGCCCTGGCCATGGCCAAGGCCGGGCATTC
>CAWFRB010000031.1:0-40630 GCA_963818105.1 uncultured Actinomycetota bacterium | reverse complement strand
TCGGATCTTCCGCGCGCATTTCCAACAGGTTTCGCGGTTCTCCCGTTTTGTATTGTGATCGTGATTTCCATTGCCCTTGGCGCAACAGCAACTGCGCACCGGCGAAATCCCGCTCTGGAATGCTCAACAGCATCAACCACGAGTGAAAGGGAACGATTCGCCTTGAGCACCCAGCTAGAGTCCGAACTGCAACGATCGGCACCGTCACAGCGCCCACGACTTCCCTGGTGATGAACAAGGGTCGATGGGTCAGCAATTGGGACGCAGAAAACCCCGAATTCTGGAACAGCATCGGTCGCTCCACCGCCGCCACCAACCTTCGCTGGTCAATTTTCGCCGAGTTCCTGGGCTTCGTCGTATGGCAGCTCTTCGCAATCGTCGCGGTCTACCTGCCGAAAGCCGGATTCGATTACAGCACCACCCAGCTTTTCTGGTTGATCTCGATGCCCAGCCTCGTCGGCGCAACCCTGAGAATCCCCTACACCTTCATGGTCGCCCGCTTCGGAGGACGCAACTGGACCATCGTCTCCGCCTTGTTGTTGCTGATCCCGGCAGGCGGCCTGGCCCTGGCCGTTTCCGACACCAGCACCCCCTTCTGGGTCATGCTGACCCTGGCCGGGCTCGCCGGGTTCGGCGGCGGCAACTTCGCCTCCTCGATGGCCAACATCACCTACTTCTACCCGGCCTCGCAGAAGGGCTGGGCCCTGGGGCTGAATGCCGCGGGCGGTAACCTCGGCGCGGCGGTGGCCCAGCTGCTGGTGCCGATCGCCATCACCGTCTTCGCCGCCGGCTCGTTGCAGCTGCCGATGGCCGGCATCATCTGGATCCCCTTGATCCTGGTGGCCGCGTTCGGCGCCTGGCGCAACATGCACAACCTGACCTCGGCCCGGTCGGACGTGCGCGGCGCGCTGGCCTGCCTGAAGGAAAAGCACCTGTGGATCATCGCGACCCTCTACATCGGCACCTTCGGATCCTTCATCGGGTTCTCGGCGGTGTTCCCGAAACTCATCGCCGACACCTTCACCGGATACTCCGCCTTCCAGCTGGGCACGGCCACGGTTTCGCTGGCCTTCCTCGGCCCCCTGGTCGGTTCCCTGGCCCGTCCCTTCGGCGGGAAACTTGCCGACCGGTTCGGCGGCGCGAGGATCACCCTCGGCGCCCTCGACCGTCATGGCAACGGTGACCGTCGGCTTGGTGCTGACACTCGCGCACGCCAACTTCTGGCTCTTCCTCGCGCTGTTCCTGGTGCTCTTCACGGCCAGCGGCATCGGCAACGGCTCGACCTACCGGATGATCCCGGCGGTCTTCGCATTGCGCGCCACGGCGGCATCCGACGCGTGAGGGAAAGGCCGGCGAGGTGGGCGCCGCCCGCAAGGCCGCCGCCGCGCTCGGGCTGGTCTCGGCCATCGGCGCCTACGGCGGTTTCCTGGTCCCGCAGGCCCTGGGCCTCTCGATCTCGCTGCGCGGCTCCTACACCCCGGCATTCTGCATCTTCGTCGCGTTCTATGTGGCGCTCATGGCTGTGACCTGGTTCTGCTACGTTCGCCGCGGCACAGAGTTCGCCAACCAAGGAGTCTGAATGAGCATTCCGACCGAGGCCGGACACGTCCACCAGGCCACCGACACACATTGCCCCTACTGCGCCCTGCAATGCGGCATCACGCTGGAGCCGACGCCCGACGCCGCCGAACCGGTGAAGCTGAGCGGGAGGAACTTCGAAACCAACGGCGGCGCCCTGTGCCGCAAGGGCTACAGCGCGGCGAGGCTGCTTCGGCACGCCGAACGGCTGGACACTCCCCTGTTGCGCCAGCCCGACGGCGGCTTCACACCCATCGGCTGGGACGAGGCGCTGGACCTGGTGGCCCAACGGGCCGCGGGGATCCGTGCCGAACACGGGGCCGATGCCGTGGCGGTCTTCGGCGCCGGCGGGCTGACCAACGAGAAGGCCTACCAGCTGGGGAAGTTCGCCCGGCTGGCCCTGGGCACCTCGCGCATCGACTACAACGGCCGGTTCTGCATGTCCTCGGCCGCAACGGCCGGAAACCGCGCGTTCGGGCTCGATCGCGGGCTTCCCTTCCCGCTGGCGGACCTGGACGGGGCCTCCATGATCCTGATGCTGGGATCCAACGTTGCCGACACCATGCCCCCGTTCGTGCGGCACCTCGAGGGAGCACGCACCTCCGGCGGGCTGGTCGTGGTGGATCCCCGCCGCTCGGCGACGGCCGAGCTCTGCGCCAACGGCGCGGGCTGGCACCTGCAACCGACACCGGCCAGCGACCTGCAGCTGCTCCTGGGCCTGGCCCACGTGCTGCTCGGCGAGTCGCTGGTCGACCACGAGTACCTGGCACGGCGGACCAACGGCCTGGGCGCGCTGCGCAGCTCGCTGGCGCAGTGGTGGCCCGAACGGGTCGAATCGGTCACGGGCGTTCCCGCCGGCGAGATCCGGCGCACCGCCCGCGCCCTGGCCATGGCGGCGCGCGCGGCGAAATCCGGCGGCGGGCCCGTCTACATCCTGACCGGCCGCGGCGTGGAACAGCACGTCAACGGCACCGACACCACCACGGCCGCGATCAACCTCGCACTGCTCCTGGGGCTGCCGGGCACCCCCGCCGGCGGGTTCGGCACCATCACGGGGCAGGGCAACGGCCAGGGCGGGCGCGAACACGGCCAGAAATGCGACCAGCTGCCCGGCTACCGCAAGATCACCGACCCCGCGCACCGCGAACACGTGGCCAGGGTGTGGGGCGTGGACCCGGAAACCATTCCCGGCCCCGGCGTCCCGGCCACCGAACTGCTGCACACCCTGGGCACCGAGCACGGCGCACGCATGCTCATGGTGCACGGATCCAACCCGGCGCTCTCCTCGCCCGACGCCTCCAGGGTCATCGCCGGGTTGCGCCGCCTGGACTTCCTGGTGGTCTGCGACTTCTTCCTGTCGGAAACCGCAGCCGAGGCCCACCTGGTGCTCCCGGTGCTGCAGTGGGCGGAGGAGGAAGGCACCATGACAAACCTGGAGGGACGGGTGCTCCGCCGGCGTGCCGCGCTGGAGGCACCGGAGATGGCGCGCAACGAATTGTGGATCCTCGCCGAGCTGGCCCGGCGCCTGGACTCCCCCGGGACATTCTCCCCCGAGGCCCGCGAGGTCTTCGAGGAGCTGCGCCTCGCCTCGGCGGGCGGATTGGCCGACTACTCCGGGATCGACTGGGACGACCTCGACGCGGGGGCCGCGGTGTATTGGCCCTGCTCCCCCGCGCAATCGGTCTCCCGCGAACCGGGGCGGCGGTCCGGCACGCCGCGCCTCTTCCTGGAACGCTTCGCCCACCCCGACGGCCGGGCCGTGATCGTCCCCGTCCGCCACACCCCGCCGCCCGAGGCCGCCCACCAACCCGGCATGGTCTCCCTGGTCACCGGCCGGTTGCTGGAGCACTACCAAACGGGCACGCAGACACGCCGCGTGGCGGAACTGCATGCGGCGGCGCCCGAGGCGCTGCTGGAAATCCACCCGGCCACCGCGCTGGCGCACGGCATCGCCGAGGGGCAGCGCGTGGCGCTCGCCAACGGCCGCGGCCGGATGGTCGCCCGGGCACGGCTCACCGCCGGGATCCGGCTGGACACGGTGTTCCTGCCCTTCCATTTTGCCGGCGCCAACAACGCCAACCTGCTGACCCCGGCGCTGGTCGACCCGCTCAGCGCGATGCCCGAGTTCAAGCACGTCCCCGTGTCGCTGTTTCCCCTGGGAGAGGAGTCCTGATGCCAAGCACCCCGGAACGCATCGTCGTCATCGGGTTCGGACCCGTGGCCGCCTCCCTGGCGGAGGGCCTGCTCCCCGGCGTCGCCGACGGCAGGATCCACCTCACCGTGGTTTCCGCCGAAAAACACGTGGCCTACAACCGGGTGCTGCTTGCCGAGTTGGCGGTCGGGGCCACCGAGGCCGAACACCTGAGCATGGTCGACGAACAGCGGCTGCGGCAGGCCGGGCGTCGATGCTGCACCTGGGCACCAAGGTCACCCGCGTGGACCGTTCCCGCGGCCAGGTGCGCCTGGAGGACGGCGGGGTGCTGCCCTACGACCGGCTGGTTTTTGCCACCGGGGCGCGGCCGGTGATCCCGACCCTGCACGGAGTGAATTTCGAGCCGCACGTCGAGGCCCGGTTGCCCCGACGGGGTGCTCGCCCTGCGCACCCTCGAGGACGCCACGGAATTGCATCGGGTGCTTCAGCGCGAGGGCCGGGTGCTGGTGCTTGGCGGAGGAATCCTGGGCATCGAGGCGGCCCTGGCCATGGCCAAGGCCGGGCATTCCCCGGTGCTCATCCACCACGGGGAGGCGCCGCTGGGCCGCACGGTGGATGCCGACGGCGGGAAACTCCTGGCCCGGGGCCTGCGGGCCGCGGGCATCGAGGTGGTTTCCGGCGTCCGGGCGACGGGCGTGGAAAAGGACGAGAAGGGATTCACCGGGCTGGCGACCGAAGGCCACGGGGTGATCCCCGGCGATGCCCTGCTCATCTCGACGGGTGTCCGGGCACGCACCGAATTGGCCGCTGGGGTGCGGGCTGAAGGTGAATCGCGGGATCCAAACCAACGAATTCCTCGTTGCCGACACCGAGAACCGCATCTTTGCGATCGGTGACTGCGCGGAGGTTGCCGGCCGCGCACCGGTCGGGCTGTTGGCCCCGGGGTGGGCACAGGCCGGCTGGCTGGCGAACTTCATGCTCACGCACCCGGCACCGCGCCCGGATGCCCCCTCCGAACGCCTGGACCCCGCGATCGCCCCGCCGGCCCACCATTCCTCGGACGTGCTGATGCTCAAGGGACAGGGGCTGGAGGTGACGGCCGGCGGAAACATCTCGGCGGGCCTCTGGGACGGGGGCGAGGACCAGGTCACGGTCTTCGCCGACCCCGCGGAGGGCCGCTACCTGAAACTCGTCACCAGGCACGGGGTTCCCACCGGTTTCCTGGCCATGGGGCTGCCCCGGACCGGTGCCGAACTGGTGCTGGCCTACGAGCGTGGCAGCGTGCTGCCGCAGGATCGTTCGACGCTGCTGCGCCTGGATGACCCGTGCGCGCCGGAGACACCGGTGGCCGCGGGGCCCGATGACCAGTTGTGCCGCTGCTCGGGTGCAACGCACGGACAGGTGGCCCAGGCTGTGGAGGACGGTTGCCTGACGGTGTCCGAGGTGGGCGATGCCTGCCGGGCGGGCACCGGGTGCGGCGGCTGCCGCGCCACGATCGAGGCGATGCTCAAGGCTTCCGGTTCCGGCCTGAGCGTCGGCGAGCGCGGCACGCAAAAGCCGTCCGATCCGGTGGGTTCACGGATCGGACGGCATATTTGGTGATTCCCGGCAGCGGTGATCGGTGCGAGGTTCTAGGCGATGGCCTGCCGGTATCGCTTGACCACCAGGTCAACCAGTTCCTGCGGCGGGTTCTCGCCGGGGACCAACAGCGGCTTGCCCAGCACGTCCGGTGCGCAAGCCGGCAGCCAGGTCCGCGAAATGGCCGGGGGCCAGCAAATAGGTGGCAACCGCCGTGCGGACTCCCGGGTTGCGTGTGCGCGCCGCGTTGATCGCGGCGCCGAGTCGTGGTTCGGCGGCCGAAATGAATGCGGCGGTGACCGGGACCTGCAGGTGGCCGGCCAGTAGTTGCGCCATGGTGCGGCAGTCCGCGACGCCCGCGGGATCGGTCGACCCGGCGCAGGCCAGGATCACCGCTTCGCCCGGAACCCAGCCGGCCTCCAGGAGGCGGCGGCGCAGCACGACCGCCAGCCCGCTGGCCGGGCCCAGCGGACGTGCGACCCGCGTGCCCGGTCGCAGCGCCGCGGCTTCGGCAAGATCGCCGGATGCATGCGTGCCCGCGGAGAGCAGCAACGGCACCAGGGCCGCCGCGGCATCCGGCCCCAGCGCCTCCGAGCGGACGAACCGGCCGACCCTCGGGTGTTCGACATCCACGAATGCGCCATGCACCGGGGTGGTCACCCATGGCAGCGTCCACCGCATCCACGAGTCCCTTGACCGCGGCGCGACCGGCCGGATCGCCCGTTCCGTGGGAGACGGCCACCAGCGTCGGCTCGGGCAGCGTCTCGGCCCACCCCTGCCACGCGGCGTGGTCCATCATGCCCGGTTCCGCATACGCCGTGGTCATGGCGTTCCCGCCATCCACAGCTCGCCCTGGCGTTCGACCAGCGGGAAGACCGGCAGCGGCTGCGCCACGGCGCTCAGGCAGTCGCCGGTGTCCAACCGGTACACCTCCTTGTGCAGCGGGCACGCGATGGTTGACACCCGGTTGCCGTCGATCATCCGGTCGCCCAGGATCCCCCGGGCCATGACCTTGGCCCCGCTGGTGGGGCAGTGGTGGGACGCGGCGAAGAAGTCCTCGCCCTCCGTGCGGAACAGGGCGATCTGCTTCCCGCCCAGCCACGCGGCCTCACCCCACCCCGGTTCGAGGTCCTCGGGCCGGCACACCGACACCATGCCGTCTTCGGATTCGAGTACGGCTTCTTCGACTACAGCGCTCATCACTGGGTTCCTCTCGACTGGGTATTTTCGATCCGGGGTTTTGATCCGGGTTCTTGCGATGAGGCGAGCCTACGGAGCCGTTGTTTCGTGCTCGACGTTCTGGTGTTGCGCACCTGTAAACCGTCGCTCACACCGACGGAAGGATCCGGTGAGGCGGAGTGATCCCGCCCGAAACCGGCGGCCGCCGCGAGGTCCCGGCACGGGTTGCGCACGCCCCGCCCGGCGATCGTTTCGTCCATGTTTCGGGGCGCTCACCCCATGTCATGTGATTGGTGCACGAAATTGTGCTGACCGAAACGCGTGGGTCATCGGGCGGCAAAACCGGCTCCCTAGGGTGGAAAGCAGTCAACCACAGCACCCTTGGGTTCGTGAGCGAAAGTCGAGTTACAAAATGAGCGCAGTGAATGGATCACGCCGCATTGTGGTGGTTGGCGGAGGCCCCGCCGCACATCGTTTCACCGAGGCCATGGCCGGCCGGGAGCCGAGCAACGTGCATATCACCGTGCTTACCGAGGAAGTCCACCTTCCCTATGACAGGGTCGCCCTGTCGCAGGCGTTGACCAACCCCGGGGTGGACCTGACCCTGGGCGATGCCGGGCTGTGGGAACGGGAGAACGTCACCCTCGAAACGCATGCCGCGGCCATCGGGATCGACAGCGCCAACCGCCGGGTCGACCACGGCCGACGGACGCAGCTTCGAGTATGACGAACTGGTCCTGGCCACCGGCTCCAACGCGGCCACCCTGCCCATTCCCGGCTCCGAGCACACCCACGTGTACCGGACCCTGGAGGACGTCTGGGCCATTGCCGCCGTCCGTGGGCGAGCTTGCCGAACGCCTGGGCCGAGCCCCGGTGGTGGCCACCATCGGCGGCGGCTTGCTGGGGCTCGAGGCGGCCGCCGGCGCCCAGGCGCTCGGGGCGGACGCGGTGGTCATCGACGGCGGCAAGTGGCTCATGGGAACCCAGCTCGATGAGGGCGCGGGGCAGGCCATGGGCCGGCTCATCGCCGATACGGGCTTCACGGTGCACGGCGGCGTCTACCCGCAGGAAATCATCACCGGCACCGAGGCAGGAGAAGTGCGGGTCGAGGGCGTGCTGATGGCCGATGGCCGCCGGATCGATGCGGACATGGTGGTGGTCTCGATCGGCGTCCGGCCGCGCGACGAACTGGCCCGCAGCCACAACGAATTCCTTGATTCGCAGGACAGCTTGGCACCGCGCTTCGGTCTGGGCCCGCGCGGCGGCATCGAGATCGACGCGCGCTGCGCCACGGCCGTTCCGCATGTCTGGGCCATCGGCGAGGTCGCCAACTTCGAGCGGACTGTGCGTGGGCCTCGTGGCCCCGGCCAACGCCATGGCGGAGGTGCTCGCCGAGCAGTTGCAGGGCGGGTCCGCCGAGTTCGGCGGGTTCGACACCGCCACGAAGCTCAAGCTCTCCGGCGTGGACGTGGCAAGCTTCGGCGACGGTTTCGCGCGCACCGAGGGCGCCCTGGAGGTGGTCTACGCGGATGCGCCGCGCGGCCTCTACCAAAAGATCGTGGTCTCCCGGGATGCCAAGGTGCTCCTGGGCGGGATCTTCGTGGGAGACGCCAGCCCCTACCAGGCGCTGCGTCCGTTGCTGGGCCGGGAGCTGCCCGCCGAGCCGGGTGCCTACCTCAGCGCCCTGGGCGGCGAGGTGCCGGACGGCGAGCTGCCCGACGACGCCGTCCTGTGCTCGTGCAACAACGTCAATGCCGGAACCATCCGGGACGCCGTGGGCGGCTGCGGAAGTTGCGAGGGCCAGGAACCCGTCACCAACCTTTCGGCGTTGAAGGGCTGCACCCGCGCCGGAACCCAATGCGGATCCTGCGTGCCCATGCTCAAGAAACTCATGGAAACCGAGATGCTCAAGAACGGGGCCGTCATCTCGGCGGCCATGTGCGAGCACTTCGAGCTCTCGCGGGCCCAGCTTTTCGAGGCCGTCCGCGTGGCCGGCCTGAAAACCTACCCGGAAATCATGCAGCGCTTCGGCCAGGGGGCGGGCTGCGACATCTGCAAGCCGGTGATCGCCTCCGTCCTCGCCTCGCAGACCTCCGGGCACCCGATGGAAGCCGGGCTGGCCGGCGCGCAGGACACCAACGACCGCGTCATGGCCAACATGCAGAAGGACGGCACCTACTCGGTGGTCCCCCGGATCCCCGGCGGGGAAATCACCCCGCAGAAGCTCGGCGTGATTGCCGCGGTGGCCGCCAAGTACAACCTGTACACCAAGCTCACCGGCGGCCTGCGCATCGACATGTTCGGCGCGCGGCTGGAGCAGCTGCCGGACATCTGGAAGGAATTGGTCGATGCCGGGTTCGAATCCGGGCAGGCCTACGGGAAGTCGCTGCGCAACGTGAAGACATGTGTTGGATCCTCCTGGTGCCGCTACGGCATGCTGGATTCAGTGGCCATGGGCATCGAAATGGAACTGCGCTACCGCGGATTGCGGGCGCCCCACAAGTTCAAGATGGGCGTCTCCGGGTGCGCCCGCGAATGCGCCGAGGCCCGCGCCAAGGACGTCGGGGTCATCGCGACCGCGGAAGGCTGGAACCTCTACGTGGGAGGCAACGGCGGCGCCAATCCCGCCCACGCCCAGTTGCTGGCAGGCGGGATCGACGACAAGACACTGATTCGATACGTGGACAGGTACCTGATGTACTACATCCGCACGGCCGACAAGCTCCAGCGCACCGCACGCTGGATGGAGGACCTCGACGGCGGCATCGACATGGTCCGCTCCGTGGTGGTCGAGGACTCGCTGGGCCTGGGCGCCGAGCTCGAGGAAGCCATGGAAAACCACATCGGCAACTACGAGGACGAATGGGCCGCCACGCTGGCGGACCCGGAGAAATTGCGCCGCTTCCGTTCCTTCGTCAACGCGCCGGGCATGTCCGATCCGGACCTGGAATACGTCCCCGAGCGCGGCCAGCACCGTCCGGCCGCACCGGTTTCACTGGGAGCCAGCATCGGCATCGGTGCCCCGAATTCAACCTGGGAGTCATGATGTTCGCCAGCAACCTTCAACTCAACGGCCACCACGTACTCATTGCGGGAGAACCCCGGGCCGCGCGGCGCGCGGTGGCGCGCTACAGGGCCGCCGGCGCCCACGTCATCGAGGCGCACGAGCCACGCTCGGCGGAAAGGCTGCTGAACGCGGCAGCACCGGATTCGTCTGGTGGTGGCCGTCGACGACGGCAACGCCGGGTGGCCTGCCCTCGAAAGGCTGGCCGCGAGCAAGTTCATCCTGGTTTCGCACGAGCCCGCGGCCACGGGCGAGGGGTCCGTGACGCTGCTCGGCGGCGGCCCCGGCAGCAGCGACCTGCTCACGGTGCGCGGGGTCGCCGCGTTGGCGGCGGCCGACGTGGTGTTCTACGACCGGCTGGGACCCAGCCACGAGCTCGCCCGGTTGGCGCCGGGCGCCGAGCTGGTGGACGTGGGCAAGGCACCGGGCCACCACAAGGTGCCCCAGGCGCGCATCACCGAGTTGATGATCGAATCGGCCCGGGCGGGGAACAACGTGGTGCGGCTCAAGGGCGGGGACCCGTACGTCTTCGGGCGCGGCTCCGAGGAACTGGCGGACTGCCGGGCCGCGGGAATCCAGGCGACGGTGATCCCCGGGATCAGCAGCGCGATCTCCGTTCCGGGCGCCGTGGGCATTCCGGTGACGGCACGCGGAATCAGCAAGGGCTTCACGGTGCTCTCGGGTCACGACCCGTTCACCGAGCAGGAGCTGGGGCACATGGCCGGCTTCGGCGGCACGTTGGTGGTGCTCATGGGCGTCGCCACGCTGGAGCAGACCACCGCGGGGCTGTTGCGCCACGGGCTTGATGCCGGCACGCCGGCCGCCATCATCGAGCGCGGCTGCACCGACACCCAACGCAGCACCCGGGCGACCCTGGGAACGCTCGCCGAGGCGGCGCGCAACGCGCGTTGCAGCAACCCCGCGGTCATCGTGATCGGCGGGGTCGCGGCCCTGGGCGACCGGGACGTTGAGCTGCAGTCGCTGATGCCGGCGGTTGCACGATGAGCGTGGCCGAGCTGGACACACCTGGCCGTGCGGCCTCGCCCCTGTCCGGATTCCGGATCGCCGTCACCTCGGAACGGCGTTCGGCCGAACTGATCGAGGCGTTGCAACGCCGCGGCGCGCAGGTGCAGCACGCCCCGACGTTGCGCATGGCGCCGCTGGTCGAGGACGCGGAATTGCTGGAGCAAACGCGGCTGGTCCTGGGCCTGCGGCCCGAATTCGTGCTGGTCAGCACGGCCTACGGATTCCGCCGGTGGTTCGAGACGGCCGATGCCGCCGGCCTGGGCGACGAGCTGACGCAGGTCCTGCACGCCGCGTCGATCCACGTGCGCGGCCCCAAGGCCCTGGGCGCCGTGCGCGCGCTGGGCTTCGAGGCCGACGGCATGAGCAGCGACGAACTGACCTCCACGCTGGTTTCCGAGGTGGCCCCGAAGGTTGCCGGCAAGACCGTGGTGCTGCAACAGCACGGAATCGGCGACGACCCTGCGGCACAGGCCCTGGCGGACGCCGGAGCCAGCGAGGTCATCCGGATCAGCCCGTATCGCTGGGGACCACCGGAGGACGCGGACCGGATGACCCAATTGCTTCGGGCCCTGTGTTCCGGGGCCATCGATGCCGTCACCTTCACCAGTGCGCCGGCGGTCCGCGCGCTGCTCGCCGCCGCGGAGGAGCAGGGTTGCTACACGGAACTGCTGGAGGCGCTCCAGTTCAGAGTGTGCTGCGTGACCGTGGGACCGGTGACGGCCGCCCCGCTGCGGGAAGTCGGGATCGAACCGCTGGTCCCCGAACGGCACCGGATGGGTGCCATGATCCGCATCCTGGTGGAACACCTCTCCGACAGCGGATCGATCAGCTGCCAAACCGTTCTGGGCTCCTGCGAGCTGCGCGGGGACACCGTGCTCCTGGGCGGGGACGACCGCGAACTCAGCGCCATCCAGCTGAAACTCTTCAAGGCGATCCTGAGCGCTCGCGGACGGGTGGTCCCCCGGGCCCGGCTGGTCTCGCTTTTGCCCGACGGCTCCTCGGACCACGCCCTTGACATGGCACTCAGCAGGCTTCGGCGGGCCTTGCCGGACCCGCGGCTGATCTCCACTGTCGTCAAGCGCGGCTACCGGATCAACGCCTAGCTCCGCTCCGCGCCGGCCACGCTGTCCCACTCATCCACCGGATGGCAGCGGGGCGTCATCAACCACCGCAAATTTTCCACGCCGGAGCGTTCCTGCGTCGCTTGCACGAGGCGACGCGGGAACGCTCCGGTTTTTTGCCTTGCCTAGTCACCGAGGATTCCCGGACAGCCCTCCGGAACGGCCCGAATCCGCCCCGCCCGGAGGCCCGCCTGCCGGTCGTTTCTTCACGCGACGCAATAGTTACGTCTAGACGTACATTCTTCTACGGCATGACGTAACATTGCTTTTACGCCGCTCTCCCCCGGCCCAACGACCACACCACGCCGCATAGGAAATCAATGACGAATCCTCGCCGACACAAGGCAGCCACGCCCACGTTGCTGCGCCGACTACTGGCCGGCGCGGCAAGCGTCGCGCTCATCGCCTCGCTCAGCGCCTGCTCCGACACAAGCCCCGGGGCCGGTGGCGGCCAGTCCGACCGCCCCGTCGTGCTCACCACGTTCACCGTGCTGGCCGACATCGCCCAGAACGTCGCCGGCGACAAGCTCCAGGTCGAGTCGATCACCAAGGTCGGGGCCGAGATCCACGGCTACGAGCCGACCCCGCAGGACATTGCCAAGGCCTCCCGCGCCCAGCTGATCCTGGACCACGGCATGAACCTCGAGGGCTGGTTCACGCAGTTCGTCGAGGAAATCGACGTGCCGCATGCCGTCGTCAGCGAGGGCGTGGAACCCATCGACATCACCGAGGATTCCTACGCAGGCAAGCCCAACCCGCACGCGTGGATGAGCCCGCTCAATGTGCAGGCCTACGTCGAGAACATCCGCGATGCGTTCATCGAGCTCGATCCCGCGAACAGCGCCACCTACACGGAGAACGCCCGCGCCTACAACCTGGAACTGAAGCAGCTCCAGGACAACCTGGTCGAGGGGCTTTCCGGCCTGGAACCGAACCACCGGGCGATCGTGTCCTGCGAAGGGGCGTTCTCCTACCTGGCCCGCGACGCCGGACTGACCGAGAAGTACATCTGGGCCGTCAACGCCGAGCAGCAGGCCACCCCGCGGCAAATCGCTTCCGCCATCGAGTTCGTGAAGGAAAACCAGGTGCCCGCGGTGTTCTGCGAGTCCACGGTCTCCGACGCCCCGATGCAGCAGGTGGTCCAGGCCAGCGGCAGCAAGTTCGGCGGAGTCCTGTACGTCGATTCGCTCTCCGAGGCCGACGGCCCCGTCCCCACCTACCTCGACCTCATCCGCCATGACTCCAAGGTGATCCTCGAGGCTCTCACCGGGAAGTCGTCATGACGGCCCGGGCCGTCACGGTCAGGGACGTCACGGTGCGCTACGGCGACGTGCTGGCCCTGGACCGGGCGGAACTCACCCTGAACCACGGCCGGATCTGCGGCCTGATCGGCATGAACGGCTCCGGGAAGTCGACGCTGTTCAAGGCGATCATGGGCCTGGTCAAGCCCGACGGCGGCACCGTCACCATCAACGGCGGGACCCCGGCGCAGGCCCGCAAGTCCGCGGCCATCGGCTACGTCCCGCAAAGCGAGGACGTCGACTGGGCCTTCCCGGTCTCGGTGCGCGACGTCGTCATGATGGGCCGCTACGGGGGCATGGGCTGGACCCGCCGCCCCAAGCGCTCCGACCACTGGCGGTGGACGAGGCCCTGGAACGCGTCGAGCTCACCGAGTACGCGCACCGGCAGATCGGGCAGCTCTCCGGCGGCCAGAAGAAGCGCGCCTTCGTGGCCCGCGGCATCGCCCAGAACGCCAACATCCTGTTGCTGGACGAGCCGTTCGCGGGCGTCGACAAGCGTTCCGAGGCCACCATCACGCGCCTGCTGCGCGAGCAGGCCGCCGAAGGCGCCGCCATCCTGGTCTCCACCCACGACCTGCACGCCCTGCCGGCGCTGGCCGACGAGGCCGTCCTGCTCATGCAGCGGGTGCTCATGCACGGGGACCCGAAGACCGTGCTGCGGCCGGAAAACCTTGCCATGGCCTTCGGCCTGGACGTACTGGGAAGCGAGAACGACTCATGAACCTCATAGACCTCATCGTCGAGCCGCTGGGCTACGACTTCATGGTGAACGCGCTGGCCACGGCCGTGACGGCCGCGGCGGTCTGCGCCGTGCTTTCCTGCTGGCTGGTGCTGATCGGCTGGTCGCTGATGGGCGACGCCGTGTCCCACGCGGTGCTTCCGGGCGTCGTGCTGGCCTACGTGCTCGGCGTGCCGTTCGCGATCGGCGCGCTGCTCTTCGGCTTCCTGGCCGTGGCGCTGATCGGCGCGGTCCGCGACACCAGCCGCATCAAGGAGGACGCGGCCATCGGCATCGTGTTCTCCACGCTCTTCGCCCTGGGCCTGGTGCTGATCTCCGTCACCCCGTCGAACACCGACCTGAGCCACATCATCTTCGGGAACCTGCTGGGGGTCTCGAAGGCCGAGCTGACGCAGATCGTCATCCTGGGTGCGATCGCGCTGGGCATCCTGCTGTTCAAGCGGAAGGACTTCACGCTCTTCGCCTTCGACCCGACCCATGCGCACGCGATCGGGCTGAACCCGAAGATCATCGGCGCCGCGCTGCTGGGCCTGCTGGCCCTGACCTCCGTGGTGGCGCTGCAGGCCGTGGGCGTCATCCTGGTGGTGGCCATGCTGATCATCCCGGGGGCCACGGCCCACCTGCTCACCGACCGCTTCGGCCGGATGCTGGTGATCGCGCCCGCGATTTCCGTCGTCTGCTCCGTGGTCGGCCTGTACGTGAGCTACTACCTGGACACGGCCTCCGGCGGCATGATCGTGCTGACCCAGGGCGCGGTGTTCGCCCTGGTGTACCTCTTCAGCCCCACCCAGGGGTTGCTGGGCAAGCGGTACGCGGCCTCGAAGCGCCGCCGCGCCGCGGCCCCACCCGAACAGGCGCAGGTCGCCTAGCAACTTCGCCCATGCGCGATGCCCGGCGCATCCGCAGGCGGGTACTTAGGAGAGCGGCCGGGCTGCTTCCACCGCGCCCCTCGCTTTGCAGACGGCCTTCGGGCTCCGCCCGGACCACAACGGAAAGCCGTGGGATGCAACCGAAATTTCCGGTTGCATCCCGCGGCTTTCAACGCATCGCCCCACTTCCCGTGGCGGCCGGCCCGATTCAGCGGACGGGTGCGAAGGCGGCCCGTCCCTGCACTGCGGACGATCCCAGATCGCCCTTGGGCAACGCGGTTCCGGCTTCAACGGCATTCGCCCAGTCGTTCGTGGTGGCCACGGCCGCGAAGTTGGAGTGCAGCAGGACCAGCAGGGTCTCGTGCAGCTGCTGCGCGCCGACCGTGCCGGCCTCGTTGGCCAGGTGGATCGCCCCGCTGGCATCCGAAAGCAGCTCCACGGAGATGCCCAGCGGTTCGGCCGCCGCTGCAGTGGCCAGGTCGCAATTGTTGGTCATGTAGCCAACGATGGTGATGGTGTCGATCCCGTTTTCCCGCAGCCAGGCCTCGAAGTCGGTGCCGGCGAAGACGCTGGCGTAGTTCTTCACGAGGTGCTTCCACGAATCCGTGCGGCGCGAGGAAATTTCCGGGTGCAGCTTCCATCCCTCGGAACCCTCGGCGAACACCGGCGCCCCGGCCGGGTACTGGTGCTGCACCGAGACGATCGGCATCCCCTGCCGCTTCGGCCAGGTCGATGGCCCGGGTGATGTTGGCCAGGGATTCGTTGCGGTCCGGGTACTGGATCTCCAGCGGTCCCCCGTCGGCAAAGTAGTCGTTCTGCACGTCGATGACGACGAGGGCGCGGCGCAATTCGGCCATGGTCGGCTCCATTCATTGGTTGTTGCTTGGTGGGTGGTTCCACCTTGGCAGCGACCCGACGGGTAGGGTGAGTGGCGTATATGCATACTTTCGATGGAAATGAGCCAACGTGAAGATCGCGGTCCACGCCTTCGACGGCATGACCCTGTTCCATCTGGCAACCCCGCTGCTCGTGTTCGGCGAGGTGTCCCGGTTGGGCCTGGCCGAGGGCTGGGAGGCCCTCGTGTTCACCGAGTCCGGCCTGCCGGTGCGCAGCGCCGAGGGGTACGTGATTGGCGAGGTCTCCGGGCCGGAAATCGCTCGGGATGCGGACCTTGTGGTGTTCCCGTCATGGTTGTCCCATTTGCCGGAGCCGTCCGATGACCTGCTTCGGCTCGTCCGGCAGACCCATGACCGGGGATCCGTGATCGCGGGCCTGTGCCTGGGTGCCTATCCGGTGGCGTGCAGCGGCGTGCTCGACGGCCGCACGGCCGTGACGCACTGGGCGGCCGCCAAGTCCATGGCTTCCAAGGCACCTGCGGTGAAATTCGATGATTCGGCCCTCTACATCGACCACGGCGACGTGCTCACCTCCGCCGGCACGGCCTCCGCCCTGGACGCCTGCCTGCACATCGTGCGCACGCACCTGGGATCGGCGGCAGCCGCCGCGGTGGCCCGCCAGATCGTGGTGGCCCCGCACCGCGAGGGCGACCAGGCGCAATACGTGGCCCGCCCGCTGCAGGACCCCGAGCTGGACGGGCCGCTGGGCAAGACCATCGAATGGGCCCTGGCGAACCTGGACCAGGACCTCGAGGTGGAGGCCATGGCGGCACACGCCACCATGAGCAAGCGCAACTTCACGCGCAGGTTCAAGGAGGTCACCGGGCTGTCCCCGGCGCGCTGGGTGCTCGGCCGGCGGCTGGACGACGCCCGCCAGCTGCTGGAAACCACGAGCTGGAGCATCGCGCGCATTGCCGAGTCCTGCGGTTTCGGCAGCCCGGTGACCTTCCGGCAGAACTTCCTCGCCGCCTACTCCACGACCCCGACCTCGTACCGCACCCGCTTCACCAGCCGCTGAGCGCGCGGCCTCTGATGCGTTCCGCGGCTTAGGCGTGGGACACGTAAAGCGCGTCCGTCGCCTGGCGGCCCAGGCTGACGGGGTTGCGCCGTCGCCGACGTTCAGGCTCATGGCATCCGAGAACGGCGTTGCCCCCACGATCGTCAAGGCGACTCCCGGCACGACGCCCTGGGCGTGGAGGAACTTCAGGAGCACCGGGTCGTCGTCCGAGATCCGCTCCACGACGACGCGCTGGCCCGGTCCCACCTCGCTGAGCAGGACCGCGTCGGGCTGCACCACCACGCCGTCCGCGGACGGGATCGGGTCTCCGTGCGGGTCGCGGGTGGGGTGCTGCAGGAACGCGTCGAGGCGTTCGACCATGAAATCCGAAATGGCGTGTTCCAGGTTCTCCGCCTCGTCGTGGACCTGGTCCCAGTCGTATCCGAGGACCTGGACCAGGAACGTTTCCAGGAGCCGGTGCCTGCGCACCATGTCCAGGGCGTGCTTGCGGCCGAGGTCGGTCAGTTCGACGGCGCCGTAGCGCGCGTGGCTCACCAGGCCCTGGGTGGTCATCTTCCGCACGGCGTCCGAAACCGACGAGACCTTGAGCCCCGTCTTCTGCGCAATGACGGTCGCGGTCACGGGAACGTCCGACCATTCGGAGATACCCCAGATGACCTTCAGGTAGTTCTGCGTACTGACCGAAAGCTCCGAAACCGACATGCATACGAGTCTACAGATCGGACGCGCGGCGTGCGGGCGCTCCCTGGGTCGCAGCCCGGATCCGGCCCCGGAGATTGCGGGCGCGTTGATCGTGTGGATCAAGAAGTTGGATCACCCGGAAGGAAACGGGACCGGCGGGGCTAGTTTCACCGCCGCGCCCTCGAGCGGCGGACCGCCCACAGCGCAAGCCCGGCGAAGACCAGTGCCCATCCCACTATGTTGGCTAGGAGCATGCCAATCGAATCCACGGTATCGGTCCCGGCCCCGTAGCCCTCGGTCAGCGGGTAGCGGGCCAATCCCACGAACCCGTACATCGGGGTGAAGCGTGCGATGTCCAGCAGCACCCCGCTCAGCGGCATGAACACGTTGCCGAAGAAGGCAAAGAACACCAGGCCGCTGCTGGCAATGCCGATTGCAGTCTCCGACTTGAAGCCCAGCCCGACGGCCATGCCATAGAGGGCGAAGACCCCGGAGCCCAGCACGAGGTCCCGTAGCTGAGCGCCCAGATCCAGGGCGCGTCTGCCTGCGCCCCGGTGAGCATGCCGGTCAGGTACACGGCGGCGGCGCTGACGGCGGCGATGACCAGGGCGACGGTGATCTTGGCGGCCACGAATCCCGAGGCTTTCATCGGGGTCAGCGCGATTTGCCTGCCCCAGCCCAGCATGGACTCGGTGGCGGCGGTCCCGGCGATGGCCGTGGTGGCCACGGCAGAACCGTAGGCGGCCATGGAGACCATGACGTAGAACTTCACGTTGCCGTTGCCGGCGTCGTGTCCTCCGCAGCCGAACATGTTCCCGAAGAGCACATACATGGCCACGGGCATGAACACCGCGAACATGACGTTCATGATGTCCCGGGATTGGCGGAAGAGTTCGATGCGTACATAGGTGGGGTTCATCAGCGTGTCTTCCGTCAACGCCATGAAGGCGGATTCAAGGGTGGGTGCGGTGATCTCCAGCTCCGCGGCGCCGAGTCCGGTCAGCAGCATCAGCGCCGCCGCGTCGGATTCCGGGCCGGTGACCGCTGACCCGGTGGCCCTGAGCTGCACGGAGACGACCCGCGGCAGGGTGCGCAGCGCCGCAAGTGCCGGCTCGGCGGGGCGGTCATCGGGCAGCGTGGCGGAGACGATGTGTCCGCCTGTCATGGTGCGCAGCTGGTTGGTGGGGCCGTCCGCCAGCACTCGTCCTGCCCGATGCAGGATGGTGCGTTCGGCGAAGTCCTGTGCCTCTTCCAGGTAGTGGGTGGCGAACAGGACGGTGCGTCCCTCCAAGGCGTCCTGGCGCATGGTCTCCCAGAATCGCGTGGCGTGCCGAGACATCCATGCCGGCGGTTGGCTCATCGAGGATCAGCAGGCGCGGGTCCGGCAGCAGTGCGAGCGCGAATTTCAGCCGTTGTTGTTCGCCGCCCGAGCACTTGGAGACCTTGCGGCGGGACAGGGCACGAGGTTCGTCCGTTCCATGACCTCTTCGATGCGGTCCTTGGCGCCGTGCAGCGCGGCGATGGCGGTGACGGTTTCTCGCACCGTGAGGTCCCGCAGCAATCCGCCGGTCTGCAGCACTGCGGAGATTTCCCCGGCCTCAACGGCTGCACGCGGGCTCTTGCCGAAGACCGAGACGGTTCCGGATGTCGGTGCGGTGAGCCCGAGCATCATGTCGATGCTGGTGGTTTTTCCCGCGCCGTTGGGGCCCAGGAAGGCAACGATTTCTCCGGTGCCGACGCTCATGTCGATTCCGGCCACGGCTTCAAACGGTCCCTGCGCGGTGTGGAAGGTCTTGCGGACCCCGTCGAGCCTTAGAGCGATCCCCGGATCCGGATTGGCTTCCAACCGTGCGGCCAATTGTTCGGTCGTTTCATTCATACGGCCCAGTCTTCTGTGTTTGGCGGCCCAACAAAAGAGAAAGAACACATTGGTTGACTGAAGCGGATCCGGTGGGCTTTGGCGGATTCATCGGATGGAGCGGGAGCTGCGGGCGAATTCCGGGTACGAGAATGTAGGGCCGGTTCGGGCGCCAATTAGGAGTTTTGGCTGTTCCGGGCGTTTTGATTGTTCCACGAGTTCCAGCGCGCGCAGCTGCCACGGAATTGCGCACTTCCAGCTGGCAGTGGCTGACGAGCACGCCATTGGCTGGACGCTA
Source organism: uncultured Actinomycetota bacterium (assembly GCA_963818105.1). GTDB lineage: Bacteria > Actinomycetota > Actinomycetes > Actinomycetales > Micrococcaceae > Paeniglutamicibacter. The sequence goes on along the minus strand of CAWFRB010000031.1, from coordinate 21,272 downwards.
GCGATAATACGCCAGGGGGTACGGGGCAAGGTTTTGCCCACCGCTCCGCGAGCATATGGGCACGAGAGTCCACATGAACTTTTGCAACAAGGGATCCTCGCAAAACTCCGGCGGGTCCACCGTATCTCCTCGAGGGACTGGCGCCCCGGGCAGCTCACCGGTCAACAAATTCGAGCCCCGCGGACAGGTCCCCCTGGTTGTGCTTGTTCACCTTCTGGCTGGGGGGATCCGCCGCGGGGCAAGGGGGAAGGACCGCAGCCCCCGCCTTCAGCCCAGAGGCAGATGCCGCCAAACGGTACAGCCGGAAGATCCGTCGGTCCTGACTGTCGCGCTCGAGTCGGATTGAATCCGATTTGAACGTGTACGCCCCCGGTGTCCATCGGATCGGTTCAACCTTGATGCCTTCGGCTTCAAAACCGGCGGTGGACTTGCTCTCGATGACGCGTTTTCCCCGCTTGGCGACTTCCCCGCCATTCCGCCAGGAGTAAAGATAAATCGTGGGAGTTTGACCTACATAACCCCGAAAAACGTAGAGGTACTTTAGCTTGGCGCCATCGCCCTTGATGTCAAAGCCCTGGAACGCCTTCTTCGAGGTCTTCGGTTCCTTGAATTGGGACACCATTAGTTTCTTGGCTTTTGCGATCGGCAACTTGTTTCCCGGCGCCTTCTTCATAAGTGCGGTGAGTGCCGCAGTCTTGTAGATGCCGTAGTAGGCGGCCGAACGGGGCCCTCCGAGCTGCACCCGAATGGCCAATCGACCCTGTTTGTCGGACAGCGCAACGGCACTTCGAGTTGCGGCACCAGACTTGCCGGGGGCGATTGCAGCCAAGTCCGTCAGCGTGCCAACGCGGCGATAGCTCGCTTTTTTCGAGCCCTTGGGCGCCTTGATGTACTCGATCAGCGAGATCGTCCTCGAGTGATAACGCGGCGCCGTTTTCCCGGCGCCGCTCCCCACCCATGCATATGTGCGGCCCTTTTTCGATACACCTCAAGCGATCTCCGTGCCCAAAACGCGGCAACTTGACGCTGTCACGCTGAACGCATTTTCCCGCCGAAGTGCGGGAGCATCTGGACAGCCGCGTGTCGTTGCGGGAAGGCTGCATGAAATAGACATTTCCACCGGGTCCATAGTCGAACGATTGGATCGCCCTGTTCGATTTGGGAGGATTCAATCGAAGGGCACTTTCGGGAGCCAGCGCGCACTTCGGGCTCGCGGCAAGAGCGCCGGCCGGCGGGAAAGCGACCGCGAACAAAAGCAGCAAACTCGCAGCAGCAATCCTCATTCTCGACCTTTTCATCAGTTTCCCCCTCCCCCAAAGACACCGAACCGGCGAAGTTCCCTGCGATGCTGCAATTCGCAAGCCCACTCAGCCTAGCCAGCGCGTTAGCACATGCCAATGCGTTTCAGCAAAAATGAATCGTCATGAAATCGTAATAAAACAAGGGACGCAAAGGGGATCCCGCGGACAAACCGCTTCACGGTGCACCACCCATCGCGCATGACATGCAAAAGCGGCGATCGACACACCAGGTGGTGTGTCGATCGCCGCAAGCATCGTGGCCGCGCCGGTCTAGCGGCGGAAGAGTCGTGCGAGCCAGCCGCCGGATTCCTTGGGGGCCTTTGGCGCATTCGGATCACAGGAGCATTGCTCGGAACGCGGCACGTGGGCCATGACCTGCTTGACGTGCTGGCCGCAACCGGCCCAGGTGGTCTTCTGGCACTTGCGGCACTTGACTGCACGGCACATGTGTTTACTCCTCGCGATTGGCGGCAATTGCTCAACGGGGGCATCGAAGCCCCCTCCCATTCGAGTATGGCACATACCCCCAGGGGTATAAAAATCACATGCTTTCGGGACCTAACCTCCCGAGAGTGCACATTCGAGAAGGTGCCGGGCAGGCCCGCCTCGCTGCGCTGGCAGTCATGGCTGATCTTCTTTGTCTGGTGGGGCATGGGCACCGTGTTCTTCTTTAAGGTTCCCGGCGGCATCAAGGCCGGCATCGACGCCGAGGAGCGGGTCCTGGATATCGTCAACGCATGCAAGGCCAAGACGCAACACCCCGCACGGCACCACGCCGCAGGGCAACAAACAGCAAACGCCCGTGGCGGGCACCGTTTCCTCCGGTGCCCAGCCACGGGCGTTTCGCGTTCCGGGCCTCTAGCCCGCGCCGTTTAGCTGCCGTAGCGCGGCGCCGAAGGCCTCGAGCAGCAGCTCGGTTTCCGCCCGGCCGATCACCATGGGCGGGCGCATCTTCAGCACGTTGTCATCCGGGCCGATCCGGCTGACCAGCACACCGTTCGCCTTCATGTGCTCGATGACAGCCTTGGCACCCTCGGCCCACGGGCCGCCGTCCGGGCGCACGATCTCGACGCCGAAGAACAGGCCGCGGCCCTTGACCGCGCCCGCGGCGGGCGATTCGGCGGCAATTTCCCGCAGCCTCAACTGGATGTCCGGCACCGAGGCTCCTGGCGTTGGCCCGCAGGGATCGGTCCTCCATTTCCTGCAGCACCGCCAGCCCGGTGGCCGCGGAAACCGGGTTGCCGGCAAAGGTGTTGAAGTACATGTTGTGGCTGCCGAACTCGTCGAGCAACGCCTCGGTGGTCACCACGGCCGCCGAGCGGATGGCCATTGCCCATGGGCTTGCCCAGGGTGGCCAGGTCCGGGACGATGCCGTGCAGCTCGAATCCCCACATGGCGTCCCCTGTGCGCCCGAACCCGGACTGGACCTCGTCGGCGATCACCAGGCCGCCGGCGGCATGCACGCGGTCGGCCAACCCGGCCACGTAGCCGCGCGGGACCCGGTTCAGCCCCTCGGTGGAGAACAGCGGGTCAAAGAGCACCGCCGACAGTCCGATGCCCGCGTCCCTCAGTGAGGCGATCGCCGCATCCACCCCGGCCAGGGCAGTCGCCGTGAGTTCGTCCTCCGTCAGCCCGCCCGCGTGCTCCAGGTCCGGGATGCGGATCGGACGGACGTGCTCCCCCAGTCCCTCGCGGGTCACCAGCCCGGTGGTGAGTTCGGCCAGCGCAGCTCGTGTTGCCGTGGTAGCTGAAATCGCTGACCAGCACGCCCCGGGCGCCTGTGTGTTGGCGGGCGATGCGCAGCGCCAACTCGTTGGATTCGGAGCCGGAGTTGGTGAAAAACACCTTGTCCAAGGGCGCCGGGAAACAGGAAAGCAGCTTCTCCGCGTAGGCCACCATCGGTTCGTTGAGGTAGCGGCTGTGCAGGTTCAGGACCTTGGCCTGCGCGCAGGCGGCCGCGACCACCCGCGGGTTGCAGTGCCCCACGTGCGGCACGTTGTTGTAGCCGTCCAGGTAGCGGCGTCCTTCGGTGTCGGTGAGCCACACGCCCTCGGCCGAGGCCAGGGCGATCGGCTGGGCGTAGAAGAGCGGGGAATGCCTGCCCACCGTGGCAAAGCGCCGGGCCAGCAGTTCATCGGTGGTGGAAACGGTCTCGGAAATCAACGTCGGGCTGTCCTTTGCATAGTCCGCCGCCAGCCGGAGCACCAGCGGCAGCACGTTCTCGAAGATGAATAGGGCATCGTCCTGTCCCTCGCGGGCGGCGGCCCACCCCAGGTAGCTGGCACCGCGTGCCAGGCGCAACGTATCCCAGAGCTCAAGGTGTTCCGGCGGCAGTTCGCGCACGCTGCCGTACCCCTGGAACAACGCCTCCCGGTACGCGGGGTAGGCCGGATGCGGCTGGAAGAAGAAGAGCGCCGTCACCAGGTCGAAAAGGAAATAGCCGGGGCCGAAGTCGTCGAAGTCGATGACCCGCAGGCCGGCGGGAGAGGTCAGCACGTTCTCCGGGGTGAAGTCAGCGTGGATGGCCCCATAGCGGTCCGGGGCCTTGCCGTGGTCCTTCAGTATCCGGCCGGCGCGGTCCAAGGCCTTGCGCAGCAGGGCTCGCTGGGAGTCGTCCAAGACGCTGGCGGCCAGCGGGTCGCCCCACAGCGGTGCGGCCCCGGTGAGTCCCTCCGCGTCCCAGGCACCGCGCCCCGCGCCGGCCTCCGGGCCCAGTTCCTCGGCCAGCACGTGCAGCCGGGCGATGGTGGAGCCCAGGTTCCTGAAGTCCTCCGGCCCCAGCGTGCTGGTGCCGAACAGCCCCTCGTCGATGGAACCCAGCGTTGTGGAGCCGGTGATCCATTCCTGCAGGTCGATCTGGCAGGACCTGCCGAAACGATCGAGCAGTGGAAACGAACAGCCGGCCGTCGACCGTGGGCAGCACCTGGGGCACCATGATTCCGCGGGCGCCGGCCGCGCCGAGGAACGCCATTTCGGCATGGATTTCCGCGTCGTTGCGCAGACCCGGGCGGTGCAGCCGCACAGCCAAGTCGGTTCGCCCGGGCACCGCCAGGCGGTAGACGAAGTTTTCGCGGTGCTTGATGAGCTCAAGCACCGCTTCTTCGGCCGGAATCCCGTAGGAATCCAGTGCCCCAGTCACCAGCTGCTCTGCCTCCTGGGCAGTGATGCTGCGCAGGTCGAGTGTGGTTTCCATGGTTTCGCCTTTCCACGACGGTTCGGGGCGCGAGATCGATTCGGTGCATTCGCCACGCAGGTACGCCGCATTGCGTCGCGGTCCACCACCCACTGTACGAATCCGCCGTGGCAAGATGCTTGCGTTTCAGTGCTCGGGCATTGACGAAGAGTGCCGATTTGCCTCGCAGCGCGGGGCCTTCGGATACGGATCGCGCATGAATAAATGTCGGGCGGGCAAGTGTTTTCCGCGCGCAATGAAAGACTCCGTTCGGGGCTTCGAGCACCGCATCCCCTACGCTGAATAGGTGGTCAACTACACCCTCAAGCAATTGCAGTACTTCATCGCCGTGGCCGACGCCGAGTCCATTTCCGGCGCCGCCGCCGCGTGCCACATTTCCCAGGCAGCCATGTCGCAGGCCATCAACGAACTCGAACGCATCGTGGGGTCGCAGCTGTTGGTCCGGCACCGGGCCCGCGGGGTCGTGCTCACCGCGGTGGGCGCCCATTTCCTGCGCGACGCCAAGGACCTGGTCCGCCACGCCGAGGAAGTCCAGGGCCACATCGGGGAACGCCAAAGCACCCTGGCCGGCCCGCTGGTCATCGGCTGCTACACGGGCCTTTCGGCGTTCTGGCTGCCGATCATCTGCGAGCAGTTCACCAAGCCGAACCCCGGACTCGAGGTGCGGATCATCGAGGGCGACGGGGTCGTCCTGCAGGAGCGGATGCTCGAGGGCTACCTGGATGCGGTGCTCACCCACACCAGGCACCTGCTTGCCGCAGGTGAAACACGCCCCGGTGATGGCCGGGCGCCCCTACGTGCTGCTGGCCGCCAGCCATCCGCTCGCCGGCAGGGGCAGCATCCGGCTGGCGGAACTGGCCGACGAGGACTTCGTCTCCCTGGACATCCCCTCGGTGCAGGACAACCAGCTGGTGAACCTGCGCATGTCCGGCCTTGATCCCAAGATCGCCTGGAGCAGCTCGAACTTCGAGGCGGTGCGCGGCATGGTCGCCCGCGGGCTGGGCTACACGGTGCTGGTCCAACGCCCGCCGGTGAACATGAGCTACGACGGGTTGCCGCTGGCGATGCTGGAAATCGACGGTCCGGTGGGCCGCAGCGACATCTGCGTCGCCTACACGGCCTCGGACCGGCCCAGCCTGCGCCTGCGCGCCTTCATCGAGTTCTGCGAACGGATCGGTGCCGAACGCGAAGACGGGATGGGCGGTTTCTGAACTGCTCCCCCGGAGACCGGAATGATTAATTCAGTTCCTTACGTCCGTGGAGTTTTACATGCGTCGAAATGTCCCATTGACCGCCGAGCATAGACGACATCCTGTTAACGGGCTCTTCACAGTTGAGGGTGCAATCGCTGGCTGGATGTCGGCTGGCGCGTCGGTCCCGGGGCGGCGATGCGCAAACGCAGCCGGAGGCCCGACCTTGTGCCACCGTTCGCAGTGGGCTTCTTCGCGCACCCGCCCAGATCGGTCAACGGCGCACCCGATAGCGCAGGTGAAGCACCCGGTTGCCCTGGATCACCACGTCGGGATCCTCCAACAGGTGCTGTGCGTGGACCGACCCGAAGTAGCGCTTGCCGGACCCGAACACGACGGGTGCGACGTCCATGCGCACCTCGTCGACCAGGCCCGCGGCAAGCACCTGGCCACCGACGTCGCCGGCGGCGACCTCGACGATGCGGTCACCCGCGAGCTCCTGCGCCTTGGCCACGGCCGCCTCGACGCCGTCGACGAAGTGAAACGGCGCCTCGGGGTCCCAGCCCTCGGGCTTCGGCCGGTGCGTCACGACAACCACGTGGTCGACCCCGCCCGGAGGCTTCCCGTCCCAGCCGTCCGTCATGTCGAAGACGTGGCGGCCGACGATTGTCGCCCCGATCTGGTCCCAGTACGGCCGGGTGTAGTCGTAGGACGTCTGCGACACCTTCACCTCGCCGCTCTCGTCCAACGGGACGTCACCGCTGGACAACCAGTCGAACAGCGGTCCGGGCTGGTCGTTCTCGTCCGCGACGAAGCCGTCCACCGACACCGAGCCGTACATGACCACCTTGCCCACGGGGCCCTCCTTTGCTTTGGGGTGCCCCATATTAGCAACGAGTGCCTGGTTAACAGTCTGCGCCTGCGCGCCTTCATCGAGTTCTGCGAACGGATCGGGGCCGAACGCGAGGAAGCGACGGGCGGTTTCTGAATTCCTCCCCCGGAAGCCGGAATTAATAATTCAGGTCCATACTTCCGGGGAGTTTCACAAGCGTCGAATTGGCTCATTGACCGCCGAGCAAAGACGACATCCCGTTAACGCAGCGAGTGCCTGGGCCCGATGGAATATCGGGCCCAGGCACTCGCAACTTGGACGTTTACCTACCGAGTCCACCTTTCGAGGGCCGGCTCGGGATTTCTGTCCAACGCAGCTTCAGGTTAGGAAGCGGAGGACGTTGCCGCCTCGCGGTCGCGGGCCGCAAGCTTCTTGCGGACCACGGGCCAGAAGGCAACCAGTACACCGGTGGCCAGCAAGCTGGTCCACACCTGGGTCCGGCCGGATTCGGTGGTCAACATGATGGCCAGGACACCGGCCACGCCGGCAATCAGCAGGTAGTTCAACCAGGGGAAGAGCCACATCTTCAGCTTCAACCCGGCAACTTCCTCGGGCGACATGCGCGAGCGCAGGCGCATCTGGGTCACGGCGATGAAGACGTAGACAAACAGCGCCACCAGGCCGGCGGAGTTCATGATGAAGTCGAAGATGCCCGAGTCGGGCAACGCGAAGTTCACGATGGTCGCAACGAAGCCGCCGACCGTCGAGGCGATCAATGCGGCCAGCGGCACGCCGTTCTTTGAACGCTTGGTCATGATCTTCGGGGCGAAGCCCTGGTCGGCCAACGCCGCAAACATGCGCGAAGCGGAATACAGGCCGGAGTTCAGCACCGAGCAGACGGCGGTGAAGATGATCAGGCTCATCACCAGTTCGGCGCCCGGCAGGCCAAAGAGCGAGAACACGTAGGTGAACGGGGCGATCTCGGCCGGATCGGGCAGCTGGTTCCACGGCACGATGGTCACGATCACCAGCACTGCTCCGACGAAGAACAGCAGGATGCGCCAGATGATGGTGCTGCTGGCCTGGCGGATGCCCTTGGCGGGATCCTCGGACTCCGCGGCGGCCATGACAGCGATCTCGGTGCCGAAGTAGGAGAAGATCACGACGGCCACGCCGGTGATGGAGATCCACACGCCGTTCGGGGCGAATCCACCATGCTGCCACAGGTTCTCGAGGGAGGGGGTGGAGTTCGGCCACATGCCCAAGGCGAAGAGCACGCCGACGCCCAGGAAGATGACGATGGCGACGACCTTGATGCTGGCCAGCCAGAACTCGACCTCGCCGAAGGTGCGCACCGAGATGATGTTGGTGCAAATGAAGAGGACCAACAGGCATAGCGGAGAACAGCCATGACGGAAGCTCGGGGAACCAACCGTTGAGCATCTTGCCGCCGAGCACCGATTCATAGGCCAGCACGCCGACCCAGAAGTACCAGTACAGCCAGCCGACGAGGTATGCGGCCCAGTTGCCGAGACCCTGGCGGGCGTATTCCATGAACGAGCCGACGGTCGGGCGTGCTGCGGCCATCTCGCCGAGCATGCGCATGGCCAGGAAGACCAGGAGTCCGCCGATGAGGTAGGAAATGACGGCTGCGGGACCGACCGAACGAATGACGTTGCCCGAACCAACAAAGAGGCTGGCGCCGATGATGCCGCCAAGGGTGATCATGGTGACGTGCCGCGAGCGCAGCTTGCTGCCTTCGTCACCTTCGTGCGGACGGCTCCGTTGCCGTCGAAGTAGTGCTAATAGACATGTGAAACTTTCCGGGGTCTTGCCAGAGATGTTTGGGCGCTTCGGCCGCCTGCCAGAAATGTGCTCTGGTGCATAGGCGAGATGTGCCCTTGGAGACAATACCCCTCCGAGCGATGCCTGTTTGAGCCGGGGGTGCACCGGGAAATACCCGGGGCGAACCGAAAAAAATGCCAATTTCCGGGCGCTGCGGCACCCCGTCGAGGTGTCGCAGGCACCACACGCCAGTGATGGGGATCATACGTGGCCGGGGCCACGGCCCTGCGCCGGAAGCGGCCAGAAGAAGCCCCTCGGCAAAACGCCAGGAAGACAGGTGCCCGCGCGGCGTCGTCCGTTTCTTCGAACGGATCGGGGCCGAACGCGAAGAAGGGATGGGCGGTTTCTGACGAAACCGCCCATCCCTTCAAAGCTCCGCGGAGCTACATCTTTTCGGCGCTCAGGTCGGCGTCCTTGCCTTCCTTCACGCTGCGCATCGCCAGCGCGGCGATCACGAAGACCACGGCCCACCCGGCGCCGGCGATCCACAGCGAGCCGCCGCCGAGCAGCACCAGGCCGGTGACGATCATCGGGGTGAATCCCGCGCCGAGGGTCGAGGACAGCTGGTAGACCAGCGAGGCACCGGTGTAGCGGATGCGGGTGGGGAACAACTCCGCGGTGAAGGCACCGAAGGGCCCGAAGATGACGCCCTGGATCAGGCCGTTGGCCAGGAACAACGCGATCGCGAAGAGCCAGAGTTCGCCCATCTGCAGCATCCACATGATCGGCAGCGCCAGCACGGCACCGGCAAGGATGCCGACCATCATCACCGGGCGGCGTCCGATGCGGTCCGAGTAGCGTGCGGCGATCCAGACGAACACCACGGTCAACGCGGCACCCACGGCCTTGATGTTCAGCACCGAGGTGCGGTCCATGCCGCCGGCTTCCACCACGTAGGAGATGGCCCAGACCGTCATGATTCCCTGCACGGTGTAGGAGCTCATGCCCACCAGGGTGCCCATGAGGACCGACTTCGGGTACTTGGTCAGCACCTGCATCAGCGGGATCTTCTTCTCCTCGGCCTTGTTTTCAAGGGCCAGGAAGAGCGGGGACTCGGAGACCTTCAGGCGGATGACCAGGCCGATGGCCACCAGGCCCAGGCTGGCGATGAACGGGATGCGCCAGCCCCAGGCCAGGAACTGGTCGTTGGGCAGCGTCGAGACTGCGGAGACGGCGAGCGTGGCCATGACGGCGCCGGCCGGGCCGCCCATGTTCGCGAAGCTCGCGGCGAATCCGCGGCGTTCCTTCGGTGCGTGCTCCAGGGCCATCAGCATGGCCCCGCCCCATTCGCCGCCCACGGCCAGGCCCTGCACGATGCGCAGGAAGATCAGCGCGATCGGGGCGATCATGCCCACCTGCGCGGTCGGCGGCAGCAGGCCGATGATGGTGGAGGCAACGCCCATCATCACCATGGAGGTGATCAGCACGCCCTTGCGCCCGAGCTTGTCGCCGAAGTGGCCAAAGACGATGCCGCCCAGCGGGCGGGCCAGGTAGCCGACGGCGAGCGTGGCGAAGGAGGCGAAGATCGCCACCGACGGCTCCAGGTTCACGAAGAACACCTTGTTGAAGACCAGGGAGGCGGCCGTGGCGTAGAGGATGAAGTCGTAGAACTCGATGGCGCTGCCGATGAAGGACGAGGCCAGGATGCGCCGCATCTGCGGCGAGTTCAGCGACGGGATGTCCAACTTCTCGGTGGCCTTGTCGATAGCCGGGCTGTGTGTCATCGGGAGACTACCATTTCTGCTGGTTCGGTGGCGAAGGAGATCACTTGCAAGTCGTCCGGGACCACGAAGGTGCCGGAGAAGTCGGCGGCGTGGGAGCGCCAGACCGAGACGGGGGTGGTTCCGGGAACCAGGTGGTGCAGGGCCAGCGTGCGGGCCCCGGCGCGTTCGGCCAGCTCGATGGCCTGCTGCGCGGAGGTGTGGGAGAGCCGGTGGTGGTCCATGGAGGCCTGCGCCGCCTCGGTGCCGATGTGGCCGTAGGCGCGCTCGACCCAGTCGAAGTCGATGGCCTCGTGCAGCAGCAGGTCGGTGTCGCGTGCCAGCGTGACCAGGTTCTCGCACGGGGCGGTGTCCCCGGAGATGGTCACCGACCCCTCGGCGGTGTCGAAGCGGAAGGCGAAGGCCGGGGCGATCGGCGGGTGCTTGACCAGGGTGGCCGTCACGGTCACCAGCTCGTCGCGGTAGATCTCGAACGGGGCGAAGTTCTCCGGGGTCGGGTTCTCGTTCGCGTGGTAGCCGGTTCCCTGCGGGATCTGGATGTCCGAGGCAATGAAGTGGTCCAGCGGCGAGGGGCGCAGCGCGTCGATCACCCGGTCGTTCAGGTCGGTGGCGTAGGCCTGCATGAGGTGGCTGAACATGTCGGCCGTGCCCGGGGTCGAGTTCGCCGGGTAGAGCGGGGTCGGCGGCACCGCGGCGCGCGGGGAGGCCGGCGGCAGGATGCCGCGGTCGCCGGGGCCGATGATGTGGATGGGCGTCTGGCCCGGGGTGATGGTGAACAGCCCGAAGATGGCCAGCGACGCGAGGTCGATGGTGTGGTCCGAGTGCAGGTGGGTGAGGAAGATCCCGCGCAGGTTCGCCGTGCTGAAGCCCGCCTTCATGAGCTGGTTTCCCACGCCCGTTCCGGCATCCACCAGGTACACGGCATCGCCGACGACGACCGCCGTGGAAATGCCCGCACGCTTGCCGGCATTTTCGCCGGTCCACCAGCGCGGACCGCCGGCGGTTCCCAGCGTGACGACGTGGGGTTTCAGGGATGTGCTGTGCACGCGAACGGCTCCTTAGCCTCAGAAACGGGTAGGTCTTCTAAGACAAGGATGGTGTCCCGCGTTACATTCGTAAAACTGTTTTTATCGTCCTTCTTAATCGGTTTTTCTTATGTTTGATTGAATCCGCGCGGCCGATCTCGGCCGAGAGTGCTACGGGTGCGGGCTTGGACCCGAAACACCGAGGCACCTGAGTCGTGCACGAGCTCCACCGAACTTGCTTCCCGGCCAACTGTTCTCGGACGGCCGTGCGCGCCACCGCAATAACCGGACGGACCGCAAAGTGCCGCCAACGCTCGCGGGCGGACACGCCATTGCGTGCCCGCCCTCAAGCCATGAACTACCCGCAGCCTTAGCCCGCTTTGGAGGCCCCGATGGCCCAGACCCGCGGCAGCGCCCAGCCGTGCACGGCGTTTTCACCGACCAGCCGGGCCTTGAACACCCAGGGGTTGTGGTTTCCGGCGGTGCGCGCATTGCGCCAATGCCTGTCCAGGTTCTTTGCGGTGCTGGTTGCGGAGGCAGCCAGCGCGTCGAACGCATGCGACAGCGCGTTGGTCACCAATGGGGTCAGGGCGATCTGCGCCTGCGCGGAGGCGAGCTCGGCGGCGTCGTTCGCGGCCTCCTCTTCCTCCAAGCCCAGCTCCCCCGCACGCACGGCCAGCGCCGCCTGGTAGGCGCCCTCCAGCGCCTCGGCCGCGGAAGCGACGGTGGCGGCCGCCACGAACGCGACGGCCGAGACCTCGCCGATGACCTGCAGCAGCTGCGGGTCCTCGCTGGCCCGCGCAGCGGCCCCGTGGCTGAAAGTGCGCTTGCGGGCTGCCAAGTTCGGCGGCGAAGTCGCGTTCCGCGGCCGCTGGCGCTGCCGGCCAGCACCGCGAGCAGCACGCCCTGGTAGAACGCGGTCTGGTACTTGAAGCGGGTGTCGAAGTCGATCAGGTTCGCCGGCTCCACCGCCGCCCCGGCAAAGGTCGCGGTGCCGGTGCCGGTGGTGCGCTGCCCGAACCCGTCCCAGTCGTCCCCCAGTGACACGCCCGGCTGGCGGGCCTTGACGACGGCAATGACCCGCTGCCCGGTGTCGGTGCGCTCGGCATAGGTGTCGATCCAGTCGGCGAAGATGCTGCCGGTGGAGTAGTACTTGGTTCCGGTCACGGTGAAACCGCCGCGGCCGTCCGGGGCCACCTTGGTGTTGACCTCGCCCAGTGCAACGGTCCCGATCTCGGTCCAGGAATTTCCGACGAGTTCCCCCGCCGCAAAGCGGTCCAGCCAGGCGTCGCGCTCCGGGCCCTCGTCGGCGACCAACCGGTCCTCCACAAACGCAAAGTGCCCGCGCAGCGCCTGGGCGATGTTCGGGTCGGCGGAGGCCAGGGACGTCAGCAGGGCGAAGAGTTCGGGCAGGGTGGCACCGGCACCGCCGTGGGATTCGGGCACCCGCAGGGCACCGAATCCGGCGGAGGCAAGGGCCCTGATCGGTTCGTGCGGCAGGCTCCGGGTGGTGTCGCGCTCGGAGGCGCCCGCGGCGATGTCGGAAAACAGCGGCGCGAAGCGTTCCTTGAGTTGCTCGAGTCGGGTCCGTGAGCGATGCTTCGAGGTCGGTGCTGGTCATGATTGGCGGTTCCTTCCGGGCGAGGTGCGAACGAATACGTTCGACTCTAGGAACCGGCGGCATCGCTGCAAATCCCCCGCTTCACGTGGGGAATCAGGGGGTCGCGAAGTGTCACATGTGGCTGATTGCGGGGGCCGGGAGTGTCATGCGAGGTCTTTTTCCGTCACGGAAGTGCACGCTCGGCCCACCAAGGAAATGCGTGGTGCCCGCAATGCCGGGGATGAACTAACCCACCGCCCTTGGACGATGCGGAAATCCTTCGCTGTCAGTTTTCGTCGCGCGGCGCGACGGCCGTGACCAGGTCCTGGAGCTCGGGCACCCGGGCGGCATTTTCCAGCGCCTCGCGCAATACGGCGTCGTGGGTTGGATGCGCCTCGTTCAGCAGCTTTTCGCCTGCCGCCGTGAGTTCGGTGTAGATGCCGCGGCGGTCATCCATGCAGAGGATGCGGGTGAGCAGGCCGCGGTCCTCGAGCCGCGTGACCAGCCGGGTAATGGCGCTGCTGGAGAGTGCGGCGGCACGGGCCAGCTGCGCCATGCGCATGTGCCAGCCATCCTGCCGGCCCAGCGCGTCCAGCACCGTGAATTCAACAACCGACAGGCCGTGCTTGGCCTGCAGCGCGCGCTCGAGTTCACCCTCGATGAGGTTGTGCAGCGCGGCAAGCGTTCGCCAGCCCTGCGCGCGAACCTGTACCGCGTCGTCCTTGATTCCCATGGGCGGAACTCCTCTGTTCTCTACGCCACAAGACTACCACCTTGCGCCGATATGCCGCGCGTGCAATCATTGCTTACGCAGTAGTTGCACACGCAACGAATGTATCCGGCCGGTACGCCGCTGCATCCACACCTCAGATTCACACAGAAGGTTTTCATGCCAGTTGCTCTTTATGCCCTCGCCCTTGGCGGCTTTGGCATCGGTCTGACCGAGTTCGTCATCATGGGCCTGCTGCCCGAGATCGCAGCCGATTTCGGCGTCACCGAAACCGTCGCCGGCTACCTCATCTCCGGGTACGCCCTCGCCGTCGCCATCGGCGCCATCATCTTCACGGCAGTGCTTGGCAGGTACGACCGCAAGAAGTCCCTGCTGTTCCTGATGGTGCTGTTCATCATCGGCAACCTGCTCTCGGCCACCGGCCCCAGCTACGAGCTGGTCATGCTCGGGCGCATCATCGCGGCGCTGTGCCACGGCGCGTTCTTCGGCATCGGCTCGGTGGTCGCCGCCGACCTGGTGCCGGCCACCAAGCGTGCCGGCGCCATCGCCTTCATGTTCGCCGGACTCACCATCGCCAACGTGCTCGGCGTGCCGCTTGGAACGATGCTCGGCCAGGCCGCCGGATGGCGCGCCACGTTCTGGGCCATCACTGCCATCGGCGTCATCGCGCTTGATCGGCATCATGCTGCTGGTGCCGGGCAACCTGGCCCGTTCCTCCAACGCAGGCGTCTTTGGCGAATTCTCGATCTTCCGCAGCCCGCAGGTCTGGCTGTCGATGTTCGTGACGATCCTGGGCTACGGCGGCATGTTCGGCGCCTTCACCTACATCGCCTTCACGCTCACCGGCGTCGGCGGATTCGCCCCGAGCACCGTGCCGTGGCTGTTGATCCTCTTCGGCGTCGGGCTGTTCGTCGGCAACATCCTCGGCGGCCGCGCCGCGGACAAGAACCTGCCCAAGACGCTCATTGCCTTGCTGGCGGTCCTCACGGTGGTCCTGGTCGGCTTCGCGCTCACGGCGCAGAACCAGATCGCCACCATCATCGCCCTGGTGCTCATGGGCGGCGTCGGCTTTGCCACGGTGCCGGGGATGCAAATGCGCATCATGAACCACGCGGCGCATGCGCCGACCCTCGCCTCGGGCGCCAACATCGCGGCCTTCAACATCGGCAACGCCTTCGGCGCGTGGGTCGGCGGGCTGACCATTGCCGCCGGGCTCGGCTACACCTCGCCGCTCTGGGCCGGTGCCGCAATCACCGTTGCCGGGCTGCTGGTGCTGCTCGTTGCGGTGCGGGTTCGCGGCGGCGAATACGCAAAAGCACCACGAACCGGAGCTCTCGCCCGTCCCGGTGCCGTAACCACCCGCTCTCCCCTCCCACACGACCCAACAAAGGAACCCGACAATGAACACCACATCCACCACCGTCCCGACCATCACGCTCAACAACGGCGTCACCATGCCCCAGCTGGGCTTCGGGGTCTTCCAGGTCACCGACGAGGAAACCACCGCCGCCGTCGCGACCGCCCTGGAAACCGGATACCGCAGCATCGACACGGCCGCGATCTACGGAAACGAGGCCGGCGTCGGCCGCGCCCTGGCCGAATCCGGCATCGCCCGCGAGGAACTGTTCATCACCACCAAGCTGTGGCTGGCGGACCTGGGCCGCGAAAAGACCCGCGCCGCCCTGCTCACCAGCCTCGAGAAGCTCGGACTCGACCACGTTGATCTCTACCTCATCCACTGGCCCGGCACCGATACCGACGCCTACCTCGAATCGTGGCAGGTGCTCGAGGAGCTGCAGGCCGAGGGCTTGACCCGCGCGATCGGCGTCTCCAACTTCGCTGCCCGAGCAGCTTGAACGCATCATCGCCCTGGGCGGAACCATTCCCGCGGTGAACCAGGTGGAGCTTCACCCGCTGCTGCAAAACCGCGAAACCGCTGCGGTGAACCTGGCCCACGGCATCGCCACCGAGGCGTGGAGCCCGCTGGCGCAGGGCGCCGCGTTGACCGAACCCGCAGTTCTCGCCGCCGCCGCCGCGCACGGCGTGACCCCGGCACAGGTTGTCATTCGCTGGCACCTGCAGAGCGGCAACGTGGTGATCCCCAAGTCGGTCACGGCCTCGCGCATGGCCTCGAACTTCGACGTGTTCGGCTTCGAGCTCGGCGCCGAGGAAATGACGGCCATCGATGCGCTCGAGCGCGACGGACGCACCGGACCGCACCCCGGCACCTT
Source organism: uncultured Actinomycetota bacterium (assembly GCA_963818105.1). Lineage (GTDB taxonomy): Bacteria > Actinomycetota > Actinomycetes > Actinomycetales > Micrococcaceae > Paeniglutamicibacter. The sequence goes on along the minus strand of CAWFRB010000031.1, from coordinate 5,604 downwards.
CAACGGCTAGCCGAAAACGCATCACACAGCTTCACTCGTGGGGCCCGGCCGCATGGCCGGGCCCCACTCATGATGCCGCAGCCCGAACCGGTGGTCTATCGTGGAGTCCACGCGAACGGCATCGTCACCGGAACGCCGGAATCGACGGAAGGGCGCACCATGGACCTCAACACCTTTGAACTCCGCCCGGACCCCAGCGGCGGATTCGACGCGTTCATCGACGGGCGCTTCCTCCGCTCGATGGTCTATGCCGGCGCCAATGAAGCCTAATGCCCGCTCACGCTCATGCGCAGGGAACTGGACCTCGACACCGCGCTCGGCCAAATCAGGCAGCTCAAGGCCGAGGAACCCGGCGACTTCGGGGATGATCGCGTGTGGCTGTATTTTTGCCCCGTGTGCTTCGATCCGGGGTGCGGCGGAATCAGTGTCAGGGTCGAGGTTTCGGCGAACGTCGTGGTGTGGTCGGACTTTACCCATGACCCCGATCCCGATCCCGACGAGGAAGACGACGAACCCGATCCGCTGGACGACCTCGGTCCCTTCACCTTTGAACGGGCCGGGTACGAGAAGGCCCTGGACGACCTCGGCGTGTACCTGCGCGCGATCTTCTCCGAGGTGCACTCCCCCGCGCGCCAGCCGTGGCGCTGGGAATCGGGACAGGCCTCTCCCGGCGCAGCCTTCGACTGCGCGACCCCAAGGAGGGGCTGCAATGGACGGCCGGCGGCTTGCCGCTGGCCAGGATCCTGCAGAAATCCCTTGGACGATCCTTGCGAAGCACGAACGCAGGAAGCTCTCCGAGCTGGTCCATTCGCCCGTCCAGGAACGGGGAACCCCCTACGGCCCGGCAGGCGGCGAGGTCCTGGAAATGCTTCTGGGCAAGCGCGTTTTTACCGATCTTCCCGGCAGGGTGCCGCTGCTGATTGGCGCATGCCTCGAGATCCCCTGCGGCGCGGTCACCGCGCGGGTCAGAAGGTTGGAGGACACTGTCGTCTGGGACGAGTTCCAGGCCCACGACGCGGGATTCGCCGAACCGTTCCATGTCTTCCCGCACGGGATCTCCTTCACCTTCGATCTGCGGCAGCACGACGAAACGGTGCGCCAAACACTCAATTCGCTCTGAATAGGCCCGGCGGTCGGCACACGGATTCGCATGCTCATCGCTTGCTCCACGGCGGCCAAGATGTATCCGGCGGGAAAATGCGAAAGACTGTACTCCCACACTTACGAAGGCGAACACCACATGATGAATCTCCAGCAGGACTCCGACGGCAACATCCGCATGCGCGCCATCTACCCCAAGACCGTGCGCGTCAACGTCATCTTCACCGACGGGACGCAGGAGGAGTTCACCGGGCAGCGCCTGAACGAGCTGCGCGCCGAGGCCAACGCCGCCTACCGCCTGGCCAACGAGCTGGATGCGAAGGGCTTCGACCGCAACAAGGGCAAGCCGCTGGCCCGCAACAAGATCGTCGAGTTCGTGCCGGTTCGCCCGGGCATGTCCAAGAAGTCCAAGAAGTAGCGACGATGCGCCGCCGTCCGCGGCGCATCATCCCCCAACCCGCGCCGGCTCAGGACAGGACGTCCTTGCTGGCGAACCGGCCCCAGGCCAGCGCCCCGAACACCAGGATGTAGCCGCCCTGCAGCAAGGCGTTGTCGCCGAACGACGTCCACAGGATCGGTTCGCGCAACAGGTCCGCGAAGCCCAGCCAGTGGTGCGGGAAAAGCCACGGGTGCAGCCAGTCCAGCTGCGGCAGCTGGTCGAGGATCTGCGCGGTCACGGCAAGCACCGCGGTGGCGGCCATGGCCCCGACGGGCACGTCGGTCAACGTGGAAACAAACAGGCCGATGGCCGACAGGCCGAGCAGCGACAGCGCCGCGTAGGCGGCGATGAGCCCGAGCCGCAGCAGGGCGCCGGCCGGCGCAATGGTGTCCCCGGACAGCAGCGTCACCGGGCCCACGGGGAACAGCAGCCAGCCCACCAGCACCCCGCACAGGGCCACCATGAGCGCCGCGGCCAGGCAGAAGACCACCGCCGCCGCGTACTTGACCAGCAGCAGGCGCGGTCGCGAGACGGGTGCGGTGAGCAGGTAGCGCAGCGTCCCGGCCCCGGCCTCCCCGGCGATCGTGTCCCCCGCAACCACCGCAACCGTCAGCGGCAGGAACAACGGGATGCAGACCAGCAGGCCGGTGACGGCCACGAACAACCCGTTGCCCGCCACCCGGTCCAGGAAGGCGGGGCCGCGGCCGGACGGCGGGCCGGAGGTGAGCCTGACGGCGACGGCGATCAGCACCGGCACCGCCCCCAGCGCCAGCAGCATCGCCCAGGTGCGGCGGCGCCTGAAGAGCAGTGCGAGTTCCGAGCGCATCAATCCGCTACTGTGCAAGGTCGAACCCCTCCCCCGTCAACGCAACAAAACGTTCCTCGAGGCTGGCCGGTTCCACGGTGAATCCGCGCACGCGCACGCCCGCCGAAACCAGCTCCTGCACGATCCGCTCGGCCTCCGGCGCCCCCGAATCCAGCCCGGACCTCAGCACTGGTCGGCCCCGGACGTGTTGGGTCCGGCAGCGCTTCGAGCCCCAGCCGGGCCAGCACTCCCAGGGCGAGCCCGGCATCCGGGGTGCGCAGCGTGAGCCGGCTCCTTCCGCCGGAGCGCAACTGCGCCAGCGTCCCCTGGGCCAGCAGGTTTCCGGTGCTCATCACCGCCACGTGGGTGCACATCTGCTCGATTTCGCTGAGCAGGTGGCTGGAGACGAAGACCGTCGTCCCCTCCCGCGCGAGCGAACCGATCAGGTGCCGGACCTCGCGGGTTCCCTGCGGGTCAAGGCCGTTGGTCGGCTCGTCGAGCACCAGCAATTCGCGCTCGCGCAACAGCGCATTGGCGATTCCCAGCCGTTGTTTCATGCCCAGCGAATACGCGTGCACGGCCAGCTTGGCGGCCTTGCCCAGGCCGACCTTCTCCAGTGCCGCCTCCACGCGCCTGGTCCGGGTCGCCGGGTCGGAGGTGGTGTCGGCGCAATCCATGCGCACCAGGTTGGCCCGCCCGGACAGGAAGGGATGGAAGGCCGGGCCCTCGACCAGGGCCCCGACGCGGGGAAGCACGTGCGATGCGGCCGCGGGCATGGGCCGGGAGAGCAGGTTGATGCTTCCGCTGCTGGGCGTGGCCAGACCGAGCAGCATCCGGATGGTCGTGGTTTTTCCCGAGCCGTTGGGACCCAGGAACCCGAAGACCGATCCGTGCGGCACCTCGAGGTCAAGGTCGTTGACGGCCCGGCGCTTGCCGAAGCTCTTGCCCAGTCCGAACGTCTCGATGGCCAGTGCCCCGTCGAGGGGCTGGCCGCTCACTGTTCGTCGGCCACGGCCTGCAGCCGGGCCTCGGGAACCGAACCGATGAGCACCCGCCCGTCATCGGTGATCGAGGACGTTCAACAGCGAGGTGTGCAGCAGGCGGCCGCCGTCGACGGGCGTGGCGAGTTGGTCCAGCACCTTGGAGTCCATCAGCTCGGCGGGCACCTGGTCCTCGGAAAGCACCGCCACCGTTTCCCAGCCGGTTCCCGCGGTCTGCGGCTTGTTGCCGTTTCCGTGCATGCCGTCCATGTTTCATGTCCTGTGCTTCATGTCGTGCTGCTTCATGTGGTCGGACATGTCGTGTTCGCGGACCGTTGCGCCTGCCGGCGGGGTGAAGTCGAACCGGGCGGCATCGGGGGTTTCCGGGGTGAAGGAGGTGAACTCCACCGAGATGGCCGGATCGTCCTGGCCCACCGCGTCGACGGTGATGCTCAGGGGCACTCCCGTCTCCGCATCGACGCCGATGCTCACGCCTGCAACCAGGGTGTCTTCGGTGCGCGGGGTCAGTTCAAGGCTGTAGGCATCGCGGCCGGCAATCTGCACGTCCTCGTTGACCTCCACCATGGTGCTCGGGTCGATGTCGGCCAGGAACTTGTCGGCAAGTTCGCCCGGCGTCATCGGGCTCGGCGTTGTCGCCGTTTCCGCAATGCCGCTTTGTGTCGTCCTACATTTCGGGCACCGTGGCCTTGTCGACGGTGTTTGTCGCCGAGTCGTAGTGCCACAGCTCGGTGCCGTTGCGGATGAAGTCCTGCTCGTCCATGCCGTCCATGACCTGCAGCCTGACCTTGTCGGGCCGGTCCACATAGACGCGTGCCTCGTGGGTTCCGGAGACCATGGACAGCATTTGCATCAGCTTGGCGGCGTCGGATCCCCGGTGTCGGACGGGTCGTGTGTCGTCGGATGGGCCCGTGTCGGACGGGCCGAATCCACCGGTGTCGGGCAGCTGCGGGATGCCCAGGTCGACGGTTGCCGTGAGGCTTCCGGAAAAGTCGGTGTCCTTGGAGTTCTCGATCATCTGCAGGATTTCCTGCGGCGACTTGGGATCCAGCTCCACCTGCGCATTTGCTGAAGCCGTGGCCCCCAGGGCGACTGCCGCGATGAGCGCGGGCGCCGCCACTGCTGGTATCCATTTTTTGACTGCAACGGGTTTCATGGCCATCATTCCCGACTCAGGTACATAGGTATTTCCACGGTACGCCGCCGGACCGCCGATGGCGATGGCTGGCGAAAACTTGCCGGAACGGCCGGGTCGGAGGAGCCAAAAATGCAAAGTCCCTGGCGGCCGGGAACCCGTTCCCGTCCGCCAGGGACTTCACTCTGGAGAGCTAGGCGTCGACGTTCTGCTCCAGCAGCGCATCGATCTGGCCCATGGCCTCGCGCATGCCTTCTTCCATGCCCATCTTGATCATTTCCTCAAGCTGTTCCAGGCTCTCGAACGAGCTCTTGGTGGTCATCCGGGTGGTATCGCCGGTGCCCTCGAGGGTCACCACGCAATGGGTGGTGCCGAGGAAACCGCTGGGTTCCCCGTCGTCGCCGGCAAAGCCGTCGTCGAACTCAAGGGCGTTGGGCGCCTCGACCGCGGTGGTTTTCCACCATCCGCGGGCCTTTTCGCCCTCCGGGCCGGTCATGTAGTAGCGGGATTCGCCGCCGGCAACGAAGTTCGTGCCGGACAAAGGTGGCGGGCCAGGTCGGCGGGCCCCACCAGCGTTCGAGCTGGCGCGGGTCCTCCCAGACCTGCCAGACGCGCTCGACGTCGGCCGCGAATTCGGCGACGAAGGTGAGCGTGAGGTTTTCGGTGTCCTTGTGCGTGCTGATGACGGTCATGATTCCGTTCCTTTGCGGGGTTCGAAGAGGATTTCCCCGATGCGGTTCGCGCGCTGCCGCCAGATGTCCTCGTAGGCGTCGAGCAGTCGCGCCGCGCGGTGCAGCATTTCCGGGTTTCCGTGCACGATCTGCTCCCTTCCGCGCTTTTCCTTGGTGATCAGCGAGGCCCTTTCCAGCACCGCGACGTGTTTTTGCACGGCCGCGAAACTCATCCGGTAGTGCTTCGCCAGTTCGGAGACCGACTGTTCGCGCCGCATCGCCTGCTTGATGATGTCGCGCCGGGTTGCATCTGCCATGGCCTGGAAGATGCGGTCGATCTCGGGTTCGCTCAGTTCATGTACAACCATTTGGTTGTAGGTTACCCCGCGAAAAATCCGAGCGCAAGGGGTTTTCCGCACCCATTTTCGCGGGCACCGAAACGCTTAAATTGCCCG
>CAWFRB010000030.1:0-15988 GCA_963818105.1 uncultured Actinomycetota bacterium | reverse complement strand
CGTTCTTGGAGACCATGCGGGTGGCGATGGTGGCTTGGGCGTAGATCTCGCCGTTGGCGACCATCCTTTGCTCGAAGTAGATGCAGCGATCGTCCATGCCGATGAGCCTGGTTTCCTGGGTGAACCGCTGGTTGAGGACGATGGACTTGCGGAAGGCGACGGTCTCGGCCTGGACCACCGGGGTCCACTTGTTCTTCCGGATCACGCCCCAAGCGCCCGAGCGCACCATCAGCTCGAAGCGCCCGAGGTCGAAGAGCGAGAAATACACACCGTTGTTGATGTGCATGGCGATGTCGATGTCCGTCAACAGCGCGCGCATCGGCGTCGAGACCGGGTCGAAAATCGACACGCGAGGCTTCTTGCGGGCCGTGGCCAGCAGGACGAGAAGTCGAAGAAGTAGATGCATGAACCAAATCCTACTCGACGGTAACTTATCCGCCACCCCCGCTCCGGTGAGCACCGATTGACTTATCTCAATGAGTTGAGACAAGATTGAAGACGACGCACCACCGTGCGCCGAGAAATTCACCAGCTTCAGGACCCACACCATGGCCCCGCGCGCCCTTCGACCCTTCGCCCACCGCGACTACCGCGTCCTGCTGATCGCCATGGCGATCAGCGTCTTCGCCCACGGCATGTGGGCGGTGGCCATGGTCTACCAGGTCAAACACCTGGGCGGCGGACCCGCGCAGCTTTCGATAGTCGCCACCGCGACCTCGATCGGCCTGCTGGGCTTCGTGCTGATCGGCGGCATCGCCGCGGACCGGGTCAGCTGCCGGAAAATCATCATCACCGTTGAAGCGCTTTCGTTGCTGGTCATGAGCACCGTGGCGGTCCTTGCCGCGACGGGGACCATCCAGCTTTGGCACCTGGCGGCGGCCGGATTCATCCAGGGTGCGGGCGCAGCGTTCTTCTTCCCCGCCTATTCGGCGCTGCTCCCCCGGATCCTGCCCGCCGACGACCTGTTGGCGGCGAACGGCATGGAGGGAATGTTCCGCCCGGTGCTGCAGCAGGCCGCCGGACCCGCCATTGCCGGCGTCCTGGTGGCCGCGTTCAACCCGCCCATGGCAATCGTCGGAATCGCGGCCTGCCACCTGGTGGCGTTCATCGTGCTCAACGCCCTGGGTCACCACAAGGCCTACGACGAGCACCTGGAACCCGGCCAGAAACGACCGAGCGCGCTGGCGGACCTTCGCGAGGCGGTCGGCTACACCCTGGGCACCCCGTGGCTGTTATGGACGCTGCTGTTTGCCGTCATTTCCGTCTTGAGCTTCATCGGTCCCATCGAGGTGCTGCTGCCGTTCGTGGTCGGAGACCAGCTGGGCGGGGACGCGCGGACCTTCGGCTTCATGCTTGCCGCCTTCGGCGTCGGCAGTGCCATTGGTTCGTTGGTGACGGCATCGTTCCCGCTTCCGCGTCGCTACCTCACGTTCATGATCATGTTCTGGGGGTTCGGCACCGTGCCGCTGGCATTCGTTGGGTTGGTGACCGCGCCTTGGCAGCTGGCAATCCTGCTGGTTGTCGTGGGCATCACCGGCGGCCTGGGGCAGGTCATCTGGGGAACGCTCCTGCAGCGCCGGGTTCCGCCGCACATGCTCGGCCGTGTTTCCTCGCTTGACTTCTTTGTCTCGCTGGCACTGATGCCCGTGTCAATGGCGCTGGCCGGGCCGCTGGCCTCGGTCATGCCGATCTGGGCGATTTTCGTCATTGCCGGCGTCGCCTCTCCGGTCGTGGGGATCATGGCCTGGTTGGCCGGAAAGATGTATCGCGACGAGATCGAGCACCCGTTGGACCGCGCCGTCGGCCCGCGGGCATCCGCCGCAGCCGAGGAGCTCGGCTGATACAGGCACAGGTGGCGCCCCGAACGGTTGATGCCGTTCGGGGCGCCGTTGTTTCCCGTCGGCGGGAAGCGTCGCGGCAGGAACGTCCGCCACGAAAACCAGCGGCATAAATCTCACTGTTTACCCAAGTGGTACACACTATTTCCCTTTGAAGCGCCCGTTCGCCACCGGCACGTCGCCTGCCGGACATGTGGAATTACTACGCTCAAGATCACGACCCCGAACCCTTCGTGTTCGTTACTTCTCCATGGTCGAAATCCTTGAAAGGCATGAGTGTGAATCCCCTATCTTCGGTCCCCCGCCGCGGAATCCTTGTCGGCGGCGCGGCAGCGGCCGTGACCGGCATCCTGGCTGCAGGAGCGCAGTCCGCAACCGCCGATACCGCCGGCAACCAGCCCGAATCATCGGTGAGCGCGAAGCTGAAGTTCCGCAACGACGGCAAGTTCAAGATCGTGCAGTTCAACGACACCCAGGACGGGCCGCTAACCGATCGGCGCACCCTGGAACTGATGGACAAGGTCATCGAGACCGAGAAGCCCGACTTCGTGCTGATCAACGGGGACGTCATCGACGGCCAGCCGAAGACCGCGACCGAGGTCAAGCAGGCGATCAACAACGTCATCCAGCCGATGGAGTCCCGCAAGGTCAAGTGGGCGCTGACCTTCGGCAACCACGACGAGGACTCCCTCGCCCACGGCACCGGCATGACCGAGGCGAAGATGCTCGACTTCATCCGCGGCTACGAATACAACGTAAACACCCGCGAGGACGACGTCTTCGGTTCCTCGAACTCGCAGCTGCTGATTGCAGGATCCAACGGCAACAAGCCGAAGTTCGGCATCTGGCTGCTGGATTCCGGTCGCTACGCCGCCAGCCAGATCGCCGGACAAGACTTCAAGGGCCTGAAGAACTACGACTGGATCCGCCCGGAACAGGTCCAGTGGTACCGAGAGGCCTCGATGGCCGCCGAGCGACGCCACGGCAAGATCCCCTCGCTCATGTTCTTCCACATCCCCCTCTGGGAGCACCACCACATGTGGTACGGATCCCAGTTCACCTCCAACGAGGCCGACCACGCCGCCGCGGTCAAGAAGCACAGCATCGTCGGCGAGAAGAACGAGGGCGTCTACGCCGGCGCCTTCAACTCGGGTCTGTTCACCGCGTTGCTGGAGCGCGGGGACGTGCGCGGCGCCTACTGCGGCCACGACCACATCAACTCCTACATGGGCAACTACTTCGGCATCGAGCTGGGCTACGGCCCGGGCACCGGGTTCGGGCCGTACGGCAAGAGCGGCGCGGACAAGCACCAGCTGCGCGGCGCCCGCGTATTCGAGCTCGACGAGAACGCCGAGGGCATCTACACCTCCACCCGGACCGTCTTCGCCAGGGACTTCGGCATGGACATGAACGCGGCACGCCAGCCGCTGGACAAGCCGCTGCCGCTGCCCGACCACTAGTTTCCGGGACCCGCCCGCGCCGCTCCTACGTGTAGGCCCGGCGCGGGTGGGCCGGGCGGTTGCCCTCCGCCTCCTCGATGGCGTCGGCGGCGCGGATCAGCCCCAGGTGGGAAAGCGCCTGCGGGAAGTTTCCCGCCATGTGCCCGGTGGCGGGGTCGTACTCCTCCGAGACCAGGCCCAGGTCGTTCACGACGCCGGCGACCTTGTCCATGAGTACGCGGGCATCGGCGAGCCGCCCGGAGTGGGCGTATTGCTCGACGAGCCAGCAGGAACACACCAGGAAGGCAGCTTCCCCGGGCGGCAGCCCGTCGGTACCGACCTCGGTCCGGTAGCGCCTGATGAACCCGTGGCCGTCGACCAGCTCCGCCTCGATGCGTTTCACGGTGCCAAGCATCCTCGGGTCCTTGTGGTCGACGAACCCGACCTGCGCCAGCACCAACAGGGACGCGTCGACCTCGGTGCCGTCATAGGTCTGGGTGAAGCAGTCAAGCTCCGTGTTGAATCCCCGGGCCAGGATCTCGTCCCTGAGCTTGTCGCGGGCGTCGGCCCAGGCCTCGGCCTCGCCGGCCAGACCATGGAGCTTCACGGCCCGCACCCCGCTGTCCAGGGCCGCCCACATCATGACGCGCGAATGCGTGAAGTGCTGCGGGTCCCCGCGCATTTCCCACAGGCCGCGGTCCTTGCGCGACAGGTTGTCCAACACGTAGTCGATCAGCGCCCTTTGCAACGGCCAGGAGAAGTGGTCCTCGTGCCCGCCGAGCGTGCGCAGCTCCTCCATGGCCACCATCACCTCGCCGATCACGTCCCCCTGGTACTGGCTCACGGCCCCGTTGCCGATCCGCACCGGGGCTGATCCCGCGTATCCGGGCAGGTGGTGCAGGACGCGCTCGGGAAGCTCCCGTTTGCCGTCGATCCCGTACATGATTTGCAGCTGGTGGTGGTCCCCGGCGATGGCGCGCAGCAGCCAGTCGCGCCACTGCATGGCTTCCTCCCCGTAGCCGTGCGTCATCATGACCTGCAGGGTCAGCGCCGCGTCGCGCAGCCAGCAGAACCTGTAGTCCCAGTTCCGTTCCCCGCCCAGGAACTCCGGAAGGGAGGTGGTCGGCGCCGCGACGATGCCGCCGGTCGCCTCGTGGGTCAGCGCCTTGAGCACCAGCAGCGAACGCCTGACGACGGCCTCGTAGTCGCCGTGCGGCGGGATGTCGCTCGCCCAGTCGTGCCAGTGTTTCGCGGTCTGGGTCATGCTCATGCCCACATCGCTGGGGCCGGGACTGGGTTCGTGGCTCGGGTGGCAGGCGAACTCGAAATCGAAGATGTCCCCGGCGTTCACCACAAACTCGTCGCGGTGCGAGTGCTGGTCGGCCTTGGGCAACCGGGTGGCATGCAGGACGGCCGCGTGCGGGCCGGCCACGGCGATCAGCGATTCGGTGCCCTGCACCGTGTCAAAGCTGCGCCGGACCCAGGGCAGCACCTTGCCGTAGTCGTAGCGCATGATCAGCTCGTGCTCCATCACCATGGAACCGCTCAGGCCCTCGACGCGCCTGATCACGCTGGAGCGGCCGTTTCCCATGGGCATGAAGTCGGTGACAAGCACCTGCCCCGTGTCGCTCCCCCACAGGGTGCGCAGGACAAATGACGAGTTCAGGTAGTTCCGGCCGATGACGCGCCCGTCGCGCGGCGCCAACAGCCAGCGCCCGTGGTCCTTGGTTCCGACCAGCGCGGCAAACACGCTGCTGGAGTCGAAACGCGGAAAACACAACCAGTCGACCGAGCCGTTGCGCGACACCAGCGCCGCGGTCCGCTGGTCAGACAACAATGCGTAGTCTTCGATGGGCGTACTCATGGCCCCACCCAACACCTTTTTGTCACGCCAGACAAGGTCTTTCGGCGGCGATGCCGCCATGGGTCAACCCAAAAACAGCGAAGGCCCGCAGCGATCCCCCGTTTAGGGAAACGCTGCGAGCCTTCGTCGTTAGAACTACGGGTTACTAGATAACCGAATCGCTCAGGTGGTTCGGGGTACCGAAGCGGTGCGCGGTGATGGAGACGGCCTGCTCGTGCAGGAAGGTCAGCATTTCCACGCGGCCGGCGGAGACCACGTTGTTGGCGTAGATCGCAACATCCGGCTTGCCGTTGGTTGCCTCGGCGACATCGGTGATCGAGCCACCGATGAGGCGGATGCGGGCTGCGGAGTCCGGGCCGGTCTTGGCTGCAAGGCGGGCGGCGCGGGCGCCGAATGCCTGTGCGTCTTCAACCACGACGGTGGCCGAGGATTCGGTCAGGACGGTGCGGATCGCGGCCGGAACCTCGACTGCGGAGGAAACGGTGACGCGGGAACCGGCGGCGATGCCTGCGGCAACAACGCGAACCAGCTCGGCGATGCCGTGGCCCGAGGTTTCACCCTCGAAGCGAACGGTCACCGGCAGGGCGCGGTAGCGGAAGACGTTGCGCTCTGCGTGCAGGCCGGAAACGTCCTTGGCGGTGTTGAACTCGTTGATCCAGACATCGTTGTCCGATGCCAGGGCAGCTTCGAGCCAGGTGAGGTCGGCTTCTTCGAGGCCTGCGGTGCGTGCTGCGTTGAACAGCGCCGATGCCGAAGCGGAGAGGATGCCGGACTTGGCAAGCGGGGCGTCTTCCCAGGAGCCCATGCCCACCAGGTAGTTCGGTCCGCCGGCCTTGGTGCCTGCACCGATGGCCGACTTCTTCCAGCCGCCGAACGGCTGGCGCTGAACGATTGCACCGGTGGTGCCGCGGTTGATGTAGAGGTTGCCGGCCTGGATGTTCTCCAGCCAGTAAGCCATCTCATCGGAATCCAGCGAGTGCAGGCCGGAGGTCAGGCCGTAGTCGATGTCGTTGACGATCGCCACTGCTTCTTCCAGGGTGTCCGCGGTCATGACGCCGAGGATCGGGCCGAAGTACTCGGTCAGGTGGAACTCGGAACCGCGCTTGACGCCGGAGCGTACGCCCGGGCTCCAGAGCTTGCCGGAGTCATCGAGCTGCTTGGGCTCGAGAACCCACTTTTCGCCTTCACCCAGGACGGTCAGGCCGCGGAGCAGCTTGCCCTGTGCGGCCTCGATGACCGGGCCCATCTGGGTCTGCGGATCCTGCGGGTAGCCAACCTTCAGCGAGCGGGCGGCGTCGATGAGCTGGTTGTGGAAGCGCTTGGATTCGGCAGCCGAACCAACCAGAACCACCAGCGAGGCGGCGGAGCACTTCTGGCCGGCGTGGCCGAAGGCCGATGCCGCCAGGTCCTTGGCCGCGAGGTCAAGGTCGGCGTTCGGGGTGACGATCAGCGCGTTCTTGCCGGAGGTCTCTGCCAGCATCGGCAGGTCCTTGCGGAAGGAACGGAAGAGCTGCGCGGTCTCGTAGCCACCGGTGAGGATCAGGCGGTCGACGGCCGGGTGCGAGACAAGCTCGGTGCCCAGGTCGCGCTCGGAGAGCTGGACCATCTGCAGGACATCGCGCGGCACGCCGGCTTCCCACAGGGCCTCGACCATGACCGCGCCGGAGCGGGCTGCCTGGCCGGCAGGCTTGATGATGACGGAGGAACCCGCGGCCAGGGCCGACAGGGTCGAGCCGGCCGGGATGGCAACCGGGAAGTTCCACGGCGGGGTGACAACGGTCAGCTTCGACGGAACGAAGGTGGCGCCTGCAACGTTCTCCAGCTCAAGACCACGCTGTGCGTAGTAGTGGGCGAAGTCGATGGCCTCGGAAACTTCCGGGTCACCCTGGTCCAGGGTCTTGCCGCATTCGGAGCCCATGACCTCGAGCAGCTCGGCGCGGCGGGCCTCAAGGGTGACGCCTGCGCGGTGCAGGATGGCGGCACGGGCGGCAGCGCCCATGGCAACCCACGAATCGGAGGCTGCAACGGCGGTCTCGACGACCTTGTTCAGCTCGTCCTCGGTGTGGATCATGGCAGCGGCCACGGACTCGGCACCCAGGGTGGAGCCAACCATCTTGTTCACGATTTCGCGGCCCCAGGCACGGTTGCCCGGAAGGTCCGGATCGGTGTCCGGGGTGTTCTCGAAGTCGAGGGTTCCGTTGGCCAGGCCGGCAAGCTTGGCGCCAACCTCGACCTCGTCGACGATGTTGCGGTCCTGGATGCGGTGCGGAGCCGGGACCTTGTCGTCAAGGTCGGCCAGCGATGCGAGGAAGCGGTTCTTTTCGCGCTCGAACAGGGCCTCGTTCTTGTCCAGTTCGAAGACTGCGGACATGAAGTTTTCCTGGCTCGCGCCCTCTTCGAGGCGGCGGATCAGGTAGGCGATGGCCACGTCGAACTCGCCCGGGTGTACAACCGGGGTGTAGAGCAGCAGCGATCCGACGTCCTTGCGGACGGCCTCGGCCTGGCCGGTGGCCATGCCCAGGAGCATTTCGAATTCGATGCCTGCGGTCACGCCGCGGGACTGTGCCAGCAACCAGGCAAGTGCAACGTCGAAGAGGTTGTGGCCGGCGATGCCGATGCGCACGTTCTCGACGTGGCCCGGGCGCAGTGCGTAGTCCAGGACCGACTTGTAGGAGGTGTCCGAGTCCTGCTTGGTGTTCCAGGTGGCAACCGGCCAGCCGTGGAGGTCGGCTTCGACCTGCTCCATCGGAAGGTTTGCACCCTTCACGACGCGGACCTTGATCGGTGCGCCGCCGATGGCGGTGCGCTTGGCGGACCATTCCTGCAGGTGGATCATGGCGGAGAGGGCGTCCGGCAGGTAGGCCTGCAGCACGATGCCGGCCTCCAGGTCGCGGAACTCCTCCATGTCAAGGATCTGGGTGAAGACCGCAATGGTCAGGTCCAGGTCCTTGTACTCTTCCATGTCCAGGTTGATGAACTTCTTCTTGGGTGCCGAGGTGGCGGCCAAGCGGTAGAGCGGGACGAGCTTCTCGATGATGTGCTCGACGGCCTCGTCGAAGGCCCAGTGGTTGTGCGGGGCAACCGTGGAGGAAACCTTGATGGAGACGTAGTCGACGTCGTCGCGGGACAGCAGCTTGTGGGTGCCCTCGAGGCGGCGGGCGGCTTCGCCCTGGCCGAGGATGGCTTCACCCAGGAGGTTGACGTTGAGGTCGATTCCCTCCTTCTTGATCTTGGAGATCGAGGCACCGAGCTTGGCATCGGTGGCGTCGATGATCAGGTGGCCGACCATTTCGCGCAAGACCTTGCGGGAGATCGGGACAACGACGCCCGGCATGATCGGGGCCATGAAGCCGCCGAGTGCAACTGCGGACTTCATGTACCAAGGCAGGAAGGAAGGAACCTTCGGGGCCAGGGCCTTGAGGTTGCGGGCGGCAACCTTCAGGTCCTCGGGACGGATGACGCCGTCGACGAAGCCGACGGTGAAGTCAAGGCCGTTGGGATCCTTCAGCACGCCGGCAAGCTGCGCGGCGGAGGCGTCAACCGGAACCTTTGCACCCTCGGTGAGCCAGTGGCGCACCAGCTTGATGGTTTCATCGGCCAGGTCCTGGGGACGGGCCAGGGGGGTGCCATCGGCTGCTAGTGCCGGGGGCACAATGCGCGCATGCGAGGTCTCGAGGGACACGGCTGCTTCTCCTTGGAAGATGAGATATTTATCGATTACGCGCCTGCCGGGAGCACACCAGAGAGGATGCGGGCGGACGAGTTCACAAGCCAGTATGACCCCAACCATACCTTCAGCAAAAGTGAACAAACCCGAAGGTTTTCCTTCGGCTTTCCCAATGTATTCTTGGGGTGTTCCCGCCAATGAAGAATCACCGAGATCTTCCCCACACCCCCGGAGGCACAATGCTTGAAATCCGCCGTCTGCGCCTGCTGCGCGAGCTCAGCATCCGCGGGACGATCGCCGAGGTGTCCGACGCCTTGAGCTATAGTCCCTCGTCGATCTCCCAGCAGCTTTCGCTGCTCGAAAAGGAGACCGGGGTGCAGCTGCTGCGCAAGGTCGGTCGGCGGCTTCAACTCACCCCGCAGGCGGAGGTCCTGGTGGCCCACACCGATGAGCTGCTGGACTCCATGGAACGGGCCGAGGCCGACCTCGCCTCGACCCAACCGGAGATCGCCGGGACGGTCCGCATGGCGGTGTTCCAGACGGCGGTGCTTTCGCTGATTCCCTCGATGCTCAGGCAGTTGCGCCAGGACTATCCGCACCTGCGCGTGGAGATGGTCCAGCACGAACCGGAAACGGCCCTGCACGAAACCTGGGCGCGCGACTTTGACCTAGTCGTAGCGGAACAATACCCCGGACACGCGGCGCCGCACTATGCCGAATTGGACCGCAGGATCCTCGCCCACGACGCCATCCGGCTGGCCCTGCCCGGGCGCAACGAGGCGATGCCCGAGGAGTTCCACCACGTCTCCTCGATCGAGGCCGCCGCGGGCCTGCCCTGGGTCATGGAACCGCACGGCGCGGCCTCCCGGCACTGGGCCGAACAGGTCTGCCGATCGGCCGGCTTCGAGCCCGATGTCCGCTACGAAACGGCCGACCTCCAGGCGCACGTTCGACTGGTGGAATCGGGCAACGCCGTCGCCCTGCTTCCGGACCTGGTGTGGGCGGCGCGCAAGCTCGATCTGCGCATCGTCGATCTGCCCGGTGCGCCGCAGCGAACCATCTTCACGGCCATGCGGCACTCCTCGGCGCAGCACCCCGGATTGATCGCCGTGCGCAGGGCCCTGCACGAGCAAGCAGGTGGCCTGCCCACGACGCAGGACAGCACCTCCCTACCCCTGTAATGCTTGTCACAGGAAGATAACGCGGGGGCTTTTGGGATCACGCCGCACGCAATTTTGCTGTCATACTCGAAACTTCGTTGTGCACGCCCGGCAGGTGCTGGGGAGCAGTGCAACTTGCCGAGAGATCATTCATTTCCCGGTACGCACCACATTCACGAGGTCCCCATGTCTGAACAAGCTTTCCAGCTGATAGCCATTGCCGTGTATCTGGCGGCGATGCTGGCCATCGGCTACTTCGCCTACAAGCGCACCAACAACATCGACGACTACATGCTCGCGGGCCGCGGCCTGAAGCCAGGGGTCGCCGCCCTTTCCGCCGGCGCCTCCGACATGTCCGGCTGGCTGCTCATGGGCCTGCCCGGCGCGATCTACCTCAACGGCCTGATCGAGGCCTGGATCGCGATCGGCCTGACCATCGGTGCCTGGCTGAACTGGAAGTTCGTTGCCCCGCGCCTGCGTTCCTACACGGAGGTCGCCCAGAACGCGATCACCATCCCGAGCTTCTTCGAGAAGCGCCTCAAGGACAACAGCCACTTCCTGCGCATCGCGGCGTCGCTGATCATCCTGGCGTTCTTCACGTTCTACGTCTCCTCCGGCATGGTCGCCGCCGGCAAGTTCTTCGAGTCCTCCTTCGGCTGGAACTACTTCACCGGCATGTTCATCGTCGTCGGCATCACCCTGCTTTACACGCTCTTCGGCGGATTCCTGGGTGCAACCCTCACCGACGTGGCCCAGGGCCTGTTGATGTTCGCGGCCCTGATTGCCGTGCCGATCGTTGCCGTCATCCAGATGGGCAACATCGGCGACTTCACCACCAAGCTGGCCGCGGTCAACCCTGACGCGCTGAACCTGTTCTCCAGCTTCAACGGCACCAACGGCTTCCTTGCCGCCGTCGCGATCTTCTCCACCGCGGCCTGGGGCCTTGGCTACTTCGGCCAGCCGCACATCATCGTGCGCTTCATGGCGCTGCGCACCCCCAGCGAGGCCAAGACCGCCCGCCGCATCGGCATCGGCTGGATGGCGTTGACCGCCCTCGGCGCGATCGTCACCGCACTCGTGGGCATCGTCTACTTCGCCGGCGACCCGGCCAAGGAAATCAAGGACCCGGAAACGGTCTTCCTGCTGCTGAGCCAGATCTTCTTCCACCCGTTCGTTGCCGGCTTGGTGCTGGCCGCGGTGCTGGCGGCCATCATGTCCACCATGTCCTCGCAGCTGATCGTTTGCTCCTCCGCCCTGGTGGAGGACCTCTACAACATCGCGGGCAAGAAGCTCTCCCCCAAGCGCGAGGTGGCCCTGGGCCGCTCCGGCGTGCTGGTCGTAGCCGTCGTCGCTTCGGTGCTGGCGCTGAACCGGGACTCCAGCATCCTGGACCTGGTCGGCTTCGCCTGGGCCGGTTTCGGTGCCGCATTCGGCCCGATCGTGCTGCTGAGCCTCTACTGGCGCAAGCTCACCTCGACCGGCGCGCTTGCCGGCATGATCACCGGTGCCGCCACCGTCTTCGTCTGGGGCAACATCACGGTCCTGCACGATGCCATGTACGAGATCGTTCCCGGCTTCCTGCTGAACCTTTTGGTCGCCGTCGTCGTTTCGCGCATGACCTACAAGCACAACGAGACGATCGAAGCAGAATTCTCCGCCATGGAGAAGGAAGTTTCCGAAAACGCACCGTACGTTGAAGCAACCGTCTAGCCACCCGGCCTGACCAAAAAGCGGGGCGGTTCATCCATGATGAACCGCCCCGCTTTTTCGTGCCCTTGCGGCGGCTCGGCCGCGTCGGTTCGCCTTCGTTTCTGCCCTTCACGCGGGCACCCCTTGCGTGTTTGACTGGGCGGGCAATCATCGCTCGATTCAACATTGGTCGAAATGAGGGACATGTTCATGAAAGAGCTTTTTGATTTCAACTTCGATAGTTTCGTGACACCAAAGATCGTCAAGATCGTCTACATCCTGATCACCGCGGGCTTGGCCTTGGCATACCTCTCGTTTGTCATCGCGGCGTTCGCATCAAGAAATCCGCTGTTCGGCATCTTTGTGCTGCTGATCGTTGGCCCGCTGTTCGTCATCATTTACCTGGCGCTGGCCCGCATGGGCCTGGAATCGTTGCTTGCCACGATCCGCACGGCGGAACACACCGGCGACCTGGTTCGTCTGGCCGGCGGCAGCGCACCGGGCCCAAGCTCGGTCCAGAATCCCTACCCCGGCGCACCGATGAACCCGCCGCCGGCTCCTCCTGCCACCCCCTACGACGGCGGCCGGCCGCAGGGCTGAAACGGCCCGCGCGACGGGTTGAAATCGGCGGTGTTTCGGACGCCCCGGCATGGCACCGCACAGCAGTCGGCTTTAGGCCACCGAATTGGGAATTTGCCCCGTCTTTGCCGGGAATTCCCCGAGTCAGGATTTGCCGCCAACAGCGCTGTAGGCTCTTCCCATGCCTGATGTTCCTGCCTCATCCCCTGCCGCCTCCATGACCGCCGAAAAACCCGAAGTCGTGGACGATTTTGTCACCCGCCAGCACCGCAGCGCCTCGGGCCTGCGCTACACCAGCACCACCGGCCGGATGGTGCTGCGCCGGGAAGAGGATGCCGAAGGCAAGACCGACGGATTCAAGCCCAAGGCCGAGATCTTCATGATCTCCTACACCGCGGACGAGCCCGAGGCCCCGGCCGCGACAACCGCCGCCGGCAAGGCCCGGGCCAAGAAGCCGAGCGGCCCGCCGAGCATCAACCGCCGCCCGGTGGTCTTCGCCTTCAACGGCGGCCCCGGATCGGCCAGCCTCTGGCTGCACATGGGCCTGCTGGGCCCGCGCATCGTCGACTCGGGCGACGTCGGGAACATGACGCCGGCGCCGTACGGCGTGATCGACAACCCCGAGTCCCTGCTGGAGCACGCCGACGTGGTGATGATCGACCCGGTGAACACCGGCTTCTCCCGCGTCGTCGAGGGCGGCAAGACCGACGAGTTCCATTCCTTCATCGCGGACCGCGACCTGATCGCCGAGGCCATCCGCCTCTGGGTCACCCGCAACCAGCGCTGGCTCTCCCCCAAGTACCTCGTCGGCGAATCCTACGGAACCATGCGCGCCGTGGCCGTGGCCCGCCGCCTGCACGAGGCGCACGGCATGGCCGTGAACGGCCTGGGCCTGATCTCCACGGTGCTGAACATGTCCACGCTGGACTTCGCGCCGGGCAACGACACCCCCTATGCGCTGCACCTGCCCACCTACGCGGCGATCGCCCACTACCACGGCCGGCACGGCAACCGCCCGCTGGATGAGATCATCCGCGACGCCGAGGACTACGCCGCGGGCGACTACGTGGTGGCCCTGCACCTGGGCAGCCGGCTGTCCAAGCGGAAGTTCGACGGGGCGGTCAAGCACCTGGCCGAGCTCACCACGCTCTCCGAGGCCTTCATCCGCCGCACCAACCTGCGCTGGGACTACATGGAGTTCGCCACCGAGCTGCTGCGCGAGAAGGGCCTGATGGTCGGGCGCATCGACGGCCGCTTCACCGGCGTGCCGCCGCGCCTGCAGGAATCCCACACCTGGGACGACCCGTCGCTGCGCGCCATCACCCCGCCCTACGCCGCGGCGATCAACCACTACGTGCGCGCCGAGCTCGGCTACGAGTCGGACCTGCCCTACGAGGTGCTCACCGGCCGGGTGCACCCCTGGAGCTACGAGACCTTCGAGGGCAAGCCCGTCGACGTCACCCGCGACCTGGAGCGCCTGCTCATCGACATCCCGGAACTGCGCGTGCACGTGGACTACGGCTACCACGACGGCGCCACCCCGCACTTCGCGGCCGAGTACGTGTGGGCGCACCTGGAGATCCCGGCCGCCGCACGCGCCCGCTTCAGCCACTACTACTACGCGGCGGGGCACATGATGTACGTGGACCCGGAGGTGCGCGTGGCGCAGCTCGGCGCGCTCTCCGAGTTCGTCACCAAGGCCTGATCAGGCCATGCTTCCGGGCGGCCCGTTCAAACGGGCCCCCGGAAGTGGCTAAGCTGAACCCATGGCTTGGCAGCGTACACAGACACAGTTCTTCGCCCTCCCCGTTTCCGCCCTGTGGGAGGTGCTGAGGGATCCCGCCCGGGTTCCCGAATGGAACCTCGCCATCGCGCGGCTGGACCCGCGCACGCAACCCGCGACGGCCGGCACCGAGCTCGACCTGGTGCCCGCCGGTGACGTCATCGGCCCGATCCACGCCAGGACGGCCCCGCCTGCGGTCATCACCCGGGTCGACGAGGGCTCCAGCCTGACCTGGCGGCAGCCCCAGCCCGGCGGCTACCTGCTGGTGCGCTGGTCGCTGCGCGAGGTTTCCGGCGGCTGCGAGCTGACCCAGCTCGTCTCCGTCTCCGGGCTCGCCTCCCCGCTCTTTGCACAGACCGCGGCCAAGCCGATCGCCGCGAACTTCGCGCAGAATTGCGCCAGGCTCTACACCCTGGCCGGCGGCACCGACACGCAGGACCTGCGCGTGGTGATCGCCGGAGGCCACGGTTTCCTGGGCAGCCGCGCGGCGGCCGACCTGCATTGCCGCGGGCACCAGGTCACCATCCTCACCCGCAGCGTGCGCAAGGAAAGCCCCTACCGGCAGCTGCCGTGGGACGGGCAGGAACCAGGGGCCGTGGGCCGGCGCCCTGTATGCGCAGGGCCGCCCGACCGCGGTGCTGAACCTTGCCGGCGAGCTGGTGGACCTGCCGCCGACGCCGGAAAACATCAAGCGGCTGCGTTCCTCCCGGGTGGATTCGACCCGGGCGCTCGTGGAGGCAAGCGCCGCGCTGCCCCGCCCGCTGGCCGCCTTCCTGCAGTCGAGCACCACCGCGATCTTTGCCGACGCCGGCGAGGAACGGCTCACCGAATCCTCGCCGCTGCCCGTCGGCTCCCGGGCGCTGCCCCAGATGACCGGCGTGGCCAGGCCGTGGGAGGAAGCAGTGGCCGGCGCCAACGCCGAACGCGTGAACATCCTGCGCACCTCGCTGGTCTTCGAGCAGGAAAGCCCGCTGGTGGACAGGCTCAGCCTGTTGGCGCAGGCCGGGCTGGGCGGACCGGTGGCCGGCGGCCGGCAGTGGGTGAGCTGGATCCACCTGGCCGACTGGCTGCGCATCGTGCGCGCCTGCCTGGGCCTCGAGGAAGGCACCGCGCTGCCGGCGGGCGTCATCAACCTTGCCGCACCGCATCCGGTGCGCAACACCGAGATGATGTCGCTGCTGCGGGCCCGCGTGGCCCCCGGGGTCCTGAAGAAGATCGGCCTGCCCACCCCCAAGCCGGTGCTGGCCGCTGGCGCCGTGCTGCTGCACACCGATCCCGCGCTGGGGACCACCGGCAGGCACGTGACCTCCGAGGTGCTGGAGGCCGCCGGGTTCGAGTTCGAGCACCCGACGTTCGCCGGTGCCCTGCGGGGCATCTTTGGCTGAGCGGCCGGACGCCCTGCCATGCGGTGGTCGATTCGCCCATCGGGCCGCTGACGATCGCCGCGAACGAGCGGGGCGTGACAGGCATCTACATGCAGGACCACTCGCACCCGCCGGCATCCGAGGCCCTCGGCGGGAAGCTGGAGGGCCCGGACGAAGATCCGTTCATCGCCCAGGCCGCACGACGAGCTGGCGCGAGTACTTCGCCGGCCAACGCACCACGTTCGACGTCCCGCTCGATGCCGCCGGCACCGAATTCCAGCGGCGGGTCTGGGCCGAGCTGGCCAGGATCCCGTTCGGGCAGACCCGTTCCTACGGCGAGCTGGCGCTGGACCTCGGCGACGTGAAGCTGACGCGTGCGGTGGGAACCGCCAACGGCCGCAACCCCGTCTCGATCATCGTTCCGTGCCACCGGGTGATCGGTGCCGACGGCTCGTTGACCGGGTACGCCGGAGGCCTTGACCGCAAGCTGTTCCTGCTGCGGCTCGAGGGAATCGTTCCCGAGGCCGAGGAAACGCTCTTCTGACGCAGGCCTGCCCGTGCCGGTGCGGCCAAGGCTTCGCCCGCCCCCGGTGACAGGAAACGCC